>CAXQZJ010000079.1:0-90353 GCA_964228145.1 Alteromonadaceae bacterium | reverse complement strand
GCTTCGATAACAGCACGGCGAGATACTACAACGTTGTTACGCTTAGCATCTAGCTTGATAACTTTAAATTCCAGCTCTTTGCCTTCCAGGTGAGTTGTTGTAGTCACCGGACGAACATCTACCAATGAACCTGGCAGGAAGGCACGTACTGAATTGATTTCAACAGTGAAACCGCCTTTAACCTTACCGTTGATAACACCGGTAATGGTTTCTTTCTCTTCGTAGGCTTTCTCAAGTTCAACCCACGCTTCGTGACGCTTGGCTTTTTCACGAGACAGGATAGTTTCACCGAAACCATCTTCAACAGCGTCAAGGGCAACGTCTACCTGGTCGCCAACGGCGATTTCCAGCGTACCTTCAGCATTTTTGAATTGCTCAGCAGGAATAGCACTTTCAGATTTCAGACCCGCGTCAACAAGAACGATGTCTTTATCGATTGCAACGACAGTACCTTTAACAATGGCACCAGGGCGGGTTTCAAGTTGTTGTAAACTCTCTTCAAAGAGTTGTGCAAAATTTTCAGTCATGATGTTCTTCATTTAAAATCCACGTAACAATCCAGTTTACATGGGGTTATGGTATTAAGCCCTGCTCTTCCTAAGCCAGGCCCCTCTTAGCTAATCCTGTTTTTTTTGATGAAAATCCAGAATTGCATCAAGTACTTGTTCAATGCTGAGTTCAGTCGAATCCAGCACCAATGCGTCTTGCGCCGGTTTAAGTGGCGCAACACTGCGATTACTGTCACGCTCATCGCGTGCTTTTATATCGTCTAAAAGACGCGCAATATTAACATCGTGGCCGGCCGCTTTCAATTGTTCATAACGGCGTCTGGCGCGCTCTTCAGCGCTGGCAGTCAAAAATACTTTGGTAACAGCAGTTGGGAAAACCACCGTGCCCATGTCACGGCCGTCTGCAATTAGCCCCGGGGCTTCTTTAAACGCACGTTGACGGCGCAGTAATGCTTCACGGACCCGCGGCAATGCGGCAACTTTTGACGCCATTGCACCGACTTCTTCTGTGCGAATCGTGTCGGTCACGTCTTCTCCTTCGAGAATGACCTGACAACCTCCCTCTTGAGAGTTAAACGTCACGTCGAGGTTTGACGCTAACGGCACCAAACCATATTCATCATCGGCCTCAATTTGGTGGTGCAAGGCCGCTACGGCCATCACACGATAAATCGCACCACTGTCTAAAAAATGCCAGCCTAATTTTCGAGCTAACAGGGTACTTGCTGTCCCTTTTCCTGCACCGCTTGGTCCATCAATCGTAATTACTGGTGCCTTATCTGTCATCTCGACTCCACTAGGTTAAAAATCGCGCGGCATTATACGTTAAACACAAAAATAAGCAATTAAAGCTAACCTCTGCCAGTCCGGCTGAGTTAGTCAAAAAAATCCTGCAATCACCGTAATCGAGTGATTTACGGTTCCCACGCGTGGTTAAATTTAAGTAGCAGGCAAAATACCTATAGAATGTGAAAAAAGCATGAAAGTTCCCCAGCTAAATTGCTGTAGTTGCAGGGAACCTTTGACGCTGTTAACTTTTATTCAGTTTGCCAACCTATTCACCGACCAGCATGATGAAAAACAGTAAAAATGGCGCCTCAAAGGATATTATTTTCAATCTCTCTGTCATTCTGATAAATATCAAACACGGGCTAAGCGCTTGTTTGGTTGCTATTGCATTACCTGCAATCAGTAAAGACGTTGCGCTTGCTGAACAATGGCACCTTGCCTCACCTTTACCTTATCGAGTGCAGGAGATTTATCCTACCGTTTTTGAGGATCACATCGTGGTTGCTGGGGGCTTGTCGCCTGATGTTGATGAGAATCCTATTGGCGTGTCTGACCGGGTGGTCGTATACAGCCTTAAAGACAAAAGTTGGAAAGAAGGACCAAAACTGCCAGAGCAACGTCACCATCCTATGTTAGTGGTTGTTGAGGGACGCTTACTCTCTTTTGGTGGATTTACTCTTGATGGTAATGGCGCCTGGCACAATAGTCTGGATGTAATGGAACTGGTGGCAGATAAACCAGGTAATGCCTTGATTAACGGGAGCTGGAAAAAAATCGCTAAGCTACCGGCACCACTTGCTGAAACCCTTAGTGCTGTGAATGACGGTAAAGTACACTTGGTTACGGGACGAACGCCCGTTAGCGCAGATAGAAACAGCAACTGGAACGATCAAACGGACGTTGATACCCATTACATATTCAGTCCCAAGACCCTGTCATGGTCGATGGGACCTGCAGTACCCACAGCCAGAAACAGTGCCTGTGCGGTAAACACCAAAGGCAAGCTTCACACCATAGGCGGCAGAACGGTGACAAGCGGGAACCTGTCTTCTCACGAGGCTTATAACTTTACCAGTGGTGAATGGCAAACCCTCGCACCGCTTCCGGCCGCTCAAGGTGGTTTAGCCTGCGCTGTAACAGGTGAACACATTTACGTATTTGGCGGCGAGTATTTTAACGATGGTGGCGGCGTATATTCTGATGTGTGGGAATACGATATAGCTGGCGACAGCTGGCAGTCTGTCAGTCAGATGCCAGAGCCTCGACATGGTCTTGGCGCGCTCAGTATTGACGGCAAGGTTTACGTTATTGCTGGTGCTTCTGAGGCAGGCGGCAACAAGACCAGCGCGATCATGTCAGTATTTAAGCCGGCGACTACTGCCAAAAAGTAAGTGCCGGCTTTGACGGTTATGTATGACTAATTGACTGTAGACGCTGAAAGAAATCCGGGAACGTTTTTGCTGTACAGCCGGGATCGTTTATTGTCACTGGGGTATCACTCAATGCAACGAGAGAAAAACACATGGCCATTCGGTGATCATTGTAGGTGTCTATCTCAGCGTGCTGAAGTTGCTCAGGTGGCGTGACTACCAGGTAGTCCTCACCCTCTTCAATGTGTGCACCAACCTTTTTCAATTCCGTCGCCATCGCTGCAATACGATCTGTTTCTTTTAGACGCCAGGTATAAATATTCGTCAGTCGGGTTTGGCCTTTAGCAAACAAGGCAGTGGTTGCAATGGTCATAGCCGCGTCTGGAATATGATTGAAATCCATATCGATCCCCCGCAAAGAGCCACCTCGAACTTCGATAAAATCATTCCCCCAAATAACCTCAGCCCCCATCGCTTGCAACGCGTCGGCAAAGCGTATATCGCCCTGGATCGATTGCTTACCAACCCCTGTCACTCTGACTGGGCCGCCTTTAATTGCACCAGCAGCGAGAAAGTACGAGGCAGAAGATGCATCACCTTCTACCAAAAATTGCTCAGGCGCACGATAACGCTGACCCTTAGCAACTTCGAAACGTTGGTAATTATGATTAACCACTTCGACACCAAATTTTTGCATGGTATCGAGTGTTATATCGATATAGGGCTTTGACACTAACTCGCCGTTTATTTCGATGTTGACCTGTTGGTCCAGCAATGGCGCGGCCATTAACAGTGCGGTCAAAAACTGGCTCGATAACGTGCCGTCAATTTGCAGGGCATTACCATCGATTGCCGTACCTCTAATCGTCATAGGTACAAAGCCGGGATTTTTATGGCACTGAATGTCCGCACCAGCTGCGGTTAGGGCATCGATCAAGGGCGCAATCGGTCTTTCTTCCATCCGCGGCTCACCGGTTAGGGTAAATTCTCCCTGGCTGGCTGCCAATACGGCACATAAAGGTCTCACTGCCGTGCCGGCATTCCCCAAATACAATTCTACCGGCTCAGTAACCTTGAACGCACCGCCATTCCCCGTTACCCAACATTGGGTTTTGCACTCAGAAAGCCGATAGGTCACGCCCAGCTTAGTCAAAGCGTTTAGCATGTGACGAATATCATCACTGTCTAACAGGTTAGTCAGATGGGTTTGCCCCTCAGCTAACGCAGCTAATAACAGCGCCCGGTTTGATAAGCTTTTTGAACCTGGCACGTTCACCGTGCCTTGAACATGTTGGATAGGTTTTAGTGTTAACTGCTCCACTAACCATGCCTCCTGGCAAAATCTTGCATAAATTCTGTAAGTGCAACGACCCCTTCAAGCGGCATTGCGTTATAGATACTGGCGCGCATTCCGCCTACCGACCGGTGGCCCTTCAGCGCGACTAAACCTTGTTGTTCTGACTCAGCAAGGAAGGTTTTGTCTAAACGCTCATCGGCGAGTTGAAACGGCACATTCATCCGGGATCGATAAGCATTATCGACCTGATTAAGATAAAAGTCTGAACTATCGATACAGCTATAGAGCAACGCAGCTTTTTGCGCGTTGGTCTGCTCCATTGCTGCAACACCACCGTTTTGTTTAAGCCACTTAAATACCAAGCCGGCTAAATACCAAGCGTATGTGGGTGGCGTATTTAACATAGACCCCTGTTTAGCCTGCTCTGCGTAATCAAAAATACACGGAATATCTGGGCGCCCGGCATTGAGCAAATCCTCGCGGACAATCACTACCGCCAAACCTGATGGGCCGATGTTTTTTTGTGCGCCGGCATAGATAACACCGTAGTCACTCACATTGATGGTCTTAGACAAAATACACGACGACATGTCCGCGACAATGGGCACATTAACGTCAGGTACCTGATGCATTTCGATGCCGTCCACTGTTTCATTTGGGCAGTAATGAAAATATGCGGCATCGCTTGCTAGTTGCCAGCTTGCCGGATCAGTCAGGGTAAATTTACCATCGACCTTCTGATGACGTGATACTACATTTACTTTGAGATACTTTTGCGCTTCAATCACGGCCGTATCCGACCAACTACCGCTGACCAAATAATCAGCTTGAGCGTCACGCGTTGCTAAATTAAGTGGTACCGCGGAAAATTGACCACGACCACCACCATGCATAAATAACACTTTGTAGTTATCCGGCACCTTCATCAGGTCACGCAGGTCTTGTTCAGCCTGGGCGGCTACGTCGAGGAACTCAGGGCTACGGTGACTGATTTCCATCACTGAGCTACCTATCCCCTGCCAATTAATAAATTCTTGCTGTGCTTGCTGCATGACGTCACGAGGAAGCATCGCAGGACCAGCACAAAAGTTATACACGGTTGTCATATCTAACTCTCAAAAGGGAATAAGTGAACAATCAAAACAAAAACGAGCGGGTTAACCGCTCGTTTTTTATTACTGTGCGTCAGACTCGCCAGTTGTGGCCTCGGCTTGCGAGGTATCTGGTTGCTCCGCTGACTCATCGTCGTCAGTTTGCTCTTCAACGACTTCATCGATGCGTTGTAAGCCTACTACGAATTCATCTTCAGCGGTGCGAATCAATCGCACGCCCTGGGTGTTTCGACCCACGGTTGATACTTCGCTGACACGGGTACGTACCAAGGTTCCAGCATCGCTAATCAACATGATTTCATCGTTATCATCGACCTGTACAGCACCGACAACTTTACCGTTACGCTCCGATACTTTGATCGACACCACACCTTGGGTTGCACGGCTCTTGGCCGGGTAATCCGCAAGTGGAGTACGCTTTCCATAGCCGTTTTCGGTGGCAGTCAGAATAGCACCGTCACCTCTTGGAACAATCAGGGACACAACTTTTTGTCCTTCCTGAAGCCTGATACCACGGACACCGGTGGCCGTACGACCCATAGGGCGTAACGCATATAATTCTTCACCGGTTTCCGGATCCAGTTTTACCTGACCGGTTTCAGCATCACGCAATTTCTCATTGAAGCGAACAACCTTACCTTCATCAGAGAACAACATAATGTCGTCATCACCGTGAGTAATCGCAACGCCAATCAGTTCATCCCCTTCGTTCAGGTTCACGGCAATGATGCCATTTGAGCGAGGACGTGAGTATTGGGTCAGTTCCGTTTTCTTGACCGTACCTGCCGCTGTAGCCATCAACACATATTTGCCTTCTTCAAATTCCTGAATCGGCAGAATTGCAGTGATTCGCTCACCTTCTTCCAGTGGCAAAATATTAACGATAGGACGTCCGCGGGCGTTTCGACTGGCCAGCGGAAGCTGATAGGTCTTCAGCCAATATAGGCGCCCTCGCGTTGAGAAACACAGAATATGGTCATGGGTATTGGCCACCAATAAACGTTCGATGAAGTCTTCATCTTTCATCTTGGTTGCTGATTTGCCTTTACCACCCCGACGCTGTGCTTCGTAATCGGCAAGCTTCTGATACTTCACATAGCCTTCATGAGAAAGCGTGACAACAACATCTTCCTGCTCAATCAAATCTTCAATGTCGATATCATGAGAGGCATGAGTAATCTCTGTTCGACGCTCATCACCGTATTCATCACGGATGGCCTCTAACTCTTCCCGAATCACTTCCATCAAACGCTCCGGGCTGGACAGAATCAGCATCAGCTCAGCGATTAACTCGAGTAATTCACGGTATTCGGCAAGAATTTTTTCATGTTCCAGGCCGGTTAACTTATGCAGACGCAGATCGAGGATTGCCTGAGCTTGTTGTTCAGTCAGGAAGTACTGGCCTTCACGCACGCCAAATTCTGGCTCTAACCAATCCGGACGAGCCGCATCTACACCCGCGCGCTCAAGCATTTCGGCAACATCACCTAATTGCCAACCACGGGCCGTCAGTGATGCTTTGGCGTCTGCTGGGCTGCCCGATGCTTTGATAAGTTCGATGATCTCATCAATATTGGCCAACGCGATGGCTAAACCTTCGAGGATGTGGGCACGATCACGGGCTTTACGAAGTTCGTATACTGTACGGCGGGTTACAACCTCGCGACGGTGCAATATAAAGGCTTCGAGAATATCTTTGAGGTTGAATACACGAGGTTGGTTATTATCCAGCGCAACCATGTTGATACCGAACACAGTTTGCATTTGTGTGTTGGCATATAAATGATTAAGTAAAACTTCCGCAGATTCGTTACGTTTAACTTCAATAACAATGCGCATACCGTCTTTATCAGACTCATCGCGCAGTGCCGAGATACCTTCTATCCGTTTTTCCTTAACTAACTCAGCGATTTTTTCGATCAATCGTGCCTTGTTAACCTGATAAGGAATTTCGGTAACTATGATAGTCTCTTTGCCGTTATCTTCGGTTTCAATCTCTGCCCGGGCTCGCAAGTAAATCTTGCCACGGCCCGTTCGGTAGGCTTCTTCGATACCTTTGCGACCACTGATAATAGCTGCAGTTGGGAAGTCCGGTCCGGGAATCAGTTCGATCAACTCCTCGATGGTTAAGTCGGGGTTGTTGATCATGGCAATGCAGCCATTGACCACTTCAGTTAGGTTATGGGGTGGAATATTGGTGGCCATGCCCACTGCAATACCCGATGAACCATTCACCAATAAATTCGGTACCTTCGTTGGTAACACTTCCGGAATATGTTCGGTGCCATCATAGTTGGGTACGAAGTTAACGGTTTCTTTATCAAGATCGGCCAATAGTTCATGGGAGATCTTCGCCATGCGTACTTCGGTGTATCGCATCGCCGCCGCAGAGTCACCGTCAACGGAACCGAAGTTACCCTGACCATCGACCAGCATATAACGTAAGGAGAACGGCTGGGCCAATCGCACTATGGTGTCATAAACCGCAGAATCGCCATGAGGGTGATATTTACCTATCACGTCACCCACCACACGGGCTGACTTCTTATAGGACGAATTCCAGTTATTTTTTAGTTCGTTCATCGCGAACAATACGCGTCGGTGTACTGGTTTCAATCCATCCCGGACATCAGGTAATGCTCGACCAACGATAACGCTCATGGCGTAATCCAGATAAGAGTTCTTTAACTCTTCCTCGATATTGATGGGGAGTATTTCTTTGGCGTGATCTGTCATATACAGCCTTGTCCCTAATTATTGTTATGTACTCTGTTCACTGGCATATACCCGCCACTGACAGAGAGTTAAAAAACCTTGTTTTAGTCGCGTGAGTCTATCAATAACCGGAGGAAAATTACAGAGGTTAAGTCCAATCTGGCTGACTTTGCTCAAAGAATAACCAGCCTGTTTCAAATTAAGCTCTCCCTGTCTGGTGGGTTTTGCGCTGAACACTGTTAACTCACTCCAGTGTGGTTATAATGCATCAAAATTTATCACGGACTGTAATATGACAGACGTTAATGTAGACCAACGAGAAATTGAGAAATTTTCGGCATTAGCCAGCCGCTGGTGGGATCTGGAGGGTGCGTTTAAACCATTGCACCAAATTAACCCGTTGAGGCTCGATTACATCGAGGCCCATGCCGATGGGCTGTTTGGCAAGCAAATCGTTGATGTAGGCTGCGGCGGGGGTATTTTGGCGGAAAGCATGGCACGTCGTAAAGCCCATGTGACAGGCATAGATATGGCCGAGGACTCGTTAACCGTTGCCCGCTTACACGCGTTGGAAAGTGGTATCGAGTTGGACTACCAACAAACCACTGCAGAGCAATTTGCCAGTCAGCAGGCCGGCAAGTTTGATCTCGTTACTTGTATGGAAATGCTCGAGCATGTTCCCGACCCAGCTTCTGTCGTACAGGCATGCGCGCAATTGGCCAATCAGCATGGATTAGTCTATTTCTCAACCTTGAACAGAAACCTGAAATCATGGGCGATGGCCATTTTGGCCGCAGAGCGGCTGTTAAAACTGGTCCCGCCGGGTACCCATGAACATGATAAGTTTATAAAACCAGCAGAGTTGGTGCGCTGGTGTGAAAAAGCCGGGCTTAAAGTCGTGCATATGACGGGCTTACATATGAACCCGCTGACCAACAGTTTTTATCTCAGTGAAAAAAATGTTGATGTTAATTACATGCTGGTTTGTAAAAAATTAGCTGATGATTAAACCTCAAGCGGTTCTTTTTGATCTCGATGGCACCCTGCTTGACACAGTCGATGATCTGTTGGCGGCATTAAATAAAATGCTTATTCAGCGTCAGCGTCCGATAGTCAATGCAGAGCTGGCGCGTCCTTGGGGTTCGGATGGTGCCATGGGTATGTTACGCTTGGGGTTCCCAGAGTTAACGGACCAACAGCGTAACGACCTACGAGCAGAGTTCTTATCCAGCTATGATCAATGCCTGGCGTTATCTACACAACTATACGCTGGTGTGTCTGAAATGATTGGTTGGTTGGAATCTCATGCCATTCAGTGGGCAATTGTCACCAATAAACCCAGCGTGCAAACCGCCGCCCTGTTACCTAAATTCGATCTGTTCAACAATGTTAGTCAGGTTGTGTGTGGCGATACTCTGGCGTCGCGGAAGCCTGACCCTGCCCCATTATTATATGCAGCCAATTTACTGCAACGCGAGCCTGAACACTGTTGGTACATTGGCGATGCAGAGCGGGATATTATCGCCGGTAACGCGGCAGGAATGACAACAGCCTTTGCTGGGTGGGGTTACATTCCCCCAGATCAGGATCCTGATCAATGGGGCGCAGATCACCTATGTTCAACACCACAAGATTTGCTACAACTTTTACAATCCAAACACAACATCTAGTGTTAAATCCCGTCAAGCAGAACTATATATCGATATGCTATTAAAAGCGCAGTTTTAAAATTAAAATATTTTACCCAGTAAAAAGATCATTTTTTCGTATTGCAATCCATCAAATTCGGTCTCATCGGTCGCTTTGCAGTAAGTTGCTACTAACCCATTTTTTGACTAGTGCCTTAGTGCATACAAAACCACCAGATATTGGGTTGCATTCAGACTCCGACCTCACTATCTTGTGTCATATCAGCAAGGGATGCGCTAATTCCTCTGGTGAGTTACCTGACGATTTATCAGGTCAATTAACAACACAAACTAAAACAAGAACTGGCTGACTGGCATGAATAACAACCTTCTCGTTACTAAACGCAATGGGGAAACGGAACCCCTGGATCTGGAAAAAATTCACAAAGTAGTGACCTGGGCTGCAAAAGACCTGAAAAATGTCTCTGTATCTCAAGTGGAACTTAAAGCACATCTTCAATTTTACGAAGGAATTAAGACCGAAGCGATCCACGAAACTCTGATTCGTTCAGCAGCGGAGTTAATCAGTGAAGAATCACCAGATTATCAGTATTTGGCCGCTCGTCTTGCCATCTTCCACCTGCGTAAAAAAGCCTATGGCCAGTTTGAGCCACCTGCCCTTTATACTCATGTCAAAACCATGGTTGAGAAAGGCAAATATGATAAGCATATTCTGGAAGATTACACGCAAGCAGAACTAGAAGAGTTAGACCAACATATTGACCACTGGCGCGATATGAATTTTAGCTATGCTGCGGTTAAACAGCTCGAAGGTAAATACCTGGTTCAAAACCGTGTTAGCGGTGAAGTCTATGAGAGCGCACAGTTCTTATATATGCTGGTTGCTGCCTGTTTATTTGCTAATTATGACAAGCGTGAACGCCTCGACTATGTGAAGCGTTTTTATGATGTCACATCTAAATTCAAAGTGTCTTTGCCCACCCCAATCATGTCAGGTGTGCGCACGCCAACACGTCAGTTCAGTTCATGTGTGTTAATTGAAACCGGTGATAGCCTCGATTCTATCAACGCAACCGCCAGTGCCATCGTTAAGTATGTGAGTCAGCGTGCCGGGATCGGTGTGAATGCCGGTAGAATTCGTGCTTTAGGTAGTGAGATCCGTGGTGGAGAAGCCTTCCATACTGGTTGCATTCCGTTTTATAAATATTTCCAGACAGCAGTAAAAAGCTGCTCTCAAGGTGGTGTACGTGGCGGTGCAGCAACGCTGTTTTACCCGCTTTGGCACCTAGAAGTTGAATCACTATTGGTACTGAAAAATAACCGCGGCGTTGAAGAAAACCGGGTTCGTCACCTCGACTATGGGGTGCAGTTCAATAAGTTGATGTATCAGCGTTTTATTAAAAACGATTACATCACCCTGTTCAGCCCGTCTGATGTACCCGGCTTGTATGATGCCTTCTTCGCTGACCAAGCTGAGTTTGAACGTCTTTATGTTCAGTATGAACAAGATGACAGCATCCGTAAGAAACGCGTCAAAGCGATGGAGCTATTCAGCTTATTTATGCAAGAGCGCGCCAGCACAGGCCGTATCTATTTGCAGAATGTTGATCATTGCAACACACACAGTCCATTTAATCCGAAAGTCGCTCCGGTTCGCCAGAGTAATTTATGTTTAGAAATTGCCCTGCCAACCAAGCCTTTACAGCACGTCAATGACGAAGAAGGTGAGATTGCCCTGTGTACCCTATCGGCATTCAACTTGGGCGAAATCAAGAGCTTAGATGAATTCGAAGAACTGGCGGATTTAACCGTTCGCGCGTTAGATAGCTTGCTGGATTATCAGGATTACCCGGTTCCTGCGGCATATAACGCGACAATGGGTCGTCGTACCTTGGGTGTTGGAGTGATTAACTTTGCCTATTACCTGGCCAAAAACGGAGTTAAATACTCCGATGGCAGTGCCAATGGCTTGGTACACAGAACCTTTGAAGCCATGCAGTATTATTTGCTCAAGGCCTCTAACAATCTGGCGAAAGAAAAAGGTAAGTGTCCTAAGTTCGACGAAACAACCTACTCACAAGGCTTGTTACCGGTAGATACCTATAAAAAAGATCTCGACAGTGTAGTTAACGAACCACTGCACTATGACTGGGACGCTTTGCGTAGCGATATTATGGCCCACGGCTTGCGTAACAGTACATTGTCAGCGTTGATGCCGTCAGAGACCTCCTCGCAAATTTCCAATGCGACCAATGGTATTGAGCCTCCGCGTGGTCATATCAGCGTGAAAGCCAGTAAAGACGGTGTACTTCGTCAGGTTGTTCCTGAATATGACACGCTGAAAGATAAATACGAACTGCTCTGGTCGATACCCAGTAATGACGGCTATCTGCAACTGGTAGGTATTATGCAGAAGTTTATCGACCAAACTATCTCCGCCAACACCAATTATGATCCTGCCCGTTACGAAGGCGGTAAAGTTCCTATGAAGCTGTTGCTTAAAGATTTACTGACAGCTTATAAATTGGGAATTAAAACCTTTTACTATCACAACACCCGGGATGGTGCTGCTGATTCAGTAGAAGAGAAAGTTACCAGTGCGTCTGAAAAGCCCACTGCCACTGTTGATGTAGTGGTAGAGGATGATGATTGCGCAGGCGGTGCTTGTAAGATCTAATAAACGTCAGGCGGCTTATTGCCGCCTTCTCTTTGTTTTCATTTGAATAGCAGAATCATGAAGTACACAACGTTTAATCAGGAAAATAACGATGCGCTCAAAGAGCCTATGTTCTTTGGCAAACCAGTAAATGTCGCTCGCTTTGACCAGCAACGTCACAGTATTTTTGAAAAGCTGATTGAAAAACAAATTTCGTTTTTCTGGCGTCCGGAAGAAGTTGATGTCAGCAAGGACAGACTCGACTTTCAAAAATTATCGGACAGTGAAAAGCACATTTTCATCTCGAATCTTAAATACCAAACGCTACTTGATTCAGTGCAAGGGCGCAGTCCGAACATCGCATTTTTGCCGATCATTTCATTACCTGAACTAGAAACCTGGGTAGAAACCTGGTCATTTTTTGAAACGATTCACTCTCGTTCGTATACCCATATACTGCGTAACCTTTTCACAGACCCTAGTGACGTATTCGACGATATCGTAGTCAATGACGAAATCAAAAAACGGGCGACAGACATTTCCCGTTATTACGATGATTTAATTTTTGCTACTCAACTTTGGCAAACCCAGGGTGAAGGATCTCACAAGACTGAAGATGGCAGCATTTACACGGTGACAATGCGCGAACTTAAGCGCAAGCTTTACCTATGTATGTGTTCAGTCAACGCCCTCGAAGCAATCCGCTTTTATGTGTCATTTGCCTGTACCTTCGCCTTTGCAGAGCGCGAGTTAATGGAGGGTAACTCCAAGATCATTCGTCTTATAGCACGTGATGAAAATCTGCATCTTACCTCAACTCAGCATATTCTGAATTTGTGGGCTAAAGGCAAAGATGATCCTGAAATGGCAGAAATTGCCGCCGAATGCCAGGAAGAATCATTAGCTATTTTCCTCAAAGCGGTAGAACAGGAAAAAGAATGGGCATCGTACTTATTTCAACATGGCTCAATGATTGGTTTGAATCGTGATATTTTATGCCAATACGTTGAATACATTGCCGATGAGCGTATGCGTGCGATTGGCTTACCGACTCAGTTTAACATATCCGGTAACCCGTTACCCTGGATGAATAACTATCTGATGTCAGATCATGTACAGGTTGCACCACAAGAATCAGAAATCAGTTCCTATCTGGTAGGTCAAATTGACTCCGAAGTCAGTGCTGATGAGTTTGGCGACTTCGATCTGTAACTATGACCGACGACAAGGCCCGGGTGATTCGCGTTGTGGATCACGGTGACGTGATCCAACAACCCGGGCAAACCATCCTCGAAGCCTTAGAAGCGCAAAAAATCGACGTTCACTATCACTGCCGTGAAGGCTTTTGCGGCGCTTGTAGAACACAATTGAACGACGGTGAAGTGGAATACACCATAGACCCCCTCGCCTACATTAATGACGATGAAATCCTTCCCTGCTGCTGCAAAGCAACCAGCAAGGTTACTATTAAGTTAACCCGCTGAGCTACTCGTAGGTCCTTTCACGCTTTATCTCAATAGTATCTATATAGGCGTGCCATGTCGCGTAACCAATTAGCGGCATTAGAATCAAAAACGCAAAGAAGTAAGTTACAAAGCCGATCCCAACTGCGGTTAAAATCATCAAGGCCCATATAGCCATTGGTAACTTATTGACCCATACCGCGTTCATGCTGCTTAAAACAGCGGTAGCTAAATCAACCCGACGTTCCATTAAAATGGGTTGTGTAAAAGCGCTAATAAAAAACACCAGCATGGTAAAGCCTGCCCCTACTACAGTACCCAACGCCAAAAAAGGCATTAGATTGGATAAATTCGCTTCCAAATAAGGCGGATAAAGTGCGTGAATCAGCGCCGAAACGCGCAACCAAAAAATCATAATCACCAACAGCAATAAGCCGAACGCCCATTCATTTACAGCGTTTCGGTTAATCGCTTTGACACTGTGCCAGACGGTAGGCACATGCCCTTTCTCCAGCTCCCAACTCACATCATACAAGCCCGCCGCCAGAAAAGGGCCAATTAGCATAAAGCATACGATAGAAGGCAAAATCACCAAGTGCCAACCGGTCAGCTGCACGAGATAAAAGATACCCCAGGGAGCCATTGTAAAAATAACACCAAAAAACAATGTAATGATCGGTGCGCGTAGCGCATCTCTCCAGGCCAGGCCTAACCACTTAAGAGGATCAGCGACATCTAATTGTTTGCATGGGATGATGCGCGCAAAGCCATTTTCCTTCAGCGCATTTTCTGGCGTTTGTTTGAACGACTGTGACATGTGCTACTCCTGAGACAATAAAAACGGCTGATTTTCAACAACCTTTATTATTGAGTGTAGACCAAACTGACGACTTTACCGTCCAATGTGCACTCTGTTTAGGATACAAAAGACATACGCTAGCTTGCCTGCGGCTGGATCTGTATCCGGGTTACCGCTGTGCAATGGGATACCAGGCTAGCATTGTGTGGTAGAAGCAATTCAAGAATTGGTTTAAGTCGTAAAAGGTCGTCACGGTCACCGGTTTGCCCGCGATCATACTGGCACAGAACTTATGACAGTTATTCTTTACCAAGTGATAAGCCTGATAAGTAAAAATCTGTTGTTGGGTTCGCTCGGCAATACCATCGAGGCTCAAAGGAATACCTTGTTTATCGCAACAAACAAAAATCTGTCGACCACTACGGGATGATATAAAGCGCTGAGGGGAAACCGCGCGTACTAAACCGTTCCCCTTCAATTCAACGATATGATCATCAAGCCAGATGCCACTGTGTTCAAAAGCGCCGAATATTCCGCAACACACTACGGCGCCATTTACAGGCTTTACCTGTTGCTGTGCTTCTCCGGGATATACCGCAACCCTTGTTAAATCATTACTTTGGCTGCGCACAGCAGAGCGCGCCATCATCACACCGGTTAGACCGGCACCGAGCCAAATTAACGGAACTGGCATGATAAACTCCCAATGTTGCGTTTTATTACTATGCGACAAATCCTCACATTTGACTGTGTCAGTGTGTAACATTCGATGTCAGCGATGCGCTAGCCATACACGGTATTTCGGTGCTATCTTGTGGCCACTTTTTGTTCTGCAAACCGACCCTATCCTTGGATTGGTCACATTTACAAAGGATTCCACGTTTACCGTTATGCATGAAGATCAGCAACACAGCCATTTTTTCGCACACCTTGCTCGTATGAAATTAATTAACCGCTGGCCACTAATGCGCAACGTCAGTACAGAAAACGTACAGGAGCACAGTCTACAAGTCGCCATGGTTGCTCACGCACTGGCTTTAATTAAAAATCGCTGTTTTGCTGGTACTGTTAACCCAGAGCGCGTGGCAACGTTGGCTATGTTTCACGATGTTTCAGAAGTGCTGACCGGCGATCTGCCAACACCGGTAAAATACTTCAACAGCGCAATTCAGGATGAATACAAAAAAATCGAAAAGATGGCAGAGCAAAAGCTGATCAATATGGCACCGGAGGCCTTTCGCGAAGACTACAAAGCCCTCATTGACAGTCAGCAGCACAGTGACGAAGAACGTTTTTTGGTTAAAGCAGCGGATGTTATCTGTGCTTATTTGAAGACCTTAGAAGAGCTTAATGCCGGCAACCAGGAATTCCTGTTAGCGCGAAAACGGCTCGATTCGATTATTGCTGAGTACCAGTCGGATGAAGTGAATTATTTTATGCAGATGTACATGCCCAGTTTCAAACTGAGCCTGGATGAAATCACCATGGAAGAAAATCAATGACCGACGCAAAATGGACAGCGCGCCTTTGTAGCCAGAGCCAGCAACGAGAAAAGGACCATCGAAACCCATTTCAGCGGGATAAGGCCAGAGTACTTCATTCAGCGGCTTTTCGTCGTTTGCAAGCCAAAACCCAGGTCATGAGTGTCGGCACCAGCGATTTTCACCGTACCCGCCTGACACATTCTCTGGAGGCAAGCCAAATTGGTCAGGGCATCGTAGGTCAGCTGCAATTGAAACAAGCCGAATTAGCTCAATTTATCGGCCTGGACACCCCGTTAATCGAAACTTTATGTTTAGCCCACGATATTGGTCATCCTCCCTTCGGTCACGGAGGAGAAGTAGCGCTGCACTATATGATGCGACATAACGGAGGCTTTGAAGGTAACGGGCAGACGTTCAGAATTGTGACCCAGTTAGAACCATACACAGCCGAAAATGGCATGAACTTATGTCGTCGGACCTTGCTAGGTTTAATCAAATACCCTGTATTTATCAGCGATATTCAACCCAAACACCACTTTGACAACGTGGATGACTTTAAACAGCTCAAAGCTGACCTCTGGCACC
Source organism: Alteromonadaceae bacterium (assembly GCA_964228145.1). GTDB lineage: Bacteria > Pseudomonadota > Gammaproteobacteria > Enterobacterales > Alteromonadaceae > Pseudobowmanella. The sequence goes on along the minus strand of CAXQZJ010000079.1, from coordinate 73,925 downwards.
CGCCTAAAGGCTTATTCAATACAGACAAAGACATGTACGATTGGGTGACTGCGCCATTTAGCGAATCAGACCGGACGTTACTTTCCAGTCTGCAAGTTCGCAATGGCATGACTAAATCCCAATATAAATCGGTTGATTGTTCAGTCATGGAACTGGCAGATGATATTGCGTACGGCGTACATGATCTGGAAGACGCGATAACCATGGGGATTATTCATCAGCAATTATTTGATGATGAAATGGCCGAACCACTTCAAAAAATAGAACATGCATGGTTTGCTCAGGATTATAAATCTTTAAGTAATCGATTATTCAGTCAACACCATTACGAACGTAAAGATGCTATCGGCAGTTTAGTCAATTACCTGGTTACGGCGATTGAACTACAAAGCGTATTTGGTTTCGAAGATCCCTTACTTGCCTACAATGCAGTCATGAAGCCTGCGGCTAAGAATGCACTGGATTTGTTCAAACGATTTGTTTATCGGCACGTGATTAAGACGCCGCAAATTCAGCGACATGAATACCGTGGTCAACAAGTTATCATGCAACTTTTTGAAGCGTTCAAATCCGATCCGACGCGCTTGCTACCCAATAATACTGCAATGCGCTGGCAACAAGCAGGCTCTTTGGAGTCGAAACACCGGGTGTTATGTGATTACTTATCGGGAATGACAGATGCCTATGCCATGCGCATGTATCATGCTTTGTTCCTCCCGGAATAAGACACCGCGCAATAACACAAAGCCGATGAGCAATTCATTGGCTTTATGCTGGCATCGTCCCTTAAAATTCACGATATACTGCGTCGGCTTGACCTTGTTGGCAATTAAATTAGTTGTCGATAAGCAGGGCTAATCTAGCAAGGAAAACACAACTCAATCGAACACTGAGCCTGTTAAATTGTACAGCGTTACGCAACCACCATTTTTGACACTTCTATGGTGAATCCGATAAGAGCCAACACCAAGCCTACACCGCCAATGACGTTTCCTCTGCCAAGCACCACGCCTAATCTTACGAATATTTTGCTAATAAATATGATGCATCCGAGGAAAATCGTGAACAAGGTAAACGCTATATTTGCGACGATGCTCATCGATGGTTCCCAAATGGAAACGATGGACACAGTAACAACCCAGATAACAATATAAGAGCCCGTGGCTAACCAATTCCATTCTTGCTGTGTTGCCGGTCTGTGCGCAAAGCGAAACTGAATTTGCTCAAAAAACACTTTTACCCGTTCGGCCAGTGCAGGCATGTAAAGCTCTACTGCGACAAGTAACAAGCCGATAATCTGAATTGCAAATGCCAACCAATTTATAACGCTACCTGCCATCTTCGACTCCAACTATAGTTGACTATGGTTCACAGGGAGCGATAACCGCTTTTTAATCAACCTTCCCTGATAATGTATTTTATTCGAACTTTTGCATATGTTCGCAGCCGTGAAATGGGATATCACCCCTAGCCTTTCCTGAACCAAGCGAGTATGTCAGGCGAGAGTCGCAGCACCGGAGCGACTGCAAAGACCACTGCCTTGATAATATGAAGAAGTTACCAGTACGGCAATAACTCGCTACCTAACGTGTGGTTTGGCGTTAGTTCTTATTTTGTTAAACGCTATCACTTACTGCCTTGGGCGTGGCATCAACGCCGTTAAAATAATAGGCGAAAAATTCTACAAAAAAGCTTGACTGTGTATTTATACAGTACTACTGTATATCCATACTGTATAAATACACAGGTGAATGCAATGGCTACCGTAGAAAGAATTGAACAAGGTTTCGCACAACATCAGGTTATGACAATCGATATGGATCGGCAGGCTAATCTGGCGCCCTTGTTGTGCCAATACCAGCAGCAACGTAAATGGATGTATGTACTGGCTGATAACCTCTCTATCCAGTATCCTTTAGAGCATTGTATCGCGATGAAAAAGCCTTCGGGTGATGTGCTTTTGCAGTGGTTGAAAAAACTCATCAAGTGCGGCCAGGCTGGCTGTATTCTTGTTCAGGATTTGGATATAGCTCAAAGCGATTATCGCGTACTGAAAATGCTTTGCGTCCTTTACAAAGTGACACTGATTAACTTACGCCAAAGCAAACAAGAGAACTTGGTATACGGACCCTGGTAGCATTAATGCAAAAATGTGAGTGTTTAAGTGGTAGTAGTGCAGCTGAATGTTGTGACAGATTAATCAATCAAGGTATTGCACCGTCAGATGCCAAAGAATTGATGCGCTCACGTTATACCGCATTTAAACGTAACGACATCGATTACTTAGAGTACAGTTGGGCTAGCCAACACTGCCCGTCTCGCACGCAGTTACAACAGAGTATGACCGGTACTGAATGGATTGGCTTACTGGTTCATGAGCATGAGTCAATCAATGAGAGTACCCAGCAGGTTGAATTTTCCGCCTTTTATCTTGAACAGGGTGGGTTATTTGAACTACGTGAACGTTCAAGTTTTATTTTAGAATCTAATCGATGGGTGTATCAGGATGGAGAGATTAGCCGCGGCAGTGGTAAAATCAAGAATCCGGGTAATCTTCCCTGCCCTTGTCAATCTGGCAAAAAATTTAAACGATGTCACGGTTCACGCCGCTGAGCTGTGGATTTCATCAAGAATGGATGCTAGCAGCGTAGGATCCTCGTGGATCTCAGGTTGTTTATTGCTATCTTGTTCATTCGAACGATAACGCTCACTAAGACGCTGTTGGGTATGGCTGTCACAGTTATGAATCACATCCGATGGAATTGGAATTTTTGCAGCCTGGAAGGCCAGTGCCTGAGGGTGAAGACAATCAATCAACCGCAAAGCAGTAACCCCACCTTTTTGAAGCGCGTCTGCGTGTTGCTGTGAATCAATATCTTTGCTCGCAGCATATAGCGCAGGTCGACGATAGAGTGATGCAGGTGGCACAGAAGCCGGAATGTCTTTACCACTGGTAATACTGACTCTTTGACTAAAGTCTTGCTCCATGGCAGCAAGAATCAACGCAAACCGCGCAGCTTCACCGTGTTGAGTTAGGCTTTTATTGACCTCCCCATTCAGTTCGGCATTGAGATTCAGTATGTCAATTGTCTGCATCAATAAAACTCGGCATTAAGGTATGTTTTTATCGGCAATAGGTTGAAAATCTTAACGAAAGTTGGCTTGCGTTTATGACGATTTTCTACAAATATTTGTCCTATATTGCCCATCAGGAGTATCTTTTGACTTCACCGACTTTTTCATTGCACGACAAACCGATTCTCCTGATCGATGCAAACTCCACCAGTCTGCAACTACTCAAGCGTTCAATGGAAACATTAGGGGGCTCGAATATCGCAATCGCCAAAGATGCGGCGCAGGCTGCAAAGCTATGCCAGGCCAGTGCCTTTGATATCATAATCAGTGATCTGAAATTAGGAAACGGTCCTACCGGACTGCAATTGCTGGAGCTGTTACGGGTTAATAACCTCATCGACGTGTCTACCCTGTTTCTATTAGTCAGCGAAGAGCTACAGCGCCCTCCTCTAATGGGTAAAGCAGAGATACAACCAGATGACTACATCTTAAAGCCGTTCAGTCCACCCACCCTGTCAATCAGAATGGCTAAAGCGATGGGCCGGCGACGTCAATTGAAGCCCATTTATGCCGCTCTTGCGGATAATGACATCAAGCAAGCTATTATCTCGTGCAAAAAGGAAATGGATAAAACCAGTCGTTATCGGCAGTTTTGTTCAATTATTCTGATTGAATTACTCTGGCGACTAGGTGACTACAAAAAAGCCCTGCAATTTTTGACGCCTTTACTCAACGATCAACAATTACCCTGGGCAGTTATTGCCATGGCTCGCACGCAACTCTACTTGCAGCAGTTTACTGATGCCACGGAAACAGCCCGCTCTATTCTGGATAACCGTATGGTCGCGCCTGACGCACATGAAGTTCTTGCTCAGTGTTTACTGCGTGCAGACCAGCTGTCCCAAGCGTGCATTGAAGTAAAACAAGCGATTGATTTAGCACCACATTCCATTGATCGTCAGTATCTGGGATGTGAAATTTCTCAGGCCGCAGGCGACTTTGAGTTTGCCAAACAATGTTGTTTGCAGATGCTGGAGCAGACACGACATTCCATCCATCGAAGCGTCGGACATTTATGTAACTATATTCGGGCCATTGTCGATCAAGCAGAGCATTGTGAAGATAAAAGTCAGGCCGACCAATTACACCAACAGGCATTGGGGCAACTTCAAAAAGAAAAGCAATCTGACTTGGTTAAGTCGGATAGTAGTTTCAATTACGATACCTTTACCTTACTCATCAAGGGACGAATAGAGGCGTTGCAGGGGCAATTAAATGCGGCCAGAGAAGCACTTTCCGCTGCCAGCCCATCAGATACCGCTTCCTTATCGCCTCATTTAATCGCCGACAGCGCGATATTAATGGATCAACTCGGTGCCTATGACCAGCTTGCCAGTTTGATGAATAATGTTGAAATGAGCCAACTTGAACCACTGGCAAAACAAAGAATTGAGCAAATTCAGGAAGCGAGCGCTGAGGTATTGTCTGAGCTGGAGGCGCTTTTACACGATGCCAAAAGCGCCCAGCAACAAGGCCAGTATCGTTCTGCTTATCAACATTTCAAGCAGGCTTTAACTTTATCACCCAGCAGTGTCAACATTCAGCTCGCCATGGTAACCCTTGCGATAAAAATGCAAAGCCATTTACGTCAACCAGACCCGGATTTAAACAAAGACTGCTATGAACTAAACCGCCAATTACAGCGGTTACCGAAAACTGAACAACAAAACAAACAGTGGCGTCAGCTTTATCCCCAATTAAAGCCTTATTTACCCTAGCTCTGAATAAAGCGGCCAGTTTTCAGTTCACTCAACGCTTGTTCAATTTCTTCTTGGGTGTTCATAACAATAGGTCCATACTGCACTATCGGTTCCCCGCAGGGTCTCCCCGCCACCAGCAGGCACCGTGAATTTGTTTTTAACTTGAGAGTCAGCGCGTTGCCATCACTGAGTACTGCAAGTTCGCCCGTCTGAATCAACCGGCCCTGAATTTCGATCTTGCCGTCAATACAATAAACAAACGCATTTTTAGACGAAGCAATAGGTAAGCACAGCGGTGCTGGCTGTTCAGTACTAACGTCGAGAAACAAGGGCTCAGTTGCACCGCCATGTACCGGTCCCACTACATCTAAAAACTCGCCAGCCAAGACCTTGACCGACACACCATGATGTCTCACAACGGGTACCGCATCAGGGCTGATATCCTGATAATCCGGTGCCGACATTTTCTGTGCAGACGGTAAATTAACCCAAAGCTGGAACCCCCGCATTTTGCCTTGAGTTTGTAATGGCATTTCAGAATGCACAATCCCACGACCGGCATTCATCCACTGAATCCCGCCTGACTGCACGACACCACGATTACCCAACGAATCTTTATGCTCCATTTTTCCTTGCAGCATATAGGTTACCGTTTGGAAGCCACGATGTGGATGCTCCGGAAAGCCGGCGATATAGTCGCTGGCCTCATCACTGTTAAACTCATCAAACAAAAGAAAAGGATCGAGGTAGCGCAGCGAAGGTTGCGCTATCAGACGATTTAACTTTACACCTGCACCATCACTGGTATTGATTCCCGTTATCTGCTGTTGAATATGGCGTTGTTGCATACTATCTCCGTTAGTTTTTGCGCCAGTTGTACGATCCAATCCATTAATCGTTCATATATTCACCAGCATAACATGTTTTGTCACTACTGAGGGAACCCTGCTACGTGTTACAATCGGCCTTTATTTTTAATTATTTATGTTTCTATGCAGGATTTCGACCGTCGATTTGGTGGCACTCAACGTCTTTATGGGCGTCAGGCTACGCAATGGTTTTGTGACGCCCATATTGCAGTGATTGGAATTGGAGGAGTGGGAAGTTGGGTTGCCGAAGCCCTGGCAAGGACTGCGATAGGCCAGATTACTCTAATCGATCTTGATGATATCTGCGTGAGTAACACCAATCGTCAAATTCATGCCCTGACCAACAGCATTGGGCAAGATAAAACCGAGGCGATGCAACAGCGAATAGTGAGCATTAATCCTGAGTGTCAGGTCAATTGCGTTGATGATTTTGTTACCCCACAAAATGTCACTGAGCATTTAAGTGCAGAGCGCGGGTTTGATTACGTTATTGAAGCGACCGATAGCGTTAAAGCAAAAGCCGCGATTATTGCGCATTGTAAACGCGCAAAAATTCCTGTCATTACCATTGGTGGTGCCGGAGGTCAGACAGATCCGACCAAAATCAATGTCGGTGACCTGGCTAAAACCATACAGGATCCTCTCGCCTCAAAAGTCCGTAGCACATTAAGAAGCGATTACGGCTTCAGCAAAAACCCGAAACGAAAGTTCGCCGTTGATTGTGTCTTTTCCACTGAGCAATTACGTTATCCCGATGGTAATGGCGAGGCGTGCCAGACCAAACCTGACAATTCCGGTAGCCTTAAACTCGACTGTCAGACCGGCTTTGGCGCAGCGGTCGTGGTCACCGCCACCTTTGGCTTTGTTGCCGTATCCAAGGTGTTGGAAAAGCTTACCCAGCGGCGGTTACGCCAACTCAATGACCTTTGATTGAATGACACGTAATACTGCGGCCAGTCCATTGTGACGACTGGCCGATAAGAACCGTCCAATTCCCAACTCGTCGAGCCAGGCCTTTCCATCAAACGCAGATATGACACCTGAGCTTTGGTACTGCAAAGGCGCTAAGAGGATATACAGCAATCCACGTATCACTTTGCTGTCGGCATCCGCCTCAAAGTGCCATTGGTGATTGCCATGATAACAAACCAGCCAGACGTTGGTTTCGCAACCTTCAACTTTATGTTGCGGATGACGTAATTGACCAGCACCATCAGGTAATGCTTTAGCCATGCGCAAAATCTGGCGATATTTTTCATCCCAGTCTCGCAGGTTTACCAATGCCTTAACCTGATTAAGATGTTCGTTATCTTGAAAGGTGCTCGGGGGCCCTTCACTAAGTATGTCAATCGCCTTTATCAGGCATGCAATAAACTGACTGACATCTTGGTCGGTATTATAGGCAGCAAAAGATACTCTTATGGCCCCCGCACTATTGAGTGCCTGATGGGCTGGCATCGCACAATGCATACCGGCCCGACAACAAATCTTGTATCGGTCTAATGCAATAGCGAGATCTTGAGTGCTAATCTGCCGATGTCGGAATAACAACAGCGGGATTCCGTCAGGGTGAAAACTGACCACCTCAATCCCACTCAATGCAGATAACTGCTGCAGGCACGATTTAGCCAGTAATGCTTCATATTTAAACACCTCGGGAGTCAAGTGTCGATTACACCAATCAATTGCCGCCCCTAGTCCCAACACGCCACTTATGTTGGCAGTGCCTGCCTCAAACTTTGCATAGCCGCGTCGGTAGGAAACAGCGTCTTTGGTGACAGACTGGATCATTTCTCCTCCGCGGATTAGCGGCGATAATTGTTCAAACCAATGGGATTTAGCATACAGTACCCCAACACCCGTCGGACCATACAGTTTGTGCCCGCTGAAGGCGTAAAAGTCGCAGTTAAGATCTGTCACATTGACCGCACTGTGACATATGGCCTGCGCACCGTCGACCACCGAAATAACACGACTTGGAAGCTCAGCTAGCAGTGTTTTTACATCAACTAACTCACCGGTAACATTCGAGCCATGGGGTATGATTATTAGGCGAGTACGCGGTGACACCAGGTGAGCCAATTGGGACCAATCAGAACAACCATTGTTCAACAAGGGCACCCAGCGTATTGTTAGGTGGCGCCTTTGTGCCAGTGTCATCCAGGGCACAATAGATGCATGGTGGGACGCTTCTGCCAGGATAATTTCATCACCCTCAAGCAATTTATCATCTAGTCCGTTCGCAACGATATTCAGGCTTTCTGTCGTTCCCGAGGTCAACACAATCTGCTCTGATCTATTAGCACCGATAAACGCCGCCACTTTTTCCCTAACTTGTTCAAAGTCAGAGGTGGTTTGATCGGCTAACTGATACGCACCACGGTGTATATTCACCTTAGATTGTGAGTAATACGCTGCAATCGCATCGATTACCTCCTCAGGCACTTGCGCGGTTGCGGCACTATCCAGATAAATGAGTTCAGGATGATGTTTAAAGAAGGGAAAGTGCTGTCGCAATGAGCTCATAGAGAACAATCGTTAGGTTTCAGGATTCTGCACAGATCTTGCCATGGCTAGCATAAATAACACAATCTTTAATGCCAAAGCTTGGTACATCGAGTTCTGCCTGCAACCTCATGCCACATGCTCTTAGTACGGCGATCGATGCCCGATGATTATATTGGCAGAGCCCGAGCAATTTGGGTATCCCCAGCTGCGCACTCGCTAATTGGGTTATGGCGGTGGCTGCACGCACCGCCAAGCCTTGACCACGATAATTGGGCATCAATGCATAGCCGATATCCGGAAACGCAAGAAAGGGGCGTTTGACTAAGCCAGCTACCCCTGCAAAGCTATTTTGCCCGGCCGAAATTGCCCACATTGCATATCCTTGTTGATTATGACTATGCTGCTGTTGGCTTATATAGGTTGTTGCCTGCTGTTCAGTCCTGATCCCTTTATCGCCAATGTACTCTAGACACAAAGGATCATTAAATAAAATTACTAAATCTTTCGCATCCGCTGCAGTTAATTCTCTCCCCCAACACTGTTGCGACTGCCAAATAGCATCATTACGCATTGGCAACCCCTAAACGTTGAGCCAACCCAGAGGCTCGTTTGCAGTGTTTACCAATGGATTTATGTAAAACCATTGCTGAAGAGCACAACTCGAACTGGGATTTTGCCCGGGTAATGGCCGTGTAAATCAGCTCCCGGTTTAACCCACGCTGCAGACCCGGTTCGTCATCAGACGGCAGGCATAAGATAACCCGCTTGAACTCGGATCCCTGACTTTTATGTACCGTCATCGCATAAAGGCTCTCTGCGCCTGGCACCCTACTGGGCAGAATTTGCCGCAATTGACCATGTTCGGCAATGAACCACACCTTGAGCAAGCCCTGTTGATTAGGCCACACGATCCCAATGTCACCGTTAAAAATACCTTGCTGATGATCATTCTCAGTGACCATCAATGCGCGCCCCTGATAAAGGCCGTCAACACTGTTCACCCACCCTCGCTGCAACAACATTTCTTCGACTAAGCGATTAATATTCTCTACACCTAACTGTCCTTTGCGTGTCGCACAAAGTACTTGTTGCGCTAATAATGCCTCAAACGCGGCATCAATATCGTCACGATTCAAAGCATCAAAATAGGCATCTAGCTGAGGCGTAAGTCGATCGAGCAGTTGTTTGTGCCCGAGTACCTTGTGCCAAATAAGTTGAGCCTGATGTTGTGCAAAAATCGCGCTTATTGTCTGCGGTTGGTTATTCAACACCGCGGTGGCAAGTTGTCCAATTCCCCCTTGGGCGTCAAACCGGTGACTTTTTTGTAAAACAACTATATTGTTTTGCAGTCGGCTTACCTGATGTTTTACCTCAGGCAAGGCGTCCTGAATAACAGCCTTTAACTGGCATGCGAAGCGGCTGTCAAAGGCTGTCTGGTTCTGATTAAATTCACACAGATCGTTTAAAACTGAGCCCACTTCTACTGATGCTAATTGATTTTTGTCCCCTAACAATACGACTTTTGCATGATCCGGCAAGGCATCAAAAATTTTACTCATTAAGGGTAAGTCGACCATCGACGCTTCATCAATAAGGAGCACGTCGAGGTTTAATGGGTTGTTGTTATCGTGCCTGAAATGGCTGCTACCCGGAATACTACCCATTAACCTGTGCAACGTAGTGGCGTCACTATGTAACAAGTCCCGGTATTGAGAAGGCAAACGATCAATCGCACCATTAATTGATTCGCTTAGCCGCGCAGCAGCTTTACCCGTCGGTGCAGCAAGAACAATGTTTAACCTTTTACCTGTGGATTGTTGCTGAGCCTGAAGCAGCGCCAACAGCTTGGTCACCGTCGTAGTTTTGCCGGTACCCGGACCGCCCGTTATAACCGCCAGACGCTGACATGCCGCCATGGCCACCGCCACACGTTGCCAATCTGTTTCATGACCGTCCTGTTGAGCCGCAAACAGCTGGTTTAAATGAGCAGCCAGCGAAACACTGTCGGATTCATCTTGTTTGCCGGCAAGCGCGCAAATTTGTTCAGCCAAACGCGACTCATACTGCCAAATACGTTGCAAATACACACGATTATCCTCGATAACCAGAGGCGCATTACCCAACGTGTCAGACACCAGCGAACTTGCAGACAATTGTTCAGCCAACGACCCGCTAAAGTCATATACAGGGTGCAGGGGCTGCCCCTCTAAGGGGATCTCTACACAACTTTGTTGAGCGCTTAACTGATTCGATACGTAACCGGCAAAAACAGCCACTGACAAGTGCTCACCGGCATCCAGAAAAAACCGCGCCAGGGCAGCGTCTAATTCACTGAACATTTGTGCGTCGACCAGTTGTTTAATGACATCGTTTTGTTTAAACACCCTGCTTTTCTCCTGCAAACAAGCTGTCCAATGTTTCTATCAAGCGTAATGCCGGACGGTAATGCACAATGCCCGCTGCGGGATGATCCTGATGCATTCCACGCAAAAACAAATATAACGCGCCGCCATGGTGACGATCATAATCATAATCCGCGATTGAAAGACGCAAATGCCGGTGCAATGCCACACTGTAAATCACCGCCTGAAGGAAGTAATCATGTTCGTGCATTGCTTCGATACAGTGCTGCTGCTGATAATCGTCGAAGCGATAACCTAAGTGATTCGATTTATAGTCAGCCACGAAATAGCGCCCGTCCATTTGGTAGGTTAAGTCGATATAGCCCTTGAGCATACCGGTTAGCTTCTCAAACTGATAAGCACATTGTGCGAAGTGCGGATCCTGACGTAACACTTGATTGAATGCACTGGCGTTAACTTCACTAAGGGGTAAGTAAAACTCCATTTCCGCTACTTGCTGGTGGCTGGGTATGTCGGCTAGACAGTAACTTTTTTCCCCCAGTAAAGGAGCGCCACTGACCTCTGATAACCATTGTCTTAACTGGTCACGATCTTCCAATGCAATGCCATGACGCGTCGCATATTCGTCTATCACAGCCTCGAATAACTCTGGTTGATTAAGATCGCCGTGCTCCAGAACATCATGAAGGAACGAGCCTGCGGCAGCACCTTTTTGAAATGTAAAACGCATTAACGCCGAGGTGGAGTCGTTAACCATGTCAGCAGGCTCACGCCCTTCGTCTCGACCCGGTTGAAGATACGCTACGTCCTGGTGACTACCGTGCTTCGCAAGCGCAGAGTAACTGGTCATGCGCCACGGCAATCTTACCGGACGCGTTAACACCGCCGCTTGAAGATCAGTTTTAGAGGCTTGCTGTGTTGCTAATCGAATAGCCTTAATCGGCGAATCAATCAACTTGGCCTTCCCCTTACTGCGCTGTTGCCAATCCGCTAAAGCCTGCCAAAGGGCATTATCTTTATCTCGCTCGCTCAGGCCCAGAAGATATCCGATAGCCGATTTCGCGGTTGTCAGAATGTTTTTGCTGCCGCAGGCTGCCATCGAGATGCACACGTGATACTCAGCCCGAGTTAAGGCTACGTAAAGCAGACGTAACTGCTCTGCCAGTACTTCATTGACTGCACACTCTTTATGTCTCGGGTCAACGTCATCGCTTACATCCATGATGAGTTCGCCATTTTGGTGAAACAATACCTCATCTATTTTTGCTTTAGCTTTATATGCATAGGGTAAAAACACTAAGGGGTATTGCAATCCCTTACTGCGGTGGATGGTGACTATCTGTACCAAACTGGTGTCACTTTCGAGGCGTAACTGCTCTGCTTCATTATCTACATCGGGCTTGGCGATCGATTGATGTAAATAGCGCAATAACTGATACTGGCCATGGAGTTGCTGGGATTTTTGTTGCAATAATTCGCCGATATGACGGAAATTAGTCAGACTTCTGTAAGGGTCCTGATGGCGTTTAATGATCTGCGCCTGAATACCCAGCGCCTGTTCGATATGTGCCAAGGCCGGCATGATCCCTTGCTTATCCCAGATACTTCTGGCGTACCAAAAAATATCACTGGTACGCTGCCAATTGGCCTCATCACGGATCAAATTATCTAATTCTGATGCTGTATACGCGAGCAACTCACTGCCGATTGCGTTTCGCAATGCGTACTCATTGCCGGGTTCAAAAATTGCACGCATAAGAGCATAACAATCTTTTGCCACTTGGCTGGAGAAAACGCTGAATCGCCCTACAAATACGCTATTAATCCCCAATTTGAATAAGGCTTGCTTAATACTGTCAGCTTCATTCCTGTCATTGACCAAAACACAACAATCTCCCGCTGTGACAGGCCTTCCATCGAGCAGCGCTGTGCCACGATTGCCCGCATCCAGCCATTGTGAAATTCGTGCAGCGGTGGTATCCGCCACCTCATCCTTTATTTTCTTTTCCGTCAGACGCTCAGTTGAAGTGCACGCAAGCACGTCAATCGCCGCATCACTCACGCCTGACGCCAGGGTTAGTTCTTTCCCTGCGTTAACGGGTACAAACCTAATATCATCCTGCAGGAAGCTTTTAGGATGAGCACTGAATAAATCCTCGATGGCATCAATAAGGCGCTGGCTTGAGCGATAGTTTGTTGCCAAAGTGTATTGGTCTTTGGCCGCCACATCCTCTTTCGCTTTCAGATAGGTAAAAATATCCGCCCCCCTGAAAGCGTAAATCGCCTGTTTAGGATCACCTATCATAAGCAGGCCACCGGCTTTGTGATAGATGGTTGAAAACAAGGTATATTGGGTAGGATCTGTGTCCTGAAACTCGTCAATCATGGCAATCGGATATTGCTGTCGTAACGTTTGAGCTAGCAGCGGGTTTTCCGAGACTGCGTCATCGAGCAAGGTTAACAAGTCATCAGTGGAGAGTAATTGCTGCTGTATTTTCTCGTTTATCACCCGTTTTGCTATAACGCTTACAGCGAACTGAAAAAAGTCATTTGTGATGCTGCGAAACCAGTCTTGTCTGGCCTTGCTGGCAGCTTCGAACAAACTGAAATCTGTTTCCTTGGGTAAGCAAGACGTCGCTTTTGATGCGTCTAAAATCCCCTCATGACTTAAATACGGCAGCATTTTACTGATGTCATCGCTAAAGTATTGCTTGCTCTCAAGCCGGCAACTGAAGCCTTCAACTGCTGCAGGTTTACCCGGAGGCTTGGACTTGTGAAGCTCGGCCTCGAGCAATTGGGCTGCCATGTTAGCTGAAAACCAATGATCCGCGGCGCGATCCATGGCTGCATAATAAGCATCCAGCTTTTCCTCTGGATTGGTCGGCATTCCGCTGGAAATCACCTTCGCTTGCCGTTTAATCGCGGTACGCACCTTTTCGCCAAAGCGTTTCGGCTCTTTCCAGACATCGACGATTTGTTCAGCCACATCCTCCCGCTGGGTCAGTACTTCTGAGCGCCAAAAGTCTGCTACAGCGCGTTCAAATACTGGACGATCATCAAGAATCAATTCCAAACCAAAAGTACTGTTGCTAGCGAATGCATGCTGCTGCAACGTGCGCTGACAAAAACCATGTATGGTGAAGATGGCTGCGTCATCAATGCTGCGTAACGCCAAATAAAGGCGTTGCTTATCCTGATTAACGTCCAAGCTATCTTCCAATAGCTGTGATAAAAACCCATCGTCAGTTGGCGAACCAACAAAAACCTGATAGGCCTCATAGATACGCGCACGGATACGGTGTTTTAATTCCGCTGTGGCAGCGTTAGTGAAGGTCACCAACAAGATGTTATCGACCCTGTGCGCGTCACAACCCCGGCCTAACAAAATTCGTATATAAAGGTTCGCGATGGTGTAGGTTTTGCCCGTACCAGCACTTGCTTCAATTAACGCGTTGCTATTCAATGGCAACCGGTAGCTGTCTAACGAATTCATTGGTCTTCCTTGTGTGCAAGTAATTCACCATACACTTGCTGGGCTAACTGCTGCATCTCGTCCCATTGTTGAAAAAAATCCGCTTTAATCCTTTGTACCTCAGGCAATAACCCCTCTCCGGCACTGACGCCGTCATAACCTTCCGACATAAAAGCGGCATAGACTTGTTCGGGGTTCCTGCCTTGGGCTGCCAACAAAGACGCCTCAGGATAAAATGGCAGAGGCTGATTGGTTCCGCGGCAATAGGCCTGAGATAACTGGCTTAACTGTTGCAGCGCTAGGCTTGGTTCGACAGGAGCAAAACGTGTTATCCGATCTTTTCCCTTGGCATTAAGCATAACTGCACAGTTTGCTTGTCGTTCGCAAGCGCAAACAAATAACCATTCAATCCAAAGTGCCAACAGATGACGGGGTTTACGTTGCCCCGTATGCCAATGAACTAGCGTGTCTTGGTGTAAATTATTCACCGCGCCATGTAATTGCAATCCGTCCAGATTAAGGCTTTGATTAAGTAATTGGCGTGGCGCACCCGTGTAACGCGTAACCTCTTGTGCAAACAACGCCATCTCATTAAAGCGCTGCGTAAAGTTCACCCTGGCCAATGATCCCGGGGGTAACAGCCCACTTTGACGGTAGCGCTCTAGGAGCACATCATGGTCTTTTTGCTCTTCCAGCAGGTCACTGATTATTGCGTGTCTGAGCGTATAGTCTTGCAAACCACTGACCGAAAACGGCTCGTTATCAGGCGTATCATCTTCAAACTTAGCGAAACTTAATAACCAACGGTGTTTTAGAAAAACTCGGGCAGGTAGTTGCCAAAACTGAATCAAATCCTTGATTAACAGTGAGTGATGTTCCGTTACGTTCAGGTTGTGGTTATCAATAAACTGCCAGTGCGAATCAACTTGTGTCTGTAACAGCACTAAAAAGCGCTGCTGGAATGAACGTGGCAGACGACCATTAAAGTAAGCATCATCAAAAGGTTGTAACTGATGATGACGGAGAATTATCTCAGTGATGTCTTTGCCGTTGTCGGTCGGACACACAAATGTCTGTTGGCAATATTCCATTAATTCACTGACCAGACTCGACGGGTTCATCGTACTGTTGTCGCGAATACTTTTACCCATAAAGCTGATATAAAGTTGCTGTCTCGCAGAGAGCAATGCTTCCAGAAAAAGATACTTGTCATCGAGCTTTCTGCTTCGGTCGCCCTTCTTAGGTGGCGCACTTTGTATAAGATCGAAACCAATCGGCCGGGTTTGACGCGGATAAGCCTGATCGTTCATCCCCAGCATACAAACCACATCAAACGGAATGCTTCGCATCGGCATCAGGGTACAAAAGTTGACCGCGCCGGCCAGAAAACGTTGCCCCACTCCTTTTTGTTGCAACGCCTGCTTTAGCGCCTGACTGAAGACACTTTGGCTTACCGGCATTTGAATATCTGCGCGACGATTATGCAACTCCGCTAACGCCTCGTGGATGCTTAATAAGTAGGGTTCGTCATCTTCATCGCCGAGGTAAAATTGTTCAAGCATCGCCTGCGCAACTTCGATGTGTTGGGTTAAACTGCGCGGTGTCGCCTGCACGATTAGCAAACTCGAAAGAGAATCAAGAAAGGTAACAAATTTACCCAGCGCCAGTGCTTGTTGGCCCTCTATGTCAGTGTACGGCAGTACCTTGCCGGCTTGGGTTTGTAACAACGCCTTGTCGTTAAGCATATAGCCTGCTAACAATCTTCGCAGACCGAATAGCCAAGAGTTTTGGTGCTCCGGAGGAACCTCGAATCGCTGTTTATCCTGCCCGTCCAACGACCAACGCACACCTGCCGCCTCGCACCAATCACGGATACGCTGGTGCTCCTGGTGACTTAAGCCGAACCGTCTTAACATTGCCGGAACCGCCAGAATATCCATGACATCAGATAATGCAAAACGAGAGTGATGTAATGCAGTAAGCTCTGCGAAGCTTTGCACCAATGGCGACTCTTCTGCCGGATTGCGGTCAGAAATAGCATAAGGGATTCGCAAGTGAGCGTCAGCACCACCAAATACCGCGTCGATGTATGGCGCGTACTTCGCCACATCAGGCATCATAACAATGATGTCTCCTGGCTGTGCCTGCCCGGCTTCAAAAAGGCTAAGTAAATGGTCCTGCAGCACCTCTAGTTCTCTAAGCGGCGAGTGGCATGCATGGACTTGAATACTTTTGTCTGTCGGTGCGATATTGATCTTAGGGCAATCTTGATCATCCGCAAATAATTGCTCTGGGTTCAAACCGCCGGGTATGCCTCGTTGCGCAAGATGTAATACATCTGACTGCAAGTGGCTTAGCATAGTGTCAGGGCGAGCATCGATAAACAAATCTACTGATTGATGTTCAACCTGCTGAACCAAAGATAAAAAATCCCGTCCCTGCTTACCCATACTGGCCAGCAGGGGGTTGCCTACATCAAATAGCTCGGCATTGTCGGCCTTGTCCGTTAACACCAGTCTCGCATGGGTTTTACTGTCAACAATGTCAGTCCAATATTCCTGACAGGGATTAAACCAAAAAAAGTACACGTCAATGCGTTTTGCCAGTGCATCTAATACTTCAAGTTGCTGAGGGGATAATGCGGAAATCCCGAATATCATCAGCTGTGTGGGTAAGCCTTCGAGATTTTCAGCATGGAGAATTTTATCTATTAGCTGGTAATGCAAAGCGCCGCGATGCAGGGTCGACTGGCCTAATTCACGGGTCTTTGCTATTAAGCAGTTCCACAGCGGCATTTGCCAAGCCTGATTGTGTTGATCTTCGATCTCCGCAACGGTTTGACCCGCTTCCCACTGTGCTAACCAATCTGGCCGATACATCAAATAGTGATCGAACACATCGGCAATATTTTGCGCCAGAGCAAAACACTTAAAGTCGTCCGCCCCTTCAAGATACTCTGCCAATGCCGGGAACTGTTGCTTCAGTCCGTCTCCCTCAAGAATTTGCAGCAATTTCCACTGCATGGCGTCTTTACTGAGGTCGGTTTGGCGAGGTACATCAGGTAACAATTGCTGATAAAGCGTCCAAATAAACGATGAGGGTAGCGGAAACGTCAGGTTGGCTGCGATCCCGCGTTGGTTGGCGATCTCGATTTTTAGCCATTGAGACATGCCCGGACTTTGGACCAGAATCGGCTGCGGCTGAAGTACCGCCTGCTGCGACGCCTTGAGCAACTCGCATAGCGTTGAGGCCAGAACTTCCATTTTGTTGGACTGAATAAATTGCAGCATGCAGAATCCCTGAGTAACAAACTATACCGGCACAAACAGACAGGCGTAAAAATGCTATCAATTTGATACCATACTGCCAAACGAAAAATCAGGTAGAACAATGAAATTTATTTCTTTTAATATCAACGGAATTCGTGCACGCCTGCATCAATTGCAGGCGTTGATCGATAAACATCAGCCCGATGTGATTGGCTTGCAAGAAACCAAGGTTCATGACGAAGTTTTTCCAGAGCAAGCCGTCAAAGACATGGGTTACCATGTCATCTATCATGGTCAGAAAAGCCACTATGGCGTTGCTATGCTGTCAAAGCAAGCCCCGCAAGATGTTCAATACGGTTTTGAGGGCGATGATGACGATGCCCAGCGTCGCATGATCATGGCCACCTTTAATTCACCCGAGGGTGAAAAAATTCGCGTATTGAACGGTTATTTTCCCCAAGGGGAAAGCCGCGAACATCCAATAAAATTTCCGGCTAAACAAAAATTCTATGCAGACCTGCAGTCTTATATGCTGCAACGAGATCCTGACGAGCAATTGATTGTGATGGGCGATGTTAATATTTCCCATCAGGATTGTGATATTGGTATTGGAGAGCCCAACCGCAAGCGTTGGCTCAAAACCGGTAAGTGCAGCTTTTTACCTGAAGAGCGTGAATGGCTTAACCGCTTGTTAGATTGGGGACTGTACGATAGTTTCAGAAGTCTGCACCCCGATGACCATGAGCAATATAGCTGGTTTGATTACCGCTCGCGGGGGTTCGACGATAATCGTGGGTTACGCATCGATCTTATACTCGCCACCGCCCCACTTCATCAAAAACTCTGCGATGCCGGAATTGATTATGAGTTACGGGCGATTGAAAAACCCTCTGATCATGCTCCGATCTGGGCCACATACAAGTAGCGTCATAATAACCGAAATAAGGTGGCAAATTTGCCGCCTTTTTTGTTTAAGTTTTAAACAATCTGGCCGATACATACCCTGAGGAGGGTGTGAGTATGACAATTTCAGTATCACATAATACGGATGCGCTGGCGCTAGCCGCTCAGTTGCCCGCGCCCCGCAAATCTATCGTTGAGCAACCATCGCAGCATGACAGCACGCGGACTCAACCTGAACAATCCCTGCAGACGAAGGAGCAAGTGGTCAATAGCCGATCTTTGTCATTGGACGTAAATAGCCCAGATTATCGCATCAAAGTAATGGTGGAACGGGAGATGGGCGAGCGCACCGAACAAACGGTGCTGAATTTCTATAAACGTTCAAACGATGCTGACAGCCAGCAAGGAAAGTTGACTGATACGTTAGTGTGAAAACTAGAACCAGTGCTGGGTAAAAGCCTTATCCATTTGATTAAACGCTTTATCCAGCACGATAGCCAGATCACGGTATTTTGGCGTACCTTGTTGCTCCGGAAGTACCGCTCTGCCAGCCATTTTCGATTTTATATCGTAAAACCATTGTCGAGTGGACGGCGGTAAGCGTTTCTTCGCCCTAAGGCCCAGCCAAATCAGTCCTTGCACCGGTAATGACAGGATCATCACCACCATAGCTAACATGGGAAACATGGACTCGAAGCCCTGGGTCCATATTTGCAATGTCATCAGAGACACAGCAAGCGGTGGTGTGATTTTGATTGCAAAGCGCGTAGCCGCGATAACCCGGCATTCAGGAAACATCGCATAAAGTTCTCGCTTTAACGGCCAGGTTTGCATGTACTGCTGCCCTTCCGCCAAAATACTTAACTGTTGATTTGCCATGATGCGACCTCCACTGAACCTTAATGGTAACGTCTGACACCGCACTGTGCCAATTTTTCTATTCAAACTGCTGTTTCAGTTTACTTGTTAATAAGCTATTACGTATCAATCAATCTCAAGGATGCCTGTTTGTTGTAAAGCGCCTTGAAAGTTTTATAATCACGCCCATCTTTTATACCAATGATAGACAGATGATGGGCAGCCTCGCCCGCATACGGAGCATTTGATGGCAGAAAACAGACACTGCAGGCTACTGATTCTAGGTTCAGGGCCCGCCGGCTACACAGCTGCAGTTTACGCAGCCAGAGCCAATTTAAACCCGGTTTTAGTCACCGGTATTCAGCAAGGTGGTCAGCTTACTACCACAACGGAAGTTGAAAATTGGCCTGGGGACCCAGAAGGGTTAACCGGACCGGATCTGATGGTCCGAATGCAGCAGCATGCCGAAAAATTTAATACTGAAATTGTGTTTGATCACATCAATAAAACCGATTTGTCCCAACGTCCGTTTACCCTGACCGGAGACAACGGTACTTACACATGCGATGCATTGATCATCGCAACAGGCGCCTCGGCCAAATATTTAGGACTTCCCAGTGAAGAGGCTTTCATGGGCAAAGGTGTCTCTGCCTGCGCGACCTGTGATGGTTTCTTTTACCGCAATCAAAAGGTTGCTGTGATAGGTGGCGGTAATACAGCGGTTGAAGAAGCGCTTTATCTGTCGAATATCGCCTCTGAGGTTCACGTCATCCATCGTCGTGATAGCTTCCGAAGCGAAAAAATTCTGGCTGATCGCCTAATGGCGAAAGCCAAAGACGGAAACGTGGTATTACACCTTGACCGTACGCTTGATGAGGTCTTAGGTGACGATATGGGCGTGACCGGAATTCGTATCAAAGACACTCAGTCAGACGCGACAGAACAATTGGATTTAGCTGGTGTGTTTGTTGCCATTGGTCATAAACCGAATACGGACATCTTCGCCGGCCAACTGGCTATGAAAGACGGCTATATCAAAATTAACTCAGGCTTGGAAGGCATGGCCACCCAAACCAGTGTCGCGGGTGTGTTTGCGGCGGGCGACGTGTGCGACCACGTCTATCGCCAAGCGATCACCTCTGCTGGTACCGGTTGTATGGCCGCACTTGACGCAGAAAAATTCCTTGATGCGTTAGAAGACTAACAGGTAAATTAAGGCCTCTAATGAGGCCTTTTTATTGTGTCTATTTATATTCCCTGGCTGAATAAAGCCGACTATCGATTTCCACCGGTTAATCAAGCGCTCACTCAACCGAATGGTTTGCTTGCGCTAGGTGGCGATCTAAATTGTGAGCGATTAATCCAAGCCTATCGAAACGGGATATTCCCTTGGTTTAGCCAGGGTGAACCGATAATGTGGTGGTCGCCTGACCCTCGCACCGTTTTGACGCCTAAGGGGTTTCACCTGTCTCGCTCTCTGGCTAAATTTATACGCAAAACCAAGCTCTTAGTAACCTTGAATCAATCCTTTGACCAGGTCATCAATCAATGTGCGAGCATAACCCGAGATGACGCCGGCACCTGGATCACAGATGATATGATCGAGGCTTATAAGCGACTGCACCAAAACGGCCAGGCACATAGTGTCGAAGTTTGGGATGACAACACCTTGGTTGGCGGCTTATATGGTGTTGGCATAGGGCAAGTGTTCTGTGGTGAATCCATGTTCCACACTCAAACCAATGCGTCTAAACTGGCTTTTTATTGCCTGGCAAAATTAATGGAGCCGTTACCTTTTGCACTGATTGACTGTCAGATGCATACGCCCCACCTGGAAAGCCTGGGCGCAAGGAATATTCCTCGCGAGCAGTTTATTCCATTGTTGAAAAAAAACCAATCACAAGCCATTCCAGCTAACTTTTGGCAACCCAGAGCATTACGATGAAGTTCGGTATTACACAAAACTTCGAATGTGCTTACTTACCTGACCGTCAAGAGCGTTTGCTGGTGGCAATGGAGCCACTTGACGTTCCATATGACCGTTTAATTCAACTTGGTTTTCGCCGCAGTGGAGATCAAATCTACCGCCCCCATTGCCCTTCGTGTTCTGCCTGCCAGTCGATACGTATCAGTGCAAGTGGGTTTGCTGCAGACCGCCGCCAGCGGCGAATTTTAAAAAAGAATGCAGATCTTACTGTTACCCTGACCCAACAGGTTAGTGACGAGTATTATCCCTTGTACCAGCGTTATATTACTGCCCGACACCGAGATGGGAGTATGTACCCACCATCGGAGGCTCAATTTGAGAGTTTCATCCATGGCCAAAGCATCGAGCAAGGATTTATTGAAATTCGCAATGAACGAGAACTGATCGCCGTTGCTGTGTGTGATATAGTCAACGATGGGTTATCCGCTGTATATACTTTTTTTGACTGCCAATTTGAGCAACGCTCATTGGGCGTGTTTGCAATCTTAAGCCAGATTCTAATTGCCAAGCAGCTAAAGTTACCGTTTGTGTATCTCGGCTATCAGGTTGATGAGTGCAATAAGATGAATTACAAAGACAAGTTTTACCCTCATCAACGCTTTATCGAGGATAAATGGGTCGATTTCGCAAAAAAAGCACCATAAAGCTTTACACTGGGCAACTAATTGGGCAAAATCTGCGCGGATTTTTTGGTGCAATTAAGCACCTTTTTATTTTTTGATGACAAAAACGAATTCAGAGGTTTTTT
Source organism: Alteromonadaceae bacterium (assembly GCA_964228145.1). GTDB lineage: Bacteria > Pseudomonadota > Gammaproteobacteria > Enterobacterales > Alteromonadaceae > Pseudobowmanella. Next base: position 52,113 of record CAXQZJ010000079.1, on the reverse strand, counting down.
TACTAGATGGCGAAAGAAGATTGTATTGAAATGGAAGGCACGGTTTTGGATACCCTTCCAAATACTATGTTCCGCGTTGAGCTGGAAAACGGTCACGTTGTGACTGCGCATATCTCAGGTAAAATGCGTAAAAACTATATCCGCATTTTGACAGGCGACAAAGTCACCGTAGAACTTACGCCATATGACCTAACTAAAGGTCGCATCATCTACCGCGCTCGTTAATTTATAAATTAGCAGACGCAAAAAAAACCAACCTTTCGGTTGGTTTTTTTGTTGCTTGACTATTATCAGGCTTTTTCACTCTCATTGAGGGGCGATAATTTAAAACTTAAATCATCGTCACTGACATCAATGACAACATCACCGCCTTTTACCAATTCACCAAACAGCAATTCATTAGCCAGTTCTTTTTTCACTCTGTCCTGAATTAATCGAGACATAGGTCTGGCACCCATGGCTTTATCATAGCCTTTTTCTGCTAACCAAGCCCGAGCTGCAGGCGTGACCTCTAAGGAGACGGATTTAGCGTCAAGTTGCGCTTGTAATTCAACAATAAACTTGTCGACAACCTGCAAAATAATCTCGCTGTCGAGATGGTTAAACCAAATAATGCCGTCAAGTCGGTTACGAAACTCCGGTGAAAACACCTTATTTATTTCCGATAACGCATCATGGCTATGATCTTGCTGCCTGAACCCGATCGACTTACGTTGGGTTTCCTGCACACCTGCATTGGTCGTCATAACTAATACTACGTTACGAAAATCGACTTTTCGCCCATTGTTATCAGTCAGGGTGCCATGGTCCATAACCTGCAACAAAATGTTGTATATATCGCTGTGCGCTTTCTCTATTTCATCCAATAACACCACTGAATAAGGGTGCTTAATAACAGCATCCGTCAGCATGCCGCCTTGATCGAAGCCGACATAACCCGGGGGCGCTCCAATTAAACGACTAACAGCATGACGCTCCATGTACTCAGACATATCCAGTCGAATCAGCTCTACACCCATGATCTTAGCCAATTGCTGGGTAACCTCAGTCTTACCCACACCAGTGGGCCCTGCAAACAAGAAGCTACCTACAGGCTTTTGTTCATTACCTAAGCCCGAGCGGGATAACCGAATTGCATCGGTCAGTGACTCTATGGCCTTGTCCTGACCAAAAACTACCATTTTAAGATTCCGATCGAGGTTTTTCAGAACTTCTTTGTCAGAAGCTGAAACAGACTTTTCCGGAATACGGGCAATCTTCGCAATTATTTGCTCGATATCATTAACATTAATGGTTTTCTTGCGTTTCGAAACCGGGAGCAAACGCTGACTCGCACCGGCTTCATCAATTACATCGATGGCTTTATCCGGTAAATGGCGCTCATTAATGTATTTTGCTGATAATTCAGCTGCAGCACGCATTGCTTGCTTGGTAAACCTGACCTCATGATGCTGTTCATAACGCTCTTTGAGGCCCAACAGGATTCGAGTGGTATCTTCTACACTGGGCTCCGTAACGTCGATCTTTTGAAAGCGCCGTGCCAACGCGCGATCTTTCTCAAAGATGCCCTGATATTCCTGGTAGGTTGTTGAACCAATGCATCGTAGTTCGCCACTGGATAACTTTGGCTTGAGCAAATTACTGGCGTCCATGACGCCACCCGAAGCTGCGCCTGCGCCAATAATGGTATGAATCTCATCAATAAATAAGATGGCGTCAGGTTGTGCTTCCAGTTCCTTAAGAATCGCTTTCAGGCGCTTTTCAAAATCACCACGATATTTTGTACCGGCTAACAAGCCCCCTAAGTCAAGGGAGTAAACTACCGCGTTTGCAATAACTTCAGGTACTTGTTGATTTACGATCCGGTACGCCAGACCTTCTGCGATCGCCGTCTTACCCACACCGGCTTCACCGACCAACAACGGATTGTTCTTACGCCTGCGACATAAGATTTGCACTGTACGTTCAAGTTCTTGTTCGCGGCCTATTAATGGGTCAATCTTACCCGCTGCGGCTGCTTCATTGAGATTAGCCGCATAACGAGCTAAAACCGAGACCCGATCTTCACTTTCCGTGGTCTCTTGTTCTGTCTCACCATGAGGCTGGCGATCATCTTCAGACTTAGTAACCCCATGGGAAATAAAGTTAACCACATCAAGCCGAGTTACATCTGACTTTTTCAAAATATAAACAGCCTGAGATTCTTGCTCGGAAAAAATTGCCACCAGGACATTGGCCCCAGTCACTTCCTCTTTTCCTGACGATTGCACGTGAAATACGGCACGTTGCAATACTCGCTGGAAACCCAGGGTTGGTTGTGTTTCCCTGTCGCTGCCTTCTTCATCAAGCAATAAAGGGGTTGTATCTTTGACGAAATCTTCCAGTTCGCGATGGATGGTTTCGATATCTGCGCCACACGCCACCAACGCTTCGCGCGCAGACGGGTTGTTTAGTAGTGCCAATAACAAGTGCTCTACTGTCATGAATTCATGGCGGTGCTCACGGGCAAAAACAAATGCTTCGTTGAGAGTCTTTTCTAAATCTTTGTTCAACATAACTACTGCCCTCAGTGACCTAAAAAATTACGCCCGTTCCATCGAGCAAAGTAATGGGTGTTGATGCTTTCTGGCATATTGGTTTACCTGCATCACTTTGGTCTCAGCCACTTCTGCTGAAAAAACACCACATACCGCTTTTCCTTCGTAATGGACAGTCAGCATTAGTTGCTGTGCTTTCTCATTACTCATATTAAAAAATCGCACCAACACCTCGATAACAAAGTCCATGGGGGTGTAATCGTCGTTATTCAGCATCACCTTGTATAGAGGCGGCGGCTCTGCTTTTTTATGCAGAGTCTCTCTTTGCTTTTCACGACTGATGCCTGTATCAAATTGACTCATATATACGTAACAATCGCTTAATGGGGTCTGAATTTACTCAATCATGAGATAGTTATAACGTGAATCGGGCGATTTGTTAACGGATTCCGATAAAAACTACTCATCAGACTTGACATATTTAGGTTAAAAAATCTACAGTTTTGTAGGGTGTTGAATTTTTGCACCCTCACCTCATAGGTAATGGGGTTAAGAGGCGTTATATCAAGGGAAAAAGAGGAAGTTATTGCAATGGCAAGTGGTAGAGTTAAATGGTTCAATAACGCAAAGGGATTCGGTTTTATCATTCCTGAAGACGGTGGCGAAGATGTGTTTGCACACTACTCCACTATCAAAATGGATGGTTATCGTTCTCTTAAAGCGGGTCAGGAAGTACAATTTGAAATTGAAGAAGGTCCAAAAGGGCTTCATGCTTCCAATATCTCTTTCGAACCGCAACAATGACGAATATCGTCGGCATTAAAAAAGCAGATGCCGAAAAACATCTGCTTTTTTTATGAACGGCACATTTTTCCACCGGCAGATCCGAGTCAGGTGTTAATTCGGGTTTCTTTTTAGCTGGTCAGTAGTAAAAAAGGCTGTCTTACGACAGCCTTTTTGTTTTGCCGGAATTCTTATCCTAATATTTCCCGCAGTGTCTTACTTGGAGACATGGCGGCAGCTACTTTGTCTTCGTCAGGATAGTAGTACCCACCGATATCCTGAGGCTGTGCCTGAGTCGCGTCAATTTCAGCAATAATGGTGTCGATATTGTCACTGAGTTTTTTGTGGATGTCCGCAAAGGCAGCAGCCATTTCTGCATCTTCACTTTGATTAGCCAATGCCTCGGCCCAATACATTGCGAGGTAGACATGGCTGCCACGGTTATCTAACTGACCGGCTTTACGTAAAGGCGATTTGCCATTATTCAGTAGTTGTTCCGTGGCTTTATCCAGAGCAGTACTCACCAAGCGGGCTTTGCCATTGGCATGTTTTATCGCTACATCTTCCAGCGATACCGCCAACGCCAGGAATTCACCTAGTGAGTCCCAGCGTAAATGCCCTTCCTCAACAAACTGCTGGACATGCTTCGGTGCTGAACCGCCAGCGCCTGTCTCGTACAAGCCACCACCTGCCATCAGAGGGACAATTGACAGCATTTTCGCACTGGTACCCAGCTCTAAAATCGGGAACAAATCTGTCAGATAATCACGCAACACATTACCAGTCACTGAAATAGTATCCAAACCGCGAAGTGCACGTTCCATGCTATAGCGAATTGCACGTACCGGTGACATAATTTGAATGTCTAAACCAGCGGTATCGTGGTCTTTCAAATAGCGATTGACCTTTTCAATTAACTGCGCATCGTGAGCACGCTCGTCGTCCAGCCAAAAAACCGCCGGCATTCCCGATTGGCGAGCACGGGTAACTGCCAATTTAACCCAATCCTGAATAGGTAAATCTTTGGTTTGGCACATACGCCAGATGTCGCCCTGTTCAACCTGATGCTCAATCAATACATTGCCATCTTGATCGATGATTTGCACAGTCCCGTCTGCGTCCATTTCAAATGTCTTATCGTGGGAGCCATATTCTTCCGCTTTTTGCGCCATTAAGCCCACGTTAGGTACCGTACCCATAGTAGTTGGATCAAACGCCCCATGGGTTTTACAGAAGTTAATGACTTCCTGATAAATTGTTGCATAGGTACTTTCTGGAATAACGGCTTTCGTGTCGTGCGCTCGACCATCAGGTCCCCACATCTGACCAGAGTTACGGATCATCGCTGGCATGGAGGCATCAACAATCACATCTGAAGGGACGTGCAGGTTTGAGATCCCCTTATCCGAGTTAACCATGGCAATCGGCGGACGATGTTCATAAACAGCATTGATATCACGCTGAATTTCCGAGCGCTGAGATTCTGGCAGCGACGCTATTTTGTCGTATACCGAGCCCAGACCGTTGTTTGGATTAACACCAATTTCATTAAACAAATCGCCCCACTTCTCAAATAGCTCTTTGTAAAACACTTTGACACAGTGACCAAATACGATGGGATGCGACACTTTCATCATTGTGGCTTTTACGTGCAGACTGAAAAGCACATTGGTGTTCTTGGCATCTTCGATTTGTTCTTCAAAAAAGCGGCACAAGGCATTTTTGCTCATGAACATGCCATCAATCACTTCGCCTGCCAGCAAATCAACTCGTGGTTTCAGGACTTTTTTGCTACCTTTGGTATCCGTGAATTCAATGCTGACATGACCATCTTTACTGACAGTCGTTGACTTTTCACTGGAATAAAAGTCACCGCCACGCATGTGAGCAACATGACTGCGCGAAGCCTGACTCCATGCGCCCATTGAATGAGGGTGTTTGCGGGCATAATTTTTTACTGCAGTCGGTGCTCGGCGATCTGAGTTACCTTCACGTAAGACAGGGTTTACTGCACTGCCCAGTATTTTACTGTAGCGCTCTCGAATCGACTTTTCTTCATCAGTTTTTGGATCTTCAGGAAACGCCGGCAAATCGAAGCCTTTTTGTTGCAGTTCTTTGATGGCGGCCTTTAGTTGCGGAATCGACGCACTAATATTAGGTAACTTAATGATGTTAGCGTTGGGATCTTGGGTCATTTCACCTAAGTGTGCTAACGCGTCCTGGATTTGCTTATCTTCGGGCAAATAGTCAGGGAAATTGGCCAGAATACGACCAGCCAGAGAAATATCACTCAACTCTACGTCGATGTCAGCTGCACCGGCAAATTTTTTGATAATAGGTAAAAGTGAATAGGTCGCCAGCATTGGCGCTTCATCTGTTTTTGTATAAATGATTTTCGACTTCGCTTGAGTCATTATCTACCTCTGTTACTTAGGCCACCTGGCCTTTGATGTTCCATCTGAGGTCGCACCTGGGATGGGTACAATCCCGTTTTAAATTCTTGCGGTTAGTGGTCACACTGGGCGCCATTTGGTCGTGTTCCGTGATAGGGTAAAAAATAGAACAGACGTTGCCGCGTCAAGTAGTATAGGGTCACAAATTCCAGTTACAAGTCATACCTTTGTCGAAAGTCTTTATCTCGTGAACTTCTTATCCTGTTACATAGGTGCCGTAATTCCCGCTAAACTGTTACAATCGCTACAGCTGAAAATCACCCTGGTAATCAAAAACTCTGTGATAGTTCTGTTTAACAAACCCTTTAACGTATTGTGTCAATTTACCGATCAGGAAGGACGGCAAGTCCTCAAAGACTTTATCGATATACCGAATGTTTATGCAGCAGGTAGACTCGACCGAGATAGCGAAGGCTTATTGGTACTTACCGATGACGGTCAATTACAAAAACAAATCGCTGACCCAAAATATAAAATGGCAAAAACCTATTGGGTGCAGCTAGATGGTGACATAACTCAATCAGCGATAAACCAGCTGGCAAAAGGAGTGGAGTTAAAAGACGGTAAAACCCGTCCTGCACAGGTAAAAAAAATACACGCCCCTGTGTTATGGGACAGAGATCCACCAGTGAGATTTCGCAAACATATTCCGACCAGTTGGATTGCTTTGACCATCAAAGAAGGTAAAAACCGTCAGGTCAGAAGGATGACCGCAGCCGTTGGCTTTCCGACCTTAAGATTAGTCCGTTATCAAATTGGTCAATGGCGGCTCGATGATCTGCAACCGGGAGAGTATAAAGTAGTATGACGCGATTTAAGCCCAATACCAGTGTCGCTTGCATCGTTCATTGTAAAAATCACTTTTTGATGGTTAAGGAAACTATCGATAAGCAGGTAAAACTCAATCAACCGGCAGGGCATCTGGAGCATGGCGAATCGTTGGCCGCTGCCGCAACCCGAGAACTATTTGAAGAAACAGGCATACACGCCCAACCCGTCGCATTGTGCGGAATCTACCTTACTCCAACTCAACAAGTTCCACTGACTTTTTTGCGCTTTAGCTTCGTATTTGAGTTGGATGCTATGTGCTCCCCTGCTCCACAAGACCCACAGATTGATAGCGCGGTCTGGATGACTCAGCAACAAATTGAAGCTTTAACTGGCATCCACCGCGGGCCCGCTTTAATGCGTAGTTTAAACGACTATTTAAGCGGCAAACGCATACCGTTGGACACACTGACGTTCATACCCGAATAGTCAGACACAAATTGTAATAAATGATGCCTTTTGTAACTAATCAGAGGTGCCGTTAACGCGTAGTTTTTTAACCCTGAATTTGCTAAACTTCGCGCCCTATTTTATCCAATCACGAGTATCCAAAGCACGCATGACAGAAAATAGTCAGATAAAAGTCATTGTCGGAATGTCCGGCGGTGTTGATTCATCGGTTTCCGCTTACCTGTTGCTACAGCAGGGTTATCAGGTGGAAGGCCTGTTTATGAAAAACTGGGAAGAAGATGACACTGACGAGTATTGCGCTGCTGCTCAGGATCTAGAAGATGCTCAAGCGGTTGCAGATAAGCTGGGTATTGAACTGCACACCATTAATTTTGCTGCCGAGTATTGGGACAATGTGTTTGAGTACTTTTTGGAAGAATACAAAGCAGGCCGCACCCCGAATCCGGATATCATGTGCAATAAGGAAATCAAGTTTAAGGCATTCCTTGAATTTGCGGCTGAGGAACTTGGCGCCGATTATATCGCCACGGGGCATTATGTAAGGCGTCGAGAGATTGACGGTAAATGGCAATTGTTACGGGGTTTGGACAGAAACAAAGACCAAAGCTACTTCCTTTACACATTGAGTCATGAACATGTCGCGCAAACCTTGTTTCCGGTCGGGGAGTTGGAAAAACCAGAGGTTCGCCGCATTGCCGAAGAGCAAGGTTTGGTGACGGCAGATAAAAAAGACAGCACTGGCATCTGTTTTATTGGTGAGCGTAAGTTTAAAGACTTTCTCAGCCAGTACCTGCCTGCACAACCCGGTGATATCGAAACCGCTGAAGGTGAGATTGTCGGGCGTCACGAAGGCTTGATGTATCACACCTTCGGACAGAGAAAAGGCCTGCATATCGGCGGCTTAGCCGAACATGGTGAAGAGCCTTGGTATGTCGTTGAGAAAGATATGCAAAGAAATGTCCTGATTGTCGGCCAAGGCAGCGAACACCCGCTGCTATTTTCTGATGGTCTTATCGCCAATCAAGCTCACTGGGTATCACGCATCGCGCCTCAATCGCCGTTACGCTGCAGTGTTAAAACCCGTTATCGACAAACCGATATTCCGTGCCAGCTAAGCGTTAACCAGGATGGTTCTCTGCGCGTCATCTTTGATGAACCGCAAAAAGCTGTAACACCAGGGCAGTCAGCGGTATTTTACCAGGATGAGGTATGCTTGGGTGGTGCCATCATTGAGAGTTACGTGCGTCTATGAGTTACCAACCTCAATCATCAACCCTGGCACTCGCTGCCGTATGCCAGGCCGCAGCGCTGGTGCAACAAGTGTCACGCACCAGCATAGATAATAAAGTTGCAGAGGAAACCTCGTTAGGCTCAATTTTGGTCGTGGACGCCAGTAGCACTGACACTATCTTCGGTAGCTTAGGTAACCTTACACTTGGCTTTCGAACCCTGACCCACCAATTGGGTGGTCGTCCTATTGATAAAGATGCAGAGGTGACCCGGTATATTGCTGGTATTCTTGGCTTAGAACGAAAACTAGCAAGAAATAAACAAGCACTCAGTGAACTGGGTAAACGCATTGAACAATTACAGCGGCAAACCAGCCTATATGATGTCAACTCATCCCAGATGACCAGTAACATGGCCAGCGTATATGCTGACATCATTAGTCATATCGGACCGCGCATTCAGGTTGCAGGCAACCCCACCATTCTCAAGCAGCCTGCAGTGCAGGAAAAAGTCCGGGCATTATTATTAGCTGGTATTCGCGCCGCAGTGTTGTGGCGTCAGCTAGGCGGGAAACGCCGCCAAATCATGTTCGGTCGTAAACGTATTTTACGAGACGCAGCGAACACGTTGCGCTACCTGGAAAACCACCAACACCTCCCGGAGTAAGTAATGGAGCTATCAGCTTTAACCGCAGTATCCCCTGTCGATGGACGTTATGGCAGCAAAACCAATGAATTACGTGCCATCTTCAGTGAGTTTGGTTTAACCCGCTTTCGCGTCGAAGTGGAAGTACGTTGGTTACAACTGCTCAGTCAGCAAGCTGAAATCCGGGAAGTGCCGGCCTTTAGTGACAAAGCTAACCAAATATTGGATGCTATCGTGGCTGACTTCGGTCCTGAGCACGCCCAGCGCGTCAAGGACATCGAGGCGACCACCAATCATGATGTTAAGGCGGTAGAGTATTTCCTTAAAGAGCAAGTAGAGCAACACGCCGAACTTGCTGCGGTTAGTGAGTTCATTCACTTTGCCTGTACTTCTGAGGATATTAACAACCTGTCTCACGGCCTGATGCTAAAAGAAGCCCGTGAGAACGTTATCTTACCCTACTGTGATAAGCTCATAGACAATATCAAAAGCCTGGCCCGTCAATACCGTGACGTTCCTATGATGGCCAGAACGCATGGTCAACCAGCATCTCCGACCACTATGGGTAAAGAAATGGCGAATGTCGCTGTGCGCCTGCAACGGCAACGAGATCAAATCGCCGCGGTCAGCATTTTAGGTAAAATCAACGGCGCAGTAGGCAATTATAACGCGCACTTAAGCGCCTATCCGGATATTGACTGGCACCAGATAAGTGAAAGATTTGTCACTTCACTGGGTATTAGCTGGAATGCCTATACCACACAAATTGAGCCTCACGATTACATCGCCGAGCTGTTCGATGCGGTGTCGCGTTTTAACACTATCATTATCGACTTTGACCGTGATGTTTGGGGCTATATCGCATTGGGCCATTTCAAGCAAAAAACCGTCAAAGGAGAGATTGGCTCATCCACCATGCCCCATAAGGTTAACCCCATCGACTTTGAAAACTCGGAAGGTAACCTGGGCTTAGCAAACGCGGTTTTTGGCCACCTGTCTCAGAAACTACCTGTATCCCGTTGGCAGCGTGATTTAACAGACTCCACGGTGTTACGTAACCTGGGTGTCGGTGTGGGCTACAGTATCATTGGTTACCAAGCGACACTTAAAGGTATCAGTAAGTTAGAAGTAAACCCTGAAAGCTTACTTGAAGAGTTAGATAGCAATTGGGAGCTGCTGGCGGAACCGATTCAAACGGTAATGCGTCGTTACGGTATCGAAAAACCCTATGAAAAGCTGAAGGAGCTCACCCGCGGCAAGCGCGTAAATCAAAGCATAATGGCCGAGTTTATCGACACTCTGGCATTGCCCGATGAAGTAAAAGCGGAGCTGAAGCAATGGACACCACAAGCCTATATTGGTCGCGCCATTGAATTCGTCGACGAACTGAATTGATCGAATAATTTTATCCTGCTGGCAGTCATGAACAGGTTAGCTATGCTTAACCTGTTCAGTGTAATAAGGATATTACTATGCCAGCGTTTCTTCATTTGTGGTTAAGTGCCGGGCGTGGGACTCAGCACAGCGAAGTTTATTGTCCGGTCAAAATCAGTAACAGTATTTCGCTGGTGATGTGCTGCGCCCTGCTCAGCCAATTACCCCTAACCTTCTACTACCTACCCGAAGATGGACCGATTCAGTTAACTATTCAGTTAATCTCGATCATCGTTTGCGTCACGATACCTCTTCTAAATCAGGCATTTTTTACTTTGCAGGCAACCTTGCTGTTGTTACTGACGTTTGTTTTCTACATCTGCTTAACCAGTATTCAACTTGGCTTAGGATCGGCTGCCCATTATTTTTTATTGCTGGGGATCGTTATTTCTCCCTTTATGCTGAGCAACCACCCAAGCCGTGACTATCTGCTCATCTTAATTTTACAAGGCGCGCTCTTCCTACTGCTTAGCACATGGCAGGCTCAAGGGACCGCCACTAACTATGCCCCTGCCCGACTGCTGTTTAACAATGCATTGCTGATGCTTTGTTGTGGTTTTTGCAGCTATTACATCAAATATAATCTTAGCCACGAGCGAGATAAAATACGCTCCGCTAAGCAACAAGCCGATGATTTATTGCTAAACATTTTGCCCTATGCGATCGCGGGTCGGATGATGAAACAGCAAGACACCATCGCGGACTTTTACCCGGATGTCACTGTGCTGTTTGCTGATATTGAACACTTCACGCCCTTATCGAGAAAAATCAGTGAGTTATCTTTGGTTTCCTTACTCAATGAATTGTACCGGGAAATGGATCAGTTATTTCTGAGCTACCGGTTGGAAAAAATAAAAACCAACGGTGACGGGGTAATGGCGGTTGCGGGGGCACCGCTGGCTTGTCCGAATCATGCGTGGCGCGCCTGCGAAGTCGCTTTGCGTCTGCATCAGTTGTTTTCCCAATTTACCCAACGACATGGTTTAAGCAACCGTCTGCGCATCGGGTTACATTCCGGGCCGGCGGTAGGCGGCGTGTTGGGTCACCACAAGTTCTGCTACGACATATGGGGCGATACCGTTAATCTCGCTGCCAGAATGGAATCCAGCGCCTTGGCAGGAAAGATTCACGTAAGTTATGCAACTTGGCAGCAATGCAGACAAGACTTCATTTTCATACCCAGAGGCGACATTCAAATTCGTGGCATTGGCCAGGTTCAGACCTTTTGGCTGCAGGGGCATTTGCACGCTTGAACAACGCATATTTGGGGGTGTGGGTAATTCTCGACTAGGCTTAAGGTGTAACATCCAGTGAGGACTATCCATGGCTTACCAAGTCAAACTCGTAAACTGGCAAAAGGATCAGGCTCAGGTTAAACAATTACGACAGAAAGTCTACGTTTTCGAATGGCGAATTCCGGAGCACCTGGAATTCGACCAGCAAGATTCACTCGCCAGTCATGTACTGGTTCATGATGATAGCGACGACACCATTACCCCCGTGGCTACTGGCCGGCTTACCAGAGACGGTGAAATTGGGCGCATCGCTGTCCAACGCAAATTTCGTTGCCCGGACGTCTATAACGCCTTAATTGATGCACTGGTAAAAGAGGCGAAACGGCAGAAGCTTAAAAAAATCAAAATTCAGTGCCAACTCGATGCTATCGAGGAGTACCAAAAAGCCGGTTTTAAGCCCATTGGTAAAGTCTATATGGACGCTGGCATTCCACGTCAGAAACTGGAATGCTCTTTACGCCGTTTCAGCTTAAACAGTGTACAGCACACCCATTAGCTGTTGGCTGTGGGCTGCCACAGGGATTCATTATCGTGCATCTGATACAAGCGTTCAGCCTGTTCAATTAGCAAATTGGCATAATCACGCTGGGTTTGATCAAGTTGTTGCATATTGAGCAGTTGTTCCGCTTTGAGTTGCCAGCTCAGGGCGAAATGCCGCATTGCGTCCCGCGCATTGGCGGCGTTATCCAATGCACAGGCATCGGATGTTACATTGCCCGAAATGACCCAATACCATTTGCCATTTTTTGCCTTAATTTTCCATACGGCGACAATCGGTGCCAGATACAGGCATTGTTCTACTTTTACCGAGTCAAATAAGATACCGTTTTCTGCCAAATATTGATTGGCTTTTTGAAATGCTTCCCTCACCCAGCTTACGCGGGCTTGTTCATCCAATTGATTGGTTGTCATTCAGCTAACTCTTTTAATAATTGTTGTAATGGATGTTTTGGTTTGTAACCTTCAATTCGGGCTACCTGGCTTCGACAAGAAAACCCTGTGGCCAATACCTGTTCAGGACTCAGGCCAGAAATCTCAGGATACCAGCTCATGGCGTAAATATCTTTAGATGTTGATACATGTTCGCGCTCATGACCGAAAGTGCCTGCCATACCACAACAACCGGTGCTGATCGTCCGCAGCTGAAGCCCTGCCTTAGAAAAAATAGTCGTCCAGCTGGTTGCGGTCGTCGGTAACGCGGTTTTCTCGGTACAGTGGGTAAACAAGGCAAAATCTACTTGAGAGCCTTTGCTGGCGGGAATGGGTTGGCTCGCCAACCACTCATGAAATAAGGAGACGTGAAAATTACCGCGTTCATCTTTGAGTATTTGCCGATATTCATCTCGGTAGCACAGCACCATGGAGGCGTCTAAACCCACCATTGGAATGTCTAAGTCAGCCAACTGATTCAAAAAGGCTGAAGCTGATTTTGCCGTCTGTGCAAATTCAGCTAAAAAGCCCTTCACATGTTGTGGTTTGCCATTGGGTTTATAAGGCAATAACACAGGATTAAAGCCCAACCTCTCGATCAATAACAAAGCATCCTCAACCAGTTGCGCCTCGTAGAAGCTGGTAAACGGGTCCTGGACCAAAAGCACATGACGTGCCCTTTGTTCTGGTTTTAACCGTTGCAACTCGTCTAAGTTAAAGCGAAAACGTTTTCCCAAACGGTTTGACAGGGTTGGAACACTAAACCTTGGCGCATCCACATAACCGATGCGCTTTTCCATCATGTTACGCACCGGCGCCCATTGCATCACTTTATTAACCAAGGGCGCAAAGCGGGCGCTGTATGGTGCCAGCTTTTCAACATTGGCGACCAGCTTGTCTTTGGCTGGACGCTTGTAACGTCGATAATAGAGACTTAAAAATCGTGCGCGAAACCCGGGAACGTCGACACCGACCGGGCATTGACTGCTACACGCTTTGCAGGCCAGACACTCCGCCATACTTTCCATCACTTGATGTGAGAAATCATCAGGATAATTCGCCGGCTTAAGGTTTTTACTGGCGCTGACCTTTTTATCCAATACGTCACGTTCGGCGTCGCCAATATCGAAGTTTTCGTTATTCAGTAAGCGTAGCCATTCCCTTACCAGTCCCGCTCTGCCCTTCGGACTGAAGCGCCGGTCTGCGGACTGTTTAAACGAGGGGCACATCGGCGAACGTGTGTCGTAATTGAAGCACAGCCCATTGCCATTGCAGCTCATGGCAGGCTCAAATGAGTCCCTTACCTCGATAGGAATTTGACGGTCATAAAAACCTCGTTTGGTGTCGCTGACTCGAACCAAAGGTTCATCACTGCCCAGAGGCGTGCAAATTTTCCCCGGGTTCATCTTATTTAACGGATCGAACGCGGCTTTTACTTTGCGTAATTCGGTAAACAATTCGTCGCCAAAAAACGCAGGACCATATTCGCTACGGAAGCCCTTGCCGTGTTCGCCCCACATTAACCCACCGTATTTGGCAACCAATTTTACCACTTCATCCGATAAGGTCTGCATCAACGCCTCTTGCTGAGGATCCACAAGGTCAAGAGCAGGACGTACGTGTAGTACACCAGCATCTACATGACCAAACATACCGTATTGCAATTGGTGGCTATCCAGCAATGCCCTGAATTCCATGATAAAATCTGCCAGATTTTCCGGGGGCACTGCGGTGTCTTCTGCAAATGCCACAGGCTTGGCCCAGCCCTTCGTTTTGCCTAACAGACCGACGGCTTTTTTGCGCATGGCATAAATTTTATTAATTTGGCGGGTATCTTTGGTTAATTGGTAACCAATCACCCCATTTCGTCCCTTGGCAAGGTCGTCATCCAGTGCTGCAATTAAGCCATCAATTTTGTCTGAAAATTCTTGTTCACTCTCAGCATTGTATTCAACCATATTTAAGCCAAGCAGTGTTTTGTCAGGCACATCCTGAATCAACTCACGAACGCTATGCCAAATAATATCTTCCCGCGCTAAATTAAGAACTTTGCTGTCTACCGTTTCCACCGACGTCGCTCTGGCCGCCACCATCTGCGGTGCATGACGCAGTGCAGATTCAAACGAGTCATATTTCACGTTGACCAGCACTTTATACTTAGCAATAGGCGTAACATTTAGCTTGGCTTCGCTCACAAATGCTAATGAGCCTTCAGAGCCGGTAATCACCCTGCTGATATCTAACGTAGTTAAATCATCTGAAATCAAATGCTCGAGGTCATAACCGGTTAAGAACCGGTTTAAGCGGGGAAACTTCGCCAAAATCTGCGTCCGCTTTTCCACCGCCGTGGTCAACAATTGATTCATTATGTCGCTGATTACACCGTCTTGCTGATCAGCAATACGCTTGGCTTCCTCTACGCTGACCGGCTCAGAATTAAGTACTTCGCCGTTGAATAACACCGATTTCAACGCCAACACATGGTCACTGGTTTTACCATACACCAGTGATCCTTGCCCTGATGCATCAGTATTGATCATTCCGCCAATAGTGGCACGGTTACTGGTTGATAAGTCTGGGGCAAAAAAGAAGCCATAAGGACGTAGAAAGTCATTCAATTGGTCTTTAACAACCCCAGATTGTACTCTTACCCACCCTTCTTGCTGATTAAACTCGAGAATCTTGTTCATATGTCGGGAGCAATCAACGACGATGCCTTGGGTCAGCGACTGACCGTTGGTGCCAGTTCCACCACCCCGGGGAGAAAATTGCACAGATTTAAAGTCAGCTTTAGCAGACAAGTTACCTAAAATAATCAGATCATTGGTGTTTTTGGGAAACACGATTGCCTGCGGCAGTTTTTGATAGACAGAATTATCCGTGCTGTAAGTAAGCCGACTGCCGTATGTGTGATCAATTTCACCTGAAAATCCCTTTTTTTTGAGCTGCTTAAGAAAGACCAGGTAAATATCCTGGAGGGAATTTTTAGCATCTAAGTGAGGTAACATACGCCGACAGCAAATAAGTGGATGTTACCGGCATTATACGCAAAGACAGCGCCAATCATAGATTGTTACAAAGCACTCTGGCAGGAATTTTCTGCCCGTCGTAGACTGACAGTCGTACAAAAGGAGAATTCAGTATGAAAATCATCCGTTTAAGCGCCGCCGTACTGTGCTTGTTAATCGGCACAATCGGGTTTATTTTGCCTGGCTCTTTCTTATTCTTGTTGGCGGGATTGATGTTGCTCAGCGTAGATTATCCGGCTGCAAGACGATGGCTGAAAAAGTCACAGCGTAGTGCCAGTATTGGCGCGCGAAAACTCGACTCGCTATTGCTCAGCCGTAAGTATCGTTAGCAAGTCGTAATCAAGTTTAGCGCACACTGCTCCACTTGCTCTCATCAATGGCTTGGTATGTATTCAACCGCGCAATGAGTTCACCAGCCGCTTCTTCGGCGATTAACAAGTCGCTGTGACTTTGTTTTACAAATCCTTGCGAAACAGTGTGGCGTATGAAGTCCAACAATCCATCAAAATAGCCGTGGATATTTAACACGGCACAGGGCTTGCGATGAAAACCTAATTGCGCCCAAGTCAACATTTCAAATAGTTCTTCCAACGTCCCTAACCCTCCGGGTAGCGCAACAAAGCCATCTGACATATCACTCATCAACGCTTTTCGTTGGTGCATATTGGATACGACCTTTAGCTCACTCAATCCATTATGCGCCACTTCCTTCTCGACCAGAGATTGTGGAATAACCCCAGTAACGGTACCACCAAGGCGTAGGACCTCATCTGCAAGGGTTCCCATCAAGCCGACACTCGCGCCGCCGTAGATGAGTTCAATATCTTGCTCTACCATTGCGTTAGCCAGGTCTTTGGCAGCTGAAGGATAAGCACCATGTGTGCCTGAATTAGAACCGCAATAAACGCATAGGCGGCGTATCTTATTGGTGCTCATTTCACTCCTTTTACATACGGTTTGTTGGTCAATAACCTGCTGTGTGGTTGAGACACTAGTTGCATAGGGTTTCTAGCAGCTAGCGCTGACGATTTGCCCATATTGGGTTTGATTTAGCACTGTAGATTCTTAACCTCCAGGCACCGGGTATTAATACCAACGCAGATAGCAGCAATAGCCACACGCCCATCGCCCCCCAGTGGGAAGTGACACCCAAATATATGAACAACAGGCTAGCCGAGACGATAATTAGCGCGACTGTCGCCACGACACTCAGCCAAAAGCCTCTGACGAATAAGCGGCGTTGTTTTAAGCTCGCATAGATGCCGATTACTATTACGAGTGTCAGTATCAAAGGCAAGTAACGGCTAAAAAATCCACCGCTATCTATCCAAATTCGTTCAATTAGTCGCGCTAATGCCAGTGCCAACAGTAGAGCGCAATAGCTAATCCACACTAATCTCATGGTCGTTCCTTGGTTATTCAGGCAGTAAAGGAAATTCAGTAATTTCCTGCAAACAGGTGTCCCAACTCGCCCGCCGCGCACAATAAATGTGTCCATCTGGTCGCTCACTGACTTCCTGATCTAAACTGCCAGCAGGAACGACCAACAGGTCGCCACCATTTTGACAAACTGGCAGCGCCGAGCCACACACATTACAAAAGCTCTTAACATGCCTGGTGTTTGGCAGAGTGAATGTGCGAACCTTGTGCTGACCGGATAGCCACGACAATTTGGCGGTAGTTGAAAACAAATTTGCAGCATGGGCGCTACCGGTATCTTTTTGACAATACGTGCAGTGACAAAGAAAAAACCGTTCAAAATCTCCACGAATTTCAAACCGAACCACGCCACATAAACACGAACCTGAAGTATTTTTCATTTTTACCGAATCCCTTCTAAAAAGCCATTTAGCTTAGCCGTAACTCGCTTGTTAGTGCAGACATTTCTGTTGGTCCTCAGCTAATGCACGCGCTGGTACCTTGTCAGGCACTTGATAATAGAGTGAAACTATCAGCCAGCGTTTTTGATCATAATAAAGTTGAATACTGTTCACGCCAATAAACTCCGGCTCTTGCTGATATTTATCAATTCGCGTCGACACCAGACTGATTGCGTGGGCGATATCATTAAAGATTTTAATTTCGCGGCTTATCTCGCATTCATAAAATCCTTTCTCATGGATCTTATCTAATTGCCGTATAAACTCCGCCACCGACCATTTCTTCAACTCAGGTTTATCATTATCACGCGTAACAGCATAGACCACGCCTTGAGGATGAAATATTTGCTCTAACAGGCTGATATCGGGTCCGGAATGAGGATCGTGGGACAACGACTGCCACAGCAACTGTAAAGTTTTCTCTGCTGTCGCCATCGCTTGTGCCGGAAGTGAAAACGCCATAAACAGTATAAAAAGGATTTTCAAACCCTGCCTCCGAGTCATCCTGGGTCAAAGGACTGTCGCCACTTAATGATGTCCATGTTATTTGTGAGTCGTGTCGGCACATAGGATAGTTTAAACCACAAGTGGTCCTTTGGGTTGGCCGCTACTGAGTCCGTTCTTGAACAATCCCAGACTGATTGAACCCACTGTTCCTTATTACATTTGCTGACCGCTAACAGACACGACGTTCTATCTTTGCGCCTGAAAATCCTCTACTACCGCTTCTATTAATGCTTGCTGAGCAGCTCGCATCCTGCCCACACCTTCCATGTCGCTGCCTGCCCCACCCACGAAAATCAACGAATACTGTTGATTGACGTGGACCATCTCGTTGATCACCGTAATGGATTGTGAGGGGATCGTGTACGCATGATGAAATACAGGCCAGCCATTCATGCTCACAAGCCGACATGACAGTAACTCGACAGGTTCACCAAACAAATCATCCAAATAGGCAGGCACGTTTTTACATTCGGCTTCGGCCTCCTCAACCGACCTGACGCCCATAGGCTGACCAAGTTGGAGACTAATGTGGTTCTTATTTAACGCGTTAAGGTATCGCTTATCATAAAAAAACTCGACGTTACCGCCTTTTACCTTGGCCAAAATTTCATTAAGCGTCGTTGGCTCTGCGAACTCTGCAATCCCCAACGATTCCAACGTTTGCTGTTGATTCATTTCAGCAATGGCATTCGGACTCACTACGAACCAACCCTCTGGCAAGGTGGCAGAGAAGCCAAACTGACTGGTGACATTTACCTCAGCCTGTAACAAGGTCGAACATAACGACAGCATCAAAACCAGTCTACGCTTCATCAGGATATCCTTTTCTCGATTGATTCAAGTTGCTCCAATAGCGCAGGATAACACGCTTTTCTCTTGCAACCATTTTCTGCGTTGGTGGAAAGAAAAAAGCGGCGCAAAGGCCGCTTTAGTTTCTCTGTGTTGTTGTTTTTATTAATTAAGCGTTAGCAAACTTTTTACCCAGATATAACCAGGTTTCAACCACAGTATCAGGGTTGAGTGACACACTATCAATGCCTTGCTCAACCAGCCAGGCCGCAAAGTCCTCATGATCCGATGGACCCTGACCACAAATGCCCACATACTTGCCGCGCGCTTTAGCTGCCTTAATTGCCATAGCTAATAGTGCTTTAACTGCTTCGTTACGCTCATCGAACAGGTGAGCGATCACGCCAGAGTCACGGTCGAGTCCTAGGGTTAACTGAGTCAAATCGTTGGACCCAATTGAGAATCCATCAAAAATATCCAGGAATTGATCAGCGAGTAAAGCATTGGATGGCAATTCACACATCATAATAACGCGTAAACCATCCTCGCCTTGTTTCAAGCCTTCCTCTGCCAACAGATCAATAACGGCGCGACCCTCGTCCAAAGTGCGCACAAAGGGGATCATAATTTCAACGTTGGTTAGCCCCATTTGATTGCGTACACGCTTGATGGCTTCACATTCCAACGCAAAACAATCACGGAACGACTCATCGATATAGCGACTGGCACCGCGGAATCCAAGCATTGGGTTTTCTTCATCCGGCTCATATTGATAGCCACCAACCAGGTTAAAGTACTCATTAGATTTAAAATCTGACATACGTACAATAACTTTTTGTGGAGAAAACGCCGCAGCAATGGTGGAAATCCCCTCCGCCAAGCGTTGGATGTAAAACTCTTTTGGTGAAGCATATCCGGCCATCATCAAGTCAATGTCCTGCTTCACATCCTCAGGTTGCTCATCGTAATTAAGCAAGGCTTTAGGGTGTACGCCAATCATACGATTGATAATAAACTCTAGCCGCGCCAAGCCAACACCAGCATGGGGTAAACGCGCAAAGCCAAACGCTGTGTCCGGGTTACCGACGTTCATCATCACCTTTAACGGTAAATCCGGCATACTATCGATTCGGGACGTGCTTACATCGAACTCTAACTCATCATCATAAATGAACCCGGTATCCCCCTCTGCACATGAAACCGTGATTGCCTGACCATTTTTGATCAGTGAGGTGGCATCACCGCAACCTACCACAGCCGGAATGCCTAACTCACGGGCAATAATCGCCGCGTGACAGGTACGGCCACCACGGTTAGTTACGATTGCAGCTGCACGTTTCATAATCGGCTCCCAGTCGGGATCAGTCATGTCGGTCACCAGTACATCGCCAGGTTGGATTTTGTCCATTTCATCGATGCTAGCCAGTACTTTGGCCTTACCCGCACCAATCTTGTGGCCAATAGCCCGGCCTTGTACTAGCACATTGGCATTGCCTTTGAGGCTGAATCGCTCAATCACCTGTACATCTTCACGGCTCCGTACCGTCTCTGGTCTTGCCTGTACTATGTATAGCTTGCCATCCACGCCGTCTTTGGCCCACTCGATATCCATTGGACGACCGTAGTGTTTTTCGATGATGACGGCCTGACGGGCCAATTGTTGTACTTCGTCATCGCTAATGGAAAAGCTCTGACTTTTAGCGCTGTCTACGTCAACGATTTCGACTTGCTTACCATGGGCTGCATCTGAGGAATAAATCATTTGCGTCATCTTGCTTCCAATGTTGCGTCGCAAGATGGACTGATGACCTGCCGCCAGGGTCGGTTTGTGCACGTAAAACTCATCTGGGTTGACCGCGCCTTGCACGACCATTTCACCCAGACCGTAAGAACTGGTAATAAACACGACCTGATCGAAACCCGACTCGGTATCGATACTGAACATTACGCCAGAAGCCGCGATATCACTGCGCACCATTCGCTGAATACCAGCTGACAAGGCTACGCCTTTATGGCTGTAGCCCTGATGAACGCGGTAAGAAATCGCGCGGTCGTTAAATAATGAAGCGAAGACATGCTTAATCGCTGTCATTACGGCGTCGAGCCCTTTCACGTTCAAAAAGGTTTCTTGTTGGCCGGCAAATGACGCATCAGGCATATCTTCAGCGGTCGCAGAAGAGCGAACAGCAAATGAAGCTTCGTCGCCCATTTCACCCTGGAGTTGGGCAAAGGCTTGTTCGATTTGCTGATTAAATTCGTCTTGAAATGGCTCGTCGATAATCCAGTCGCGGATGGTTTTACCGGCGACGGCAAGTGCATTTACGTCATCAACGTCCAGTTCATCAAGCAAGGCGTGGATTTTGGCATCCAGACCACTTTGCTCGAGAAAGTCATTAAACGCCTGGGCTGTGGTCGCAAAACCACCGGGCACTTCCACACCCGCGTTTGCGAGGTTAGATATCATCTCGCCCAGAGAGGCATTTTTGCCTCCCACCCTTTCAACATCGCCCATGCCAAGCTGTTGATACCATAGAACGTATTGGTGCACTGTAGGGTACTCCTGTTGTGTCGGTGTGATGTAACTCACGGCACTTTTTATTGTTTTTTTCGCCCTGAATGCAGAAACTGTTACGACTCTCGGCGCCGCTTTGCCAGATTCAAATCCTTGAATGTTGGCAAATTTTTAGCTGGATTTTATGCTGTCAGTTATAACAAAGTAAACTCTTATTTATTTTGGTAATAAAATTACAACATTGTTAAGGAAATGTTTTGCGCACATCATTTTATATCTCAGATGGCACAGCCATCACATCTGAAGTGTTTGGCCACGCATTGCTGTCGTTATTCCCGATCCAATTCAAGCATGTGACCATCCCTTTTATTGAAACCCCCGAACAAGCACTTGAAGTAAATCGAAAAATTTCTGTAAATTTTCAAGAAACAGGCGAGCGCCCATTAGTCTTCCACACCATAGTAAATCCTGAAGTACGTGAAATTGTGTCTCGTTCCGAGGGTATTAATTACGATTTCCTCAATCATTTTGTTCCTCAGGTTGAAACTGCACTGGGCATGACGGCGAAACCGGAAAAACACAGAACCCACAGTATTCATGAGAAAACCTATGACATTCGCATAGAAGCGGTAAATTACGCCTTAGCCAATGATGATGGCACCAATCTGAAAAATTATGGTGAGGCAGACATTATACTGTGTGGCGTTTCTCGCTCCGGTAAAACGCCCACCAGTCTCTATTTGGCGCTTCAATACGGTATTAAAGCTGCTAACTACCCCTTTACCGAAGACGATATGCGAGAAAATCTGAAACTTCCACCGGAGTTGAAACGCTACAAAAACAAACTATTTGGCCTTACCATCGCGACACAACGTTTACATGAAATCCGCACAGAGCGCCGGGCAAACAGTCGATATGCGTCAATGCAGCAATGTCGGATTGAATTAAGAGAAGTAGAAAACTTGTATCGCCGGGAAAAGATCCCATTTCTCGATAGTACCGCTTATTCGGTAGAGGAAATCTCTGCAAAAATTCTGGCCATCACTGGCCTGGAAAGGCGTAAATACTGAGGATCTAATGACCCAACATTTCACACATAAGACTTTCGACTTTCTCAACAAACTGGCCGTTAACAATGACAAAAGCTGGTTCAATGACCACAAAAACGATTATGAAAGTCTAGTCCGGGAGCCGGCATTGGCATTTATTGAACAAATGCAGAGCTGGATTAAGATGATTTCTCCCCATTATGAGGCCAATCCCAAAAAGATTGGCGGCTCATTAATGCGGGTCTATCGAGACGTTCGCTTCAGTAAAAATAAAGCACCTTACAAAACCAATATTGGTATTCAGTTTCGCCACGAAATAGGCAAAGATGTTCATGCCCCCGGATTCTATCTGCATATTCAACCTGATAACTGTTTCTTGGGTGTTGGCGTTTGGCGTCCTCAAAGCAATGCGCTTAAACAAATACGTGACAAAATAGCCAACCAAAGCGCCCAGTATCAAGATGCCATTGAACACCCACCCTTTACTGAATACTATCATATGGGAGGTGAATCACTGAGTCGCCCGCCCCGAGGTTTTGATAAAACGCATCCGTTAATCGAAGAAATTAAACGTAAAGACTTTATCGCCATTTGCCCAGTGCAGGATGATTGGGTGCTGCAACAGGATTTGCCAGAGCAGGCAGCCCGCTTATATGGTCGTGCGCAACCTCTGCAGCGCTTTATTTGTGAAGCGTTAGGACTGAGATTTTAGGTACGCCACAGACCGCCCTCAAGCCTTGCATTTAGCAAAAAATAAGGCGCGTCGTGCGCCTTAATTCATTTTTGTGAGCTACTTTTCTTCTGCTCGATATAGTGGAATATATCCCGCCAACTGAGCATGCCCACACAGTGATGTTTGTCATCAACCACGGGTAAGCATGAAATTTTATTGCGATTAAACAGCTTCACTGCATCCATCAACCCGGCATTCACGTTTAGGGTGATAGGCTCTCTGGTCATGATTTGGTGAACCCGTTTATTTAACGAAGTGTCATCCAAGGGGGTCGCCGCCTTTGTACCTACCCTGGGGCTTATTGCCTTGAACAAGTCCCGATCAGACAGCACGCCTATCAGACGTTTATCTGCAACTACCACCAAATGATGGAAGTTAACTTGACGAAAGATATCGTAAACCACCGACAAGCGGTCATCCATTGAAACCGAGACAACCCGGGTACTCATGATATCAGCCACTTTCATCATGTTAGCCTGCTATTCTTCAGTTACTCTATCGACATCCAATAATTTGGGATCGATCTTTTTACTGCTTTGTACACCCATGGCCTTAAATTCTTCGGCACGGCGTACTAAGTTACCACGTCCTTCACTCAGTTTATTCATAGCTCCTTCATAACGCTTACTCAGCGTGTCCATCGCTCTGCCGAGCCCCTGCATATCATCGGTAAAGGACACAAACTTGTCGTATAAATCTGCGGCTTTTTTAGCGATGTGTTGCGCATTCTGGTTTTGATACTCGTACTGCCAAATATTATTGATGGTGCGCAGAGCAACCAGTAAGTTGGTCGGGCTCACCAGCATTATATTATTATCTAATGCCAGTTTTACCAACTCGGGATCCTTATCAAGCGCCAACAAAAATGCCGGTTCAATGGGGATAAACATCAGCACATAGTCAAGGGTACGTACCCCTTCTAGCTTCTGATAATCCTTTTTGCCCAGTTCTTTTATATGATTTCGAATCGAGGTGACATGTTCACGTAAATAAACTTCACGCTGTCCTTCATCTTCTTCGTTGAAATAACGCTCATAGGCAGACAACGACACTTTAGAGTCGATAATCACTTGCTTGTCATTGGGTAAATCCACAATGACATCAGGTTTGTAGGCTTTACCTTCTTCAGAACGATATTGGCTCTGGGTGTGAAACTCGTGCCCCTCACGCAGTCCTGACTGACTTAAAATGCGATCCAAGACAACCTCGCCCCAATTACCTTGTTGTTTATTATCGCCTTTTAATGCTTTAGTCAGTGCTGCCGCATCTTCAGTAATCCGCTGATTTAATTGTTTTAACGTCAGAATTTCGGTTTTCAGCGACGCCCTTTCCTGACCCTCTTTGACATAATGATCACTGACCTGACGTTTGAACCCTTCTATCTGATCTTTAAGGGGGGTGAGTAAGGCATCAAGCCCTTGCTTATTTGCTGCCGAAAACTTTTCTGTTTTTTGTTCAAAAATCTTATTGGCAAGGTTTTCAAACTGCTGGATCAGTCGTTGCTCGGCCTCCTGCAACAACCGAATTTTATCTTCGTTGGCTTGCAGTGTGCTTTGCAACCGGGCTTGTTGCGCCTCGGCATTGGATTTATGTTCACTCAGTGCCTGTTGCGACGCGCGCCATTGTTGCTGCCAGTTTTCTGCATCAAGGCGCACATTATCCAACTGTGCGCGCAAGGACGACAGTTCGCCTTCCTGCCGTTGGGCTGCGAGTTGTGTCTCACGCAAGGTGTCAATTTGCGCTAATAGCGATTGTTTTTCTTCGTTACTTTGTTGTACCAGCTGTTGAGAGCTTTGAATACGACCTCTTTGGCTGAATATCCCTATCACGATACCAAGGATCATGGCGATAAGGGCTACACCTGCCAGCAAGGTGGAAGCATCAAGTTGCATACGCAATCCTTTACATCAAAAAGGGCCTGCGAACAGGCCCGGTTATTTATTGTTATTTTTTCGCCGATAAACTCGCGTTCAAGTCTTCGATTTTAGCTTTCCAGATTGCCGGGCCCGTTTGGTGAGCGTTGGCACCGGTGCTATCCACCGCCACTGTAACTGGCATGTCTTCCACTTCAAACTCATATATGGCTTCCATCCCCAGATCCTCAAATGCCACTACACGGGATTTCTTAATCGCTTTGGACACCAGGTAAGCCGCACCACCAACCGCCATTAAATAAACCGCATTATGCTTGGCAATACTGTCTACCGTCGCCGGTCCGCGTTCTGCCTTACCAATCATGCCGATCAGACCTGTTTTTTCCAGCATCATATCGGTGAACTTGTCCATTCGGGTTGCCGTTGTAGGGCCAGCAGGTCCCACAACCTCATTACCCACAGCATCTACGGGTCCTACGTAATATATAAAGCGGTTGGTTAAATCCACCCCTTCAGGTAAGCCTTCGCCGCTTTCCATCATTGACTGAATACGCTTATGGGCAGCGTCGCGGCCGGTCAACATTTTACCCGACAACAACACAGTTTCACCCACTTTCCAATCCTGAATATCTGCTTTGGTCAGTTCGTCCATATTAACGCGGCGAGTTCCTTCTGCCACTTCCCAGGTTACTTCTGGCCAGTCTTCCAATTTTGGCGGTGTCAGTTCAGCCGGACCACTGCCATCAAGGAAGAAATGTGCATGACGAGTAGCTGCACAGTTCGGGATCATTACCACAGGTTTGGACGCAGCATGGGTAGGCACTGATTTTATTTTAATATCCACCACTGTTGTTAAGCCACCCAGACCCTGGGCGCCGATACCCAATGCATTCACTTTATTGAAGATATCAACACGCAGTTTTTCTTCGGTGGTCTGCGGGCCACGCTCGATAAGTTCAGGCATATCGACTGGATCCATCAGCGATTCTTTCGCAAGCACCCCGGCTTTTTCTGCGGTTCCGCCAATACCTATGCCCAGCATTCCCGGGGGACACCAGCCCGCGCCCATGGTTGGCAGCGTTTTAACGACCCATTCAGCAATATCGTCGCTGGGGTTAAGCATCACCATCTTGGATTTGTTTTCAGAGCCACCGCCTTTAGCCGCGATCATGACTTCGATTTTATCACCCGGCACCATATCAATGTGAACCACTGCCGGGGTGTTATCTTTGGTGTTTGTGCGGCTGCCAGCCGGATCCGCCACGATCGACGCCCGTAACGGGTTTTCAGGATTGGTATAAGCCCGGCGTGTTCCCTCGTCAACCATCTGCTGAACGGTCAGGTCATGCTTGTCCCATTGCACCTGCATACCGATTTTCACAAAACAGGTCACAATACCAGTGTCCTGACATAAAGGCCGATGTCCTTCTGCCGACATGCGGGAGTTAATCAGAATTTGCGCCATAGCATCTTTTGCTGCCTGGCTTTGCTCCTTGTTGTAAGCATCTTCAACTGCCTTCACATAATCGAGCGGGTGATAATAAGAGATAAACTGCAATGCGTCTTCGATGCTGTCTATAAAGTCTTGTTGCCTGATCACTGTCATATTTTTTGTCCGTATAAAACTGATAACCCAGTCTGGGATCAGTCGTTTAGCCATTGAGAGTATGATAACCTCTCGTCCGCTAAGCCTCCAGCTTTGAACCGTGAAATTAGTGTAACAAGCAAATAAGAAAATCCGTGCCAGCCCGTAAACTAAATATTGATCCAACTTTGCCTTTAAGTGCCCTTTTTCGTCATGTAAGTGATAATCATTGGTCTATGCTACTGTGCAGTGGCGATAGCGAGCATGTAAATGCGACGTTCGATTTAATGGTATGGGCCCCCATCGCCACCATCACCAGTCGCAAAGATAGCTGCCAACTTACCGACCTGGCACACAGTAAGTCTGAATCTTTGCCTGGCTCACCTTTGGTGAACCTGCAGACCGCTCTGGATCGTTACTTTCCCCAACAGCCCCAGGACACCGAACATCCTTTTTATGCCGGTGCATTAGGTCATTTTGGTTACGACTTAGGCCGTCGCTTTGAACGCCTACCTAATCATGCGAAAGACGACTACTCTACACCGGCAATGGCTGTCGGCCTGTACAGCAAAGCCATTATTCGTTACAAGCAAAGCGGCGCATACTATCTGGTCGGTTACCAACAAAGTGATTTGGATTGTGCTGGCGAGTGGGAGGCACGCGCGCAACAACAAACCCAACCCTTGTCACCCTTTCGTTTAACCTCCGCATGGCAATCGAATATGCAAAAAAGCGACTACCTGCAGCGCTTTGCGCAAGTAAAAGACTACTTAACCGCCGGGGATTGCTATCAGGTTAATTTAGCCCAGCGGTTTGAAAGTCGCTATCAAGGCGATGAGTACGATGCGTTTCTGCGCTTGCACCAAGTTAACAATGCACCTTTTTCAGCCTTTATTCGATTACCTGAGTCAAGTATTTTAAGTGTATCCCCTGAACGTTTCCTACAGGTGGAACAGGGGAAAGTGGAAACTAAGCCCATCAAGGGTACGCGCCGTCATCACCATCATCATGACAAGGACTCCGCCGAAATTGCAGACTTACGCGCCTCGCAAAAAGACCGCGCTGAAAACCTGATGATTGTTGACTTATTGCGTAATGACTTGAGCAAGACCTGCCTGCCCGGCAGTGTTCAGGTACCCAGCCTTTTCGCCGTAGAAACCTTCCCAGCTGTTCACCATCTGGTGTCGACGGTTACCGGCCAACTGGCGCCACCAAACACAGGGCTGAATTTGTTGCAGGGCGCCTTCCCTGGTGGTTCGATCACCGGCGCGCCGAAAGTACGTGCAATGGAAATCATCGACGAATTGGAACCTCACAGGCGTAACATCTATTGTGGCAGTATTGGTTACGTGGCACACCATGGTCATATGGATACAAATATCTGCATTCGTACCCTATTGTGTGAACAACAAAAAGTGTATTGCTGGGCCGGAGGCGGCGTGGTGATTGATTCGGTGGGCGACAATGAGTATCAGGAAACACTGGACAAAGTGAACAAGATCTTACCTGTCTTGGAGCAAGGCTGTGAATGAAACTGAATTCTCCCAACGATTTTTGCTGCATCAACCCGCATTGCAAGAAGCAGATTATCCATTGCGCAGTCACGGACGTGAGGCGGCGGTACTGATCCCGTTACTCAAACATGACCCACTTCAACTGTTGTTAACCACCCGCGCCAACCACTTACGCCACCACCCCGGCCAGGTAAGCTTTCCGGGCGGCGCTCAGGATGCACAAGACCACGACCTTATCGACACGGCGCTGCGTGAGAGTTTAGAAGAAATCAGTCTGGCACCGGAACACGTCAGTGTATTGGGTCAGATGCCCGCGTTCAGAACCATAAGTGGCTACCGCGTCACGCCGGTCATTGGGCTTGTAGACATCAATGTCAGTCTCGAAGCTGACCACAATGAAGTCGAAGATGTATTTACCCTCCCCCTCGCATTTGCTCTTGATCGCGACAACCATCATACTGAATGGGTAAAGCGCAACGGTAAAGCCAGTCCAGTGTATTTTATTCGCTGGCAGGACAAGATGATTTGGGGCGCAACCGCAGCGTTTATCCGCAACCTTTCCTATATCATTTACCCGGACTAGTTAGTTTCCTCTGTACAACTAAACTTTACATTCAGGTTGTGTGTACATTAACGCCTAAGTCTTTCGTTCGTGCGCGGCATCAGCGACAATCCGCGCAAAATAATTATGGAATTCGTTATGATCAGTGTTT
Source organism: Alteromonadaceae bacterium (assembly GCA_964228145.1). Classification (GTDB taxonomy): domain Bacteria; phylum Pseudomonadota; class Gammaproteobacteria; order Enterobacterales; family Alteromonadaceae; genus Pseudobowmanella. Next base: position 23,382 of record CAXQZJ010000079.1, on the reverse strand, counting down.
TTGACATGTTCAAGGTTGGCATCGGCCCGTCAAGTTCTCACACCGTAGGACCTATGCGCGCTGCTTGTTTTTTCGTACAAGAGTGCAAAGAACAAGGATTATTGGACAAGATAGACACAGTCACCACTGAATTATTTGGCTCCTTGGGTCAAACGGGCAAAGGCCATGGCACCGGAAAAGCGGTGATTTTGGGTCTCGAAGGCGATGATCCGGAAAGTGTGGATGTGGATAGTGTCGATCAACGTTTAGCCGCAATTGATAAAAATGAAACCTTACAATTACTGGGTGAAAAAACCATTCGTTTTCCACGTACTCAAGCCATTGTTTTTCATCGTCGTAAAAGCTTACCTTTGCACGCCAATGGCCTGACATTTCACGCCAAGTCAGGTGATACAGTTATCAAGTCGCAAAGTTATTACTCTGTTGGCGGCGGGTTTATTTTGAAAGCAGAAGAGTTTGCCGAACAACAACAAGCAGCGTTAGCGCAAGAAGTCAGTGTACCCTTCCCGTTTGATACTGCAGCAACCTTATTACAACAATGTAAAGATAATGGACTCAGCATCAGCGCACTGATGCTGCGTAATGAGTCTGCATTGATGCCACAATCTCAGGTGAAAGAGAAACTGTGGGATATCTGGCAGGTGATGCTAGCTTGTATACAACGGGGTATCGATACCGAAGGGGTATTACCTGGGGGCTTAAAAGTCATGCGCCGCGCCCCTGGATTGTACCGTCGCCTGGTAAGTGAGCATAGCGCAGACCCTATGCAACCAATGGATTGGATAAACCTGTTTGCACTGGCAGTAAACGAAGAAAACGCAGCGGGCGGTCGGGTCGTGACCGCACCAACCAATGGCGCAGCGGGCATTATTCCGGCAGTCCTGAGGTATTTCGACCAATTCGTCCGTCCTTTGGATCAAAATACCGTTACGCGTTACTTTTTGACCGCCGCGGCAATCGGTATTTTATATAAGAAAAATGCCTCCATCAGCGGTGCAGAGGTAGGCTGTCAGGGCGAAGTCGGGGTAGCCTGCTCAATGGCTGCGGGCGGCCTGTGCGAGATATTAGGCGGTAATATTTCCGCAGTTGAAAATGCCGCTGAAATTGGTATGGAACACAATCTGGGACTAACCTGCGATCCGGTTGGTGGGTTAGTTCAGGTGCCTTGTATCGAACGCAATGCCATGGGTGCAGTCAAAGCAATCAATGCAGCTCGGTTAGCGCTTCGCGGCTCCGGAGAACACAAAGTGAGCTTAGATAAAGTCATCAAAACCATGTGGGACACTGGAAACGACATGAAGTCTAAGTACAAAGAAACTGCACGTGGCGGTTTGGCAGTCAATATTATTGAATGCTAATCGCTAAAAACGATGAACTAGATTGGTAAAATAAATTTCCTTTACATGCAAATGGTAACTATTATCATTTGCATGTAAAGGAGGATTTATGAAAACGATTACTTTTGCTATCACTCACTTTAGCGTCGCCTTCGTCGTGGCTTATCTGCTTACTGGAAGTTTCGTAATAGGAGGCCTTCTGGCGCTGGTAGAACCCTTGGTTAATACCTTTGCTTATACGATACACGAGCGAGTGTGGGACAGAATCCGTAACAAGCGACCTGCCCCTCAATCCGTGATTACTTCACCGGCAGTGTGAGGTTTTTAAACATGGCTTCCACTTCGTCATTGTTTTTCAGCATACTGGCTTTTTCGACCACATCTTTACGCAAGTGCGGTGCGAAACGTTCAATAAAGTCATACATGTAGGTACGTAAAAACGTACCTTTGCGGAAACCAATTTTCGTGGTGCTGTAATCAAACAGATGGCTGGCATCAATTGCAACCAAGTCGTTATCGAGTTTTTCATCAATTGCCATGGATGCAACCACCCCAATGCCTAACCCCAGACGTACATAGGTCTTTATCACATCGGCATCCGTCGCGGTAAAGGCAATACGTGGCTCTAACCCAGCCTTTCCGAAAGCGCGGTCTAACTCGCTGCGCCCGGTAAACCCGAATACGTAAGTCACAATCGGATGTTGGGCTATATCTTCAATCGTCAGGCTCTGCTTGCGCGCTAATGGATGATCACGGTTAACGATGACGCTCCGGTTCCAGTGGTAACACGGTAACATCAGCAGATCGTGGTAGACGTGCAGTGCCTCTGTCGCAATGACAAAATCAGCTTCGCCTTTGGACGCTAAGTCCGCTATTTGGGTGGGTGTTCCCTGATGCATGTGCAGGCTCACCTTCGGATATTTATCCATAAAGCCGCGAATAACGCCAGGAAGAGCATATCGAGCCTGGGTGTGGGTAGTGGCAATATTCAATTTACCCTGGTCTGGCAGCGTGTGTTCCCGTGCCACCGCTTTAATGCTCTCTACTTTGGCCAATATTTCCTGAGAAATATTAATCACTTCTTGTCCTGCATCGGTCACGTGAGTGAGGTGCTTTCCACTGCGACCGAAAATTTGGATTCCCAGCTCATCTTCAAGCATACGGACCTGTTTGCTGATCCCCGGCTGTGAGGTGAACAGGCTCTCTGCGGTAGCAGAAACATTGAGGTTGTTGTGGAGCACTTCTACGATATATCGAAGTTGCTGAAGTTTCATTCAGGAAAAACCCTTTTTGTTTTATGCTTGCTTATTCTAAATATATATACTGATGGGAACTGTAATTCCATCTAATTTTTAGAAAATCACCAAAATTTGCCAAGCTGGTTATAAGTTAGTTACCGAGGAAGGTCAATGTCATCTACAGTTTCCCACCCCGTCGATTTTTCAACGATTCTGGCCGCCGCTATTCATGATATGAAAAACTCATTGAGTCTGATGATGGAATCAATTGAGTCCATGGCCGAATCCCTCGATGGTCAAGATCATCAACAGATGCAAAAAGTTCACGCCCTCCACTATGAAACCAGCAGGCTTAATACGGGCATGGTGCACTTGCTGGCCTTATACCGGGCACGCCAGGACAAACTGCCTCTCAATTGCGATGAACATTACGTCCAGGACATTTGGGAGGATATATTCGCATCAAACCACCCCTACTTTACCATGCGCGGCATGTCGATAAGCACCAGCATAGACGAAAGTCTGAGTAGTTATTTAGATTACGATCTGATTTATGTCTTGCTTAATGACATGGTAGTCAATGCGATGCGTTACAGTAATGGTGAAATACTTTTCAGTGCATCAAGCAAAGATCAGGGCATTGAAATTCTGATAGAAGACGATGGTCCCGGATATCCCGAACACATGCTGAATACCGCTCATATGGATATGCAGCAGTTCGATATTAGCAGCGGCCGCACCGGATTAGGCATTTACTTCGCCCGGACCATTGCCCAATCTCATCACCGACAACAACGAACAGGCTTTATCAAATTAGATAATCATAGCCGGTTAGGTGGCAGTCGTTTTACCTTATGGTTACCGTAAGCCACTTTGCATAAAGGATAAATTTAAATTATCGTTAATAATCAAGTATGATGCGCCAATATAAAAGGTTGTACAGCACACCTCATACAGGTAAACGGAGAGTCACCTCATAATGGGCTTATCGATAGTTATCGGCCTGGTTTTAGTTCTTGTTTTACTCGTGATAGGCATTAACGCCATTCAACAAAACAAAGAGCGGGTTGAAGCAGAAAAACGCGCCGAAGTTGCCAAGCATAAAGCGATTGTCGACGAGACTGATGATATTTTGTCAGCAGCAGAACATTTGCCAGTTTCCAATCGTATGCTGGTCATCCTGCACAATCGCATTATCGCAGCGCTGCGCCAATCCAACGCGATCAGCCCCAGCAACGAAGCTCGCCGGCGTATTCAGGAATTAGAAAATGCCAATAAATCTTTGAACATCGAAGAGCCTTTAAACCCAGAGCATTTCCGCTTACCTGACCATGAAAAGCAAATCATTGTGTTGATTCAGGGTATCAAAAAGTTGCGCATCATTCTGCGCTCTGAGGCCAACAAGGGCCGCATTGATAACCAGCTACATGCCATCGAAGATGCCCAACTCACCCGTTATCAATTAATGGTGAACATCGAGACTTTGATCCGCCGGGCACATGTGTCTATCAAGGCCAAAATGCAAGGATCGGCAAGGCAATACCTTGAGAAGGCAGCAGCAGCATTAAAAGCACGTAAGAATCCCGATGCATATGTTGAGGCGAAGAAGCAAGAAGTTAAAAACCTACTGGACGAAATCAACAGCGAACAAAAAAGTAACCAACAAGCAGATATCAAGCGTCGCGCTGAGGCAGAGCGCAACGAGCTTGATGAAATTTTTGCCCCCAAGAAAAAGTGGTAACCCTGCTTGCTTAACAGCTTGTCACTTGTGCAAATTTTCTTTACATCTGCCTAACAACTAATTCTAAAGAACTATACCCTTCAAAGTTCAAATCCCTTACCCTCTGGGAACTTTATTAAACACATCATTAAGGACTCTTTGTGGCAGGATTTGACAAAGTTGTAACAAGTTACGCTGACGCAATGCACGGCCTCACTGACAATATGACAGTGATTGCAGGTGGCTTTGGTCTTTGCGGTATCCCCGAGGGATTGATTGCGCAAATAAAAAAGATGGGCACGCGGGGCCTGACTGTGGTGTCCAACAATTGTGGCGTCGATGGATTTGGTTTGGGTCTGTTACTCGAAGACCGCCAGATTAAAAAAATGGTCAGTTCTTATGTGGGAGAAAACGCCTTATTTGAACAACAACTGTTAAATGGTGAACTAGAGGTGGAATTAACACCACAAGGTACCTTGGCAGAAAAAATGCGTGCCGGCGGTGCCGGTATACCAGCATTTTACACCGCCACAGGCTATGGCACGCCAGTCGGTGAAGGTAAAGAAGTCCGGGAGTTCAACGGACGACCACATATACTTGAGCCGTCGATCACCGGTGACTTTGCCATTGTAAAAGCCTGGAAAGCCGACCGCTATGGTAATTGTATCTACCGACATACAGCACAGAATTTTAATCCCATGGCTGCAACCGCAGGTAAAATTACCGTTGTGGAAGCAGAGCACATCGTAGAGCCTGGTGAATTAAATCCAAGCGAAATTCACACTCCGGGTATTTATGTCAACCGGGTTATTCGTGGTGAATTTGAAAAACGTATTGAACGTCGCGTAGTGAGAGGATAGGAGGAGTTATGGCACTAACAAGAGACCAAATCGCCATGCGTGTCGCTCAGGAATTTAATGACGGTGACTACGTGAATCTTGGGATCGGTATCCCTACCCTCGCGGCCAATTACGTCCCAGACGGTATCAGCGTGATGTTGCAATCTGAGAATGGCCTGTTAGGTATGGGTCCTTATCCGACCGAAGAGCAACTGGATGCGGATATGATCAACGCAGGAAAAGAGACAGTGACGGCGATTACCGGCGCATCGATTTTCAATTCGGCAGAAAGTTTCGCCATGATCCGCGGTGGTCATGTCGATGTCACCGTGTTAGGTGCTTTTGAGGTGGATGTGAACGGTAATATTGCCAGTTGGATGATCCCCGGTAAATTGGTCAAGGGCATGGGAGGCGCGATGGACTTAGTCGCTGGCGCGAAGAACATCATTGTAACCATGACGCACGCGGACAAACAGGGTAATTCCAAGCTGCTTGCTGAATGCGGACTGCCTCTTACAGGGGTAAACTGTATCAATCGAATTATCACTGACTTAGCTTTGTTAGAAGTCAAGGACGGTGCTTTTTATCTACGTGAGCGCGCGCCCGGTGTATCGGTAGACGAAATCAAAGCCAAAACTGCCGGTAAACTCATCATCGAAGGCGATATCCCTGAAATGAAATTACCCGCTTGACCAAAATAAGATGTGGCGTTGTGACGTCACATCTTTTTTACCCGCTGCGCGACGAACACGTTATAATGCCTGTATGATGTTTTGCAGGACCATGACTTGTCTTTTTCTGATTTTCCCCTAGACCACCGCATCCAGCGCTTTATCAGCGTAAATCACCTGACTGAGCCAACAGAAATACAGCGCCAGGCAATTCCCTATGCGTTGTTAGGTAATGACTTAATTGCCTCGTCAAAAACCGGCAGTGGAAAAACCTTTGCGTTTTTATTTCCTGCTGTACACAGAGTGATGAAAACCAAAGCCCTGTCGAGTAAAGATCCCCGTGTTTTGGTGCTTGCCCCAACCCGCGAATTGGCAAAACAAGTGTTCAAGGAATTGCGTAAACTTATTAGCGGAACCAGTTACCAGGCTGCGCTTGTGGTGGGCGGAGAGAATTATAACGATCAGGTCAAAGCATTACGCCGCAATCCCCATTTTGTAGTAGGAACAGCGGGACGCGTCGCAGATCACCTCAGTGACCGTAGTCTGTTCCTCAACGGACTTGAACTATTGATCATGGATGAAGCCGATCGAATGCTGGATTTAGGTTTTGCGGCCCATTTGCGCCAGATTCATCAGGCCGCGGATCATAGAAAACGGCAAACCATGATGTTCTCAGCGACCTTAGACAATGCTGAACTTCACTTTATTACCCGCGATATGCTCAAAGCACCGCGACGGATCAGCGTGGGCTCGGCCAGTGAAGAGCATGCCGATATAAAGCAGTTATTTTACTTTGCTGACCATTTCGAGCACAAAAAACAGCTTTTGGCTGATCGGTTAAAAGCCTGTAAAGACAAGCAGGCCATTGTATTCTGCGCCACTCGCGAACATGCAGAATCTCTTGCCGCTTGGTTAAACGAAGAAGGTTGGTTAGCTACGGGGTTAAGCGCAGCCCTAAGTCAATCTCAACGTAATGTGGTCATGCAGGAGTTTTCACGCAACAAACATCAGGTATTAGTGACCACAGATGTCGCGTCCCGTGGCTTGGACATTCCCAATGTCGCGCTGGTGATTAATTTTGATTTACCTAAATTGGCGGACGAATATGTTCACCGGATCGGGCGCACCGGACGGGCCGGGAATCAAGGCCTTGCGTATTCCTTTGTTGGGCCAAAAGATTTTAAGTCATTCAAAACACTGGAAGATTTTTTACAACAGGCTTGCCAATTCGATACAGTAGAAAGTCTACCAGCGCGCTTCTCGGGGTTCAGCCTAAACGAAAAGCCTAAACCCAGCAAAGGCAAGCAGGCTAAGGTTACCGGTAACAAACCAAAACCAAGCCGCCCTCGCAAACGTATTGATAATATCGAAGGCGAAGACGTAGGCCATAAGCCGCTGATAAAAAGAAAAAGACACGAGCAGGAGTAGTTATGCAAACCCACACACACGGAAAGTGGATGATATCGATAATCATTGTTTTAATGAGCTTGTTCAGTTCCGCTGGAATGAGCAAAGCAAGCGACGATGACGTCGTCAATGCAGTGGTTAATATCAGTGTTAGCAAGGTTCGCGCCTGGGACAATGGCTATAACAGTGCCGGTGTTGGCACCGGCTTTGTTATTGATGCACAGCAAGGTCTGATACTAACCAATAAACACATAGTGCAAACCGGGCCTGTTGTTGCCTATGCAGAATTTGCCAACAAACAACAATTACCCCTGGTGCCGGTTTATCGTGATCCGGTCCATGACTTCGGCGTTTTTCGCTACGATCCTGCAGCGTTGACTATGACAGTCAATGCGATAACGCTGTCTAATCATGCCAGTGTTGGCACTCCGATTCGCTTATACGGTAACGACAGTGGCGAAAACCTGTCCATTATCCAAGGTGTTTTGTCGAGAATAGATCGGGAAGCACCTGCGATTCGAAGTACCGATGCGGATTTTAATACCTTTTATTTTCAAGCCGCTTTAGGTACCAGCGGTGGTTCTTCAGGTTCGCCGATTTTAAATCCGGATAATCAGGCGATTGCGATTAATGCCGCGGGCAGAAATGACACTGAAACAGCGTTTTTTCTACCGATGGAAATGGTCTTGCCTACCGTCAAAAAGCTAATCGCCGGCCAATCAGTTACCCGCGGCACCCTGCAAACGGTCTTCAATCACGTGCCATACCCGCGACTGGCAACCTTGGGAGTGTCTGCTGAGCGCTTGGACCAATGGCAACAACAACAAGGCGCTAGTGGCAAATTGATGGTAGCTCATGTTCTGCCTAAAGGTGTCGCGGATGGGAAATTATTTCCCGGCGATATTCTGATTAGCCTGAATCAACAAAGCGTCGATGACTTTCGTCAGTTAGAAAATTCATTAAATCAAAAGGTAGGTCAAACATTAACCTTGCAGGTGCTACGCAACGGCCAAGATCAAGCTGTGCAGTTGTCAGTGGCAGATCTATTCGCATTAATGCCATCTGAATTTATTGAATTTGGCGAAGCAGTGATGATCCCGGTAGGAATTGGATTGAGTCGGCTATTCAATATTCCTGCAGAGGGTGTCACGCTGGTCAATCCAGGGCCGGTCTTTGGCTCACAAAATATTGGTCGCTATGCCCTGATTGAGGAATTGAACGGTAAGCAAATTAACCAGCTCAGTGATGTTTTAGCTGTGTTAGCTGACGTACCGGCGGACGGCCGATTTAGCGTACGTTACCGCTACCCTCAAAATATTCGCGATCAGCGTTACAAAATGATCACAGCCCATGGGAAGTGGTTTACCAATCAACATTGTATGCGCCGCGATGAGCAGGTTCACTGGTTCTGTCAGCAGATTGCGTTCGCCCAAGCTAAACCTGAACAGCGCGCTGCCAGGAATCAGCCGGATGTTACCTCTGCGATTGTTGATATCAGCGTGTTCAGGCCGATTAAGGTTAACAATCAATCTGACGTATCTCGCCATGGTCAGGGCGCTGTCGTTGACGTCAACAGCGGTTTAATTCTTGCCGACAGAGCATTGTTAGACAGTTCCCTCGCTCAAGTTGGCGTTACCTTTAATAACGGTCAAAGTGTCTCAGCAAGAGTGGTGGCCATTCACCCCTACCTGAATATGGCAATGCTGCAGGCAGACCTTTCTGATATTGCGTTTAAGCGAAAGGTGCTCCCCAAGTTGGCCAGTATCAGCCCCAATGTCAATCAAACCTACGGTTTTATCGGTAAATCTGAAATGGAAGACTTTCAGGTCGATGTCAAAGCTATATGGCCGGAACTTATGCCAAATGGGGCGTTACACGACAGTGTCATGTTCGAGCCTCTGCCGCCCTACTTCGGCTTATTTTTAGATGATAAACACCGTATCACCGCAGTTAACACCCAATATTATCGCAATAAAGAATGGCACTTGGATGTGATTCCTGGTGAATTGGTGAAGGACTTTGTTGACGCGGTGCGCGGACAACAGCAAGGCTTGTATATTATTGAAAGTCAATTTGACTATACCAGCTATACCGAAGCATCCGAACTAGGGATAGATAACCTCGGCCTGCCTTACCGAAATCGCCACTTATCGGTTAAAAGTGTCGAATCTTTGCGACAGCAGGCATTACAGCCAGGTGACATTGTTCTGGAGGTGGATCAACAGGCCATGCTAAGCCTCAATCAACTGTACATGGCGATTGATAAGGATCAGAGCGAAATGGCGGTGCTCCGGAATGGCGAACGTCACACAATCACCACAGATAATCAGCTGAGAAAATTCAACCCCTTTACTGATGTCGTTAACTGGGCGGGTTCGGTGATCCATGAAATTCGCCACAACATCTATTTACCTGAGGGCGTCGCCGAACAATGTATGGCAATCAGTATTTATTATTACGGCGGGCCGGTTCATTCAGCGAATATTCCGGGGAGTAGCTGTATTTACACCATTGACGGTGAACGTGTTTTCAACGCGGCCGATATACTGCGCCTGATTGGCAATAAAAAGAGTGGCGACTACACCAAGGTTCAGGTTGTCGAATTAGGTAATAATTTCCGCATCAGCGAATTCCGTTTACAGGAAGAGCCGGTTTATTGGCCTGTCACACACTGGGCATTGCAACAACAACAGTGGCAGCAACAAGCATTGGAATAAATAACAATGAGATGAAAAAGCCGCACTTGAGTGCGGCTTTTTGTTTTTACAGCGCTTTTTCCAACGCAGGTAAAATGTCAAACAGGTCTCCGACCAGACCGTAGTCAGCCACCTGGAAGATGGGGGCCTCTTCGTCTTTGTTGATGGCAACAATAACTTTCGAGTCTTTCATACCGGCCAAGTGCTGAATCGCACCTGATATGCCTACCGCGATATACAAATCCGGGGCAACGATTTTACCGGTTTGACCCACTTGCATGTCGTTAGGTACAAAACCGGCATCAACCGCAGCACGGGATGCACCAATCGCCGCACCGAGTTTGTCCGCAATCTTCTCCAGCAAAACAAAGTTTTCACCGTTTTGCATACCCCGGCCACCGGAAATAACCACGCTGGCTGCAGATAATTCTGGTCGGTCAGACTTGGTCAACTCCGCCCCGACAAACTCTGCCTTGTCTGTAACTGTTGCTCTTTGTAACGGCTCAATATCCGCGTTACCACCTTGTTGCGCAGCGTCAAACGCCGCACTGCGTACAGTAATTACCTTTTTCGCGTGCAAGGCTTGCACCGTTGCAATCGCGTTACCTGCGTATATCGGCCGCTCAAACGTATCGGCACTTTTCACCGCAATAATGTCAGAGATTTGCGCAACATCGCACAAGGCCGCAACGCGCGGTAAGGTATTTTTACCCTCTGTGGTGGCAGGTGCCAGGATATGCTCATATTCTGCGGCAATGGACACAATCAAGTTCGCCATATTCTCTGCAGTGTGATGTGCGTAGGCCCCATCATCAGCCAACCGTACTCGTTTCACCCCTGCAAACTGAGCTGCCTGCTTGGCAACTTCCTGACAATCAGCACCGGCGACCAATACATCAATATCTCCACCAATCTGAAGGGCCGCATTGATTACTTTTGCAGTGTCACCCTTGAGGTGCTGATTGTCATGTTCGGCAATAACTAAGATACTCATGAGATCACCTTTGCTTCATTTTTCAATTTATCGACCAGTTCAGCGACGTCAGCAACTTTCACACCCGCAGAACGCTGGGCTGGGGCTCGCACTGATAAAAGACTGACACCTGGTTGCAGATCAACGCCTAAGTCAGCCGCAGCAATTTCTTCTAAAGGCTTACGCTTGGCCTTCATAATATTGGGTAAACTGGCATAACGCGGTTCGTTCAAACGCAAATCAGTGGTCACGATCGCCGGTAGCGCCAATGACAGGGTTTGCAAACCACCGTCTATTTCACGAGTAACAACCACACGCTCACCCTCAACCCTCACTTCGGATGCAAACGTCCCTTGAGGTAAATCACACAAGGCTGCCAACATCTGACCCGTTTGGTTATTGTCTGCATCGATGGACTGTTTACCCAAAATAATCAATTGTGGCTGCTCTTTGTCGACTACTTGCTTGAGTAACTTAGCAACCTGCAATGAATCTGGCATAGACTCAGTATCAATACGGATAGCACGGTCAGCGCCGAGTGCCAATGCGCCTCGCAATTGCTCTTGCACGACTTGCGGTCCAATGGACACAACCACCACTTCCGTCGCCACACCCTTTTCTTTGAGGCGTATCGCTTCTTCAACAGCAATTTCACAAAACGGGTTAATTGCCATTTTGCAATTGGTTAAGTCGACGTCACTACCGTCGGATTTAACCCGCACCTTTACGTTGTAATCGATGACCCGTTTTATCGGAACCAATATCTTCATATAAACCTCAATCGGTAGTTAGTCTGTCAACCTGTCGATGCACTGCTAAAGTTAATTATTCGTTCTACATTGACAGGTTCCTGTTGACGTTAACGTAAACTATTTTTACCCTAGCTCGCAACTTTTGATTCACATCTGTTTTTCAAAACAGGTGCGTTTTGTTTACAAGGTGAAACCGTGACTGATCGTGAAGCAATGGATTTTGATGTAGTAATCGTCGGCGCCGGCCCGGCTGGCTTGTGTAGTGCGATTCACTTGATGCAGCTGGCCAAGCAACAACAGCAAGATTTAATGGTCTGCGTCGTTGAAAAAGGCTCAGAAGTGGGCGCGCATATTCTGTCTGGTGCAGTGGTTTCACCTCGTGCATTGGATGAGTTATTACCTTCATGGCGAGAGCACGCGCCGTTAGGACAATTAGTCACTGCAGATGAGATTTATCTGTTGAAGGACTCACAAACTGCGCGTCAAGTTCCTAACAGCCTAGCCCCCCGCTCCATGCATAATGATGGAAACTACATCATGAGTATGGGCAATTTATGTCGTTGGCTCGCGGAGCAGGCTGAAGCGCTGGGCGTCGAAATTTTCCCCGGTTTTCCGGCTGCAGAAGTGTATTACAATGAAGATGGTAGTGTTGGCGGTGTGATTACCGGTGACATGGGCATTGGTGCCAACGGCGAACACAAAGACAGCTATATGCCGGGCATGATTCTTAAAGCCAAATATACGGTTTTTGCCGAAGGCTGCAGAGGGCATCTAGGTAAGGCCTTGATGGAGCGTTTCAATCTGCATAATGACAAGCAACCTCAGCACTATGCCCTAGGATTTAAGGAGATTTGGGACGTACCTGCTGAAGTACACCGGCCTGGTCTGGTCGTTCATACTGCCGGGTATCCACTGGACAATGCCAGCGGTGGTGGTTATCTCTATCATGCCGAAAATCAGCAAGTTTACGTGGGTTTGATTGTAGATCTGGATTATCAAAACCCGCATTTAAGCCCATTTGACGAATTTCAAAAGTTTAAACACCACCCGTTAATCGCTGATGTATTAAAACAAGGCAACCGCGTTAGCTATGGAGCCCGGGCGATTGCCAAAGGCGGTCTGCATAGTTTGCCTAAAATGACCATGCCAGGTGCGTTGCTGGCAGGTTGTGAAGCAGGCACCCTGAACTTTTCGAAGATTAAAGGCAACCATACCGCCATGAAGTCAGGTATGTTAGTTGCTCAAGCGATATTTGCCAGTCTCAATGACGGACAACAACACCAGGATCTGACCGACTTTGAACGTTTGTTCAAAGAGTCCTGGTTATATGACGAGTTATATCGTTCACGAAATTTTGGTGCTGCCATTCATAAGTTTGGCACGACCTTGGGCGGCGCATACAATACCCTGGATCAAAATTTATTTGGCGGCAAACTTCCGTTCACCCTGGTTGATAAAAAACCTGATCACAGTCAGTTAATTGCCGCACGACAAATGCCAGTAATAAATTATTCAAAACCAGACGGTGTACTTAGTTTTGATAAACTGACATCAGTGTTTGTATCTAATACTAACCACGAAGAAGATCAGCCCTGCCATTTAAAATTAAAAGACCCTTTAATTCCGGTACAACAAAATTTACCCGAGTACAATGAACCTGCACAACGATACTGTCCGGCCGGTGTATATGAAATCGTCGACCAAGACCAAGGACAACCGCGCCTGCAAATAAACGCACAAAATTGTATTCATTGTAAAACCTGTGATATCAAAGACCCCTCACAGAATATAAATTGGGTGACACCTGAAGGTGGCGGTGGCCCAAATTATCCTAATATGTAATTTTAAAACAGCGGTTTAGCCGCTGTTTTTTATTGCATAAAATTTAGAACAGCGTTATTTTAAAAAAGGTTTTGCAATTCAAAACTTTATTCTCCATTTTTATATTTGTGCATAGGAAAATTAGAATGAGCGAGTTTATCTCTATTCTGACCCATGGGAGAAAGTTACAAGGAGCGGTAAAAGAGTTATCTGTTGAGGAGTTACAAGACGTTGCATCAAAGCTTGAGCGTATTATTGAAAAACGCAAAGAGAAAGACGCTGCCGCAATAGAAGCTGAAAAAGCCCGCATGGCAAAGATTGCCGAGATTCAAAAACAACTGGAAGAAGCAGGTTTATCTGCTGACGACTTACAAGCAGCGGCGCCGGTAAAACAGCGTAAGAGCTTAGGTCAAAAACGTCCAATTAAATATAAACTATCAGATGCCAATGGTGAACACACTTGGACCGGTATTGGCCGTATGCCGCGGGTTTTCGCTGCTGCTCTTGATTCAGGAAAAACCCTGGACGATTTTAAGATTTAATTCGTTGTGAAGATTAAAAAACCGCGCATCTTGCGCGGTTTTTTTGTTTTTCGCCGTCAAAAACGCAATCAAGTGCAGACCGATTCATGTTAGGTATCCATAAAGCCAGTCCATTCACCCCTTGGATACGTAACACTGCTATAAATTAGTTACACTGAGTGTATAGATTTATCAGTAGGAGTGATCGTGCAATTGGACCCGGTATTCGGTGAGGCTTACCAAAGCCTCAACCACATTGTCATCGGTAAACAGCAACAACTTCGCTTGGCTTTGACCTGTATTCTGGCTCAGGGACATCTACTCATTGAGGATTTGCCTGGTATGGGCAAAACGACCCTGTCACACGGACTGGCTAATGTATTAGGACTTAAATTTAACCGTGTGCAGTTTACCTCCGACATGCTGCCGGCGGATTTGCTTGGTGTTAACTTGTTTAACAGTGAAAGCAGGCGTTTTGAATATCATCCGGGTCCGGTATTTAGTCAGGTTTTGTTGGCAGATGAAATTAATCGTGCCAGTCCCAAAACCCAAAGTGCCTTGCTCGAAGCAATGGAAGAGCAACAAGTCAGTATTGATGGCGAAACCCACCCGCTTCCCACTCCATTCGTGGTGATCGCGACGCAAAACCCTCTGCATCATGCAGGTACCTATCCGCTGCCAGAATCTCAACTTGACCGCTTTTTGATGCGTATTGAATTAGGCTATCCGGATTGGCAATCTGAACGTGCCATGTTAATGAACGAAGATCAAGGTCGACCACGCGTCAATCAACACGTCAGTCATCAACAATTGATTGATGCACAGCAACAAGTAGACAGTATCATCACCTCAGAAAAGATCGTTGATTACATCCTGCGACTAGTAACCAACAGTCGGGAGCACCCGGACATTGATAATCCGCTGTCACCGCGGGCCAGTAAAGCCCTACTCAAAGCTAGCAGAGCCCACGCCCTGTTGAGCGGTCGGGATCATGTCATTCCTGATGATGTACAAGCGGTTTTTGCTGCGGTTTGCGAGCATCGTATGCGTAGCACCCACGCGGACATCTCGGGAAATAGTTCACTCAGCGACTCCCTGCTCAATGCGGTAAATCCTCTGCAACCATGATTAAAACACTGCGCAGCGTATGGCAACGCAAATTCAATCGTTGGCTGGACAAGCGAATTCCACCTCAGACTGAAACGCAACTTAGCCATAACAGTATCTTTATTTTCCCGGGTAGACTCGGATTAATGTATTTAATACTGTGCGGAATCCTATTTGTACTAGGTACCAATTATCAAAATAACCTGATTTTATTCAGTTGTTATTTTTTACTCAGTGTCTTTTTATTAAGCATTGTCAGTGCGTATCGAAACTTTCAATCACTGCATTTTCGCTTTGGCCACATCAATGATGTCTATGCTCAGCAGCGTTGTTTATTGCCGGTTTGGATTGAAGCTCACCATGCCCGAGGTGAGCTGATTTGTCGCTTCGAAGGTCACAAGGATGAGTTCCACATCGACCTACCCAGTCATGAGCAGCGTCACCAATTAGACCTATTAATGCCTTATCGTGGTATTCATACCCTCCCGCGAGTGCGATTTAGCCTCAGTTATCCGTTCGGTCTTATTCGTTGCTGGACGTTATTGGCACCAAACTTAGCCGTTGTGGTTTATCCCGAACCTCTGAGCTGCGGATTTCCCCCACCCCTTGAGATAGGACAGGATGCCACATCAACGGGAAGTAAAACTGTCACAGGCCAAGAAGATTTTGATCGGTTGCGGGCAATGCAACATGGCGAGCCTCGCAGTCACATTGCCTGGAAGGCCCTGGCACAAGGAAAAGGACTGTTTACCAAGCAATTCAACACCAATGAACATCGCGCAGTGGTCCTAGAACTCACCACGATGCCCGGCAAAGATGACGAAACTAAACTGCAACAGTTGAGTTTTCTAGTGACCCAATCCTTACATACACAACGCCCCTTTGTGTTTAAACTCAACGGTCATGTACTAGGGCCAGACAGCAGTCATAACCACTGTATAAAGTGTTTGCGCATGCTGGCGGAGTTTCCCCGTGACTGAGCGCGGTCAACCACAAAGTGCCATTTTGCTGGCACTGAGTCTGTTAGCCTGCGCACTATTGCTCACAACGCCGTTACAAGTCTGGATTTTGCTACTGATCGTGGTGGCGGTTATTTCCCGCGTTAGTGTGTCTCTTGGTTGGCAAAAGGACACGCTGTCACTGCGGACCATGAACTTACTCGCCCTTCTATCAGGCCTTGCGTTGATCTACTTTGGTTGGGGTAATGGATTGTTAGAGGGTATGATCAATCTGCTGGTGCTGGCCAGCGGATTAAAATTAATGTTATTGAAAAACCAGCGGGCGTACCACCAATTAGCACTGTCGCTGCTGTTTTTGACCGCCTGTTTGTTTATTTATCATCAGTCAATTTATACCGGACTGTTTATCGGTTTACTTCAGGCTGCGATACTGTGTGCCCTGTTTTTGCTCCATCTCGGACGCCGCCCCGGTCCGTCGTGGCTGCGACCTTGTTTAACTATGATGATTCAAGCGCTGCCTCTGGCATTACTGCTGTTTCTGCTGATGCCTCAGCTCGGACCAATTTGGCAAATGCCGAATAACAGTGCAGGTAGCACCGGCCTATCAGACACAGTAAATCCTGGTGATTTTGCCAACCTCTCGCAATCCTCGGAACTGGCCTTTCGAGCAACCTTTGACGGGCCAGCCCCACCCCAATCCCAACGATATTGGCGCACCCTGGTAATGGAAGAATTTGACGGTAGCGCATGGTCTGTGGCCAGGCTTAGATCGCGAGAGCAAAACCGTGCTCGATATTTTAACGTGCAAGCTCAACACCAGGTGGCGGGCCCATCGTTAAGCTATGAAGTGATCACTGAGCCGGCATCCAACCGGTGGTTGTTTGGACTGGATCTCGCCACATCGACCGACCCGGACGTGTTCGCCCTGAGTGATTTCACCTTACAATCGCAAGTCCCGCTCAGCAGTTCGCTCAAATACCGGGTTGATAGTTACCCCAATGCCGCGCTCACTGGCGCTAACATCTACTTTGACAGACAACTTAACTTAACTGTGCCTACCGAAGGCAATCCAAGAACGCAACTGTGGTTAACGGAGTTGAAAAAGCAGCACACCACCCCAGCCGCATTAATCGCAGAAATACGCCGGTTTATGCAGCAGCAGGAGTTCGCTTACACTCTCAAACCTCCTCTGATGCAAAACAACATGATTGACCAGTTTTTGTTCGATTATCGTCAGGGATTTTGCGGTCATTACGCATCTGCATTGGCCTACCTGCTGCGATTAGCTGATATTCCCGCCCGTTTAGTCAGCGGCTATCAAGGTGGCGAAGATCATCAACGGGGCTTTATCAGCGTATACCAGTATGATGCTCACGCGTGGGTAGAGTATTGGCACCCTACAGAGCAACGTTGGATGCGTGTCGATCCCACAGCTTGGGTAGCACCAGACAGAATTGAAATGGGCTTCCAGCAGGCACTGCAAGATCAGGAGGGGTTTCTGGAAGAAGAGTTTTCGTTGCTAAAATTCAGTCAACACGCCTGGTTAAATCAGTTACGGCTGAGATTGAACGAATGGGACTATCTATGGACGCGCTGGGTACTGGGATATGACCAACAGCAACAAAGAGACCTGTTGCGCCATCTCATCGGAGACCTATCACCTAAGCGATTATTTTTGTTTGCCGTCGCCCTTACACTGGGAATACTGTTATTGCTGGCTCTCTACCATTGGCGGGCCTGGTGGCCGACGCGTTTGAGTCCACAGCAACGAATCTACTTCAAAGCGCTAAAGGCCATTCAAGGCTACTATCCGGTCATTAGAAAACAAGACACGCCCCTTTCGATCGCAGAAAATAACCTTCAGCGTATGCCCAATGACGTGTATCAGGCGTTTCTTACCCTGATGCGCCATTACACTCAAATTGAGTATCGGGGCAAGGTCGACAAAAGCGTGGATCTATCTGAGGATTTGCAACAGCTAAAAATGGCGGTTAAACGCCACAATGGTGTAGCGAATCGCACTAACGCATCGCCAAAAACAGAGTGATTTCTTCCCGATCGTGATATAGGTGACGGGCTTTCAAGTCAATACGAGCCGCACCACCGAGGGTATCTTCAATAATTTTCACACACTCAAGATAGCTATCGAAGCGTTTCTTCATCGGCAATTTAAGGTTAAAGATCGCTCGTTTCGCCCAGCCTTGCTTGAGCCACTGAGCCATTAAAAGTGCGACTCTGTCGGGTCGTTCTATCATGTCACACACTAACCAATCTACAGGCTTGGGGTTGGGCTGATATTTAAATCCGTCAACTGCGTAATGACGCACTAAACCGGTGGCCATAAGCTGCTCGTCAATTTCACCATTATCTATGGCTTGAACCTGCAGTCCACGGCTGACTAATTGATAGGTCCATCCGCCGGGACAAGCGCCCAAATCTACCCCTGTCATGCCAGGTTTGAACCATTGGTTTTGTTGTTTTTCACTGAGGAAAAGACGAATTGCTTCTTCAAGTTTTAAGGTTGAGCGACTTGGCGCCCCGGACGGAAAACGTAATCGTTGGATACCATTATAGTGAGGACTGTGATTACCCGGCTGACTGACACCTACAAAACCACGACTCGAATCGAGCATGAATACATGCAACACAGGTAAATCCGGATCGGGTTTGGTACTCAGTATCCCCTTACCCCGCAGTGCCTGACGTAATGGCACAGTAAACTTTCGGCAAAACGTTGCAAGTTCCCGTCCACTGTCGGTATCAGGAAATTCAACAAATATCTCGCCACACTGGGGAACGCCTTCACACAATTGCAGTAACGGGGTTATTCTGTCATTCGCTGGTAAATCACTGAACTGATAGCCTGCAAACCACTGGCGACCGAAGACCAGATGAGTAAAGTCAAGTTGAGACAACACTTCCACGGCACTTTGCTGACCAAATAATTCAAACGCAACAAATCCGCTTCCCGTGTTTGGCTGACCATAGCCGTAAGCACCACTCATCCCGACTAAGCGATTTAATTCATCACTAAGGTCGTGTTCAAAGCCCGGGCGGCAATATGCTACCAAAGTATTCATCGGTTTTTTATTGCTCCCAGTGCTAATGTCACCCAACCTGTGATCAATAATACGCCACCTATAGGCGTCAGCCACCATAACCAACGCAGTTCAGTTCCGGTCATAATAAAAATACTGCCGCTAAACAATACCGTTCCCACAGCCAATAGCACCGCACTGCTGACAATCCAACGCTTTGGATGACGATCATAGAGGATTGCCAGGCCAATTAAAGCAACGGCATGGAACATCATATACCGTTCGGCGGTTGTCCAGCTGATCAATGCCTGGTTTTCCAGACCTAAACTGTGAGCTCCGACTGCACCCAGTAGTGCTGACGCAGCACCGAGCAAACCGGCAATAAACAAGATTAGATGCATAGCGTTTCTCTGATAAATTCAGCCGTCTTTTGAGCCGCTGTGTGTAGATGATCAGTTTGACTGAAAGCCGACGTTCGCAGGGTTTTGAAACTGTGCTCTGCGTCTGCCAATAGGGTAATTTGCAAGCGGTCACACAAAGGATAACTCGCCACCTCCTGTTGCGTGCCGAACGGATCTCGATCACCCTGAATAATCAAGGTTGGTCGTATCAAGGATTGTAAATGAGCGATTCGCAGATTTTCCGGCTTGCCCATCGGATGAAACGGATAACCGTATGCAATCGCGCCTTTGACGTTGTCATTGGCAGCTAACATAGTACACGCGCGTCCACCCATCGACTTTCCACCGATAAACAAAGGTAAATCCTTCGCCTGCCGATTAACCGCATCGTTAAGTTCTTGCAACAGTGCCGATATTGGCGACGGAGGGCGTCGTTTACCCGTTGCTTTCATTTTCTCCATATAAGCAAAATCGAACAGCACTACGTCGAGTTGCTGAGCACGTAAACGTTCTGCTAACTTTTGAATGAAATCCGACTGTGTGCCTGCGCCTGCGCCATGGGTCAGTAATAATCTTGCGATAGGAGTCGACATCAAAACTCTTCCTGTTCTTTTTCCACTTCCTGCAACAGCCAATCCCGAAACGCAACAATTTTGCCTAGCTCCGCTTGAGACTGATGACACACAAAGTAGTACGCTTGCTTACTGACTAGTTTTTCGCCAAATGGACATACCAGGCGGCCTGCTGCAATATCCGGGCGTGCCAGCACTGAGTGGCCGAGGGCCACGCCCTGCCCAATGGCAGCGGCCTGTAAAACAAGCATTGTATGGGAAAAAACCGGCCCCTGATTTACATTGACGCCGGCCACTTGAAAGTGTCGTAACCAATCTTTCCAGCCCTGACGAGAATGATCGTGAAGCAAATTATGGTATTTGAGGTCGTCGAGACTTTTTAGTGGCTTACCACTCTTTAGCAGCATAATAGGCGAGCACATAGGAGTAAGATATTCTGTGTGCAGTTTTTCAGCATGCAGACCCGACCACTTACCGCGTCCATAATAGATCGCCACATCAACATCATCGGTCAAAAAGCCTTCGTCAAAATCAACCGCTTTTATTCGAACATCTATTTCCGGATGTAATGTGCTGAATTGATGAATTTTTGGTACCAACCACTGGGTTGCAAAACTCGGTGGGACACTAACGGTAATCGCGCCTTTTTCACCACTGGCCACCAGACGTTGAGTCGCATCCTGTATGTCTACAAAGATCGACTTGATGTCAGCGTAATAGCTTTGCCCTTCTTCTGTCAGCAGCAGCTTACGGTTACGACGGATAAAAAGTTTTATCCCCAAAAAAGCTTCGAGGGTTTTTATCTGATGACTCACCGCAGCCTGAGTAACAAATAACTCTTCTGCTGCGCGAGTAAAACTCAAATGGCGAGCAGCCACCTCGAATGCTTTTAACGCATTCAACGGTGGCAATCGATATGTATCCATGGGGTTAGTTGGCGCTGGTATCCAAAGCTGGGAACTGCTTGACTAAGTCATCCAGCGCTTTCATCTGAGCAAGATAAGGTTCCAGTTTTGCCAACGGTAAGGCACAGGGACCGTCACATTTTGCTTGATTCGGATCAGGGTGGGCCTCGATGAATAACCCGGCTAAACCTAATGCCATGCCACTACGCGCCAATTGCGCCGCCTGTGCACGACGGCCATCAGCAGAGCTTTCACGCCCGCCAGGTTTTTGCAGCGCATGGGTGGCATCGAAAATGACCGGTGCCATGGTTTTCATCTCATCCATGCCTAGCATGTCCACCACCAGGTTGTTATAGCCGTAACAACTGCCACGCTCACACAAGATAATCTTATTATTATCGGCTTCCTGAAATTTGGTAATAATATGACGCATTTCATGGGGGGCCAGAAACTGGGGTTTTTTCACATTGATCACGGCATTGGTTTTGGCCATTGCCACCACCAAGTCTGTCTGACGGGCCAAGAATGCAGGCAACTGAATGACATCAGCCACTTCAGCAACCGGTGCTGCCTGGTACGGTTCGTGGACATCGGTGATCACTGGGACATCAAAGGTTCGCTTCACTTCTTCAAAGATTTTCAGCCCCTCTTCCATACCCGGCCCGCGGTATGAATGCACCGAAGATCGATTGGCTTTGTCAAAAGACGCTTTGAACACCCAGGGTATACCCAGCTTGTCTGTGATTGTCTTGTAGTGCTCAGCAATCTGCATAGCCAGATCCCGGGACTCAAGAACATTCATGCCGCCGAACAACACAAAAGGCCGATCGTTAGCGACCTGATGGTTACCGACTTGAATTGTCTGAAGATTGTTCAATGTTGCCATTACATTGCTACCCCTTGCATAATTAATCCGCAAATATAGGCCATATAAGTGCCGACCGCATACCCCATCACTGCTAACAAGACACCCACCGGTGCGAGGGCCGGGTGAAATGCAGCTGCAACCACAGGGGCAGAAGCTGCACCACCGACGTTGGCCTGACTACCGACAGCCATGTAAAACAACGGCGCTTTAATAAACCAGGCGACTAACAACATCAGTGATGCGTGTATCAACATCCACACTGCTCCCAGCAGGAAGAAGCCAAATGAATCAACGATTTTGGTCACATCCATATGCAGACCAATGGTCGCCACTAAAATATATACAAACAGGCTGCCCACTTTAGAGGCGCCGGCACGTTCAAGGTGTCGTGCCTTAGTAAAGGACAATGCAATACCGATTGTGGTTGCAGTGACGATTAACCAAAAGAAACCGCTGTGCAAACTATAACGCGCCAACTCCGGGAAATGCGTTTTCATCAGGGGTACAATAGTGTCCGCGACCAAATGAGAAAGGCCCATAGCCCCTATGCCTACTGCGATGATCATCATCAGATCATTGATACTGGGAATGCGGGCATGTTCACGTTCGAAGGCCTCGACCTTGACCTTGATATCTTCTATGGCAGAAACATCAGCCCCTGTGTAGGCGTCGATCTTTTTATTCTGTCCGGCCATAATCAGCAGCACCGCCATCCAGATGTTGGCAACTATGATATCCACTGTCACCATGGCGCTGAAAATTTCGTCACCAACCTCAAAGGTTTCTTTCATTGCCGCTTGGTTCGCCCCACCGCCAATCCAGCTGCCGGCCACTGTGGTCATGCCTCGCCACACTTCATCTGGACCGTAGCCGCCAATCATGTCAGGCGCGACCGCGGATATCACAATCAATGCAATGGGTCCGCCGATTACAATGCCCAAAGTACCGGTAAAGAATAAAATCAGCGCCTTTGGGCCCAAGGCCATGATCGACTTTAAATCCAAGCTCAGGGTCAACAACACTAAACAAGCCGGCAACAGGTAGCGTGAAGCAAAATAATATAAATCGTCGGACGTTTGTTCTGCGACTAATTCAGGTGTATTAAACAAAGATGGAATCGTATTTAACAAAGATGGGATGAAATAGCACAGCAACAACGCAGGGACAAAGGTGTAAAACTTCTTAAATGCAGCGTGGTTCGAAGTATATAAAATTGCCCCTAAAATGATGGCAAGCAACCCCATCACAACACCATTGTTGGTAAAAAGCGCTGACTCCATGAATTCTCCTTTTTATTATGTATTTAACCAAATTCGGTTAAAGCACCAATAACTGTGTAAATACCAAATTAACTAACTGATATAGCGAGCTTTTTGCCCTTAGCGATTTCAAATTGATCGATAACCACAGCTTCAATCTGGCAAGTTTATCAGTTTTTGAAGGAAATTGAGAGCGGACTTGTCATAAGCCCGCCGAAACTGGTCGCCGAATTACAACAGCAGAGCCTGTTTGTTAATGGCAAGGTGAGCAATGGTAGCTACGGTAACAAGCGCCAGG
>CAXQZJ010000078.1:0-17944 GCA_964228145.1 Alteromonadaceae bacterium | reverse complement strand
GGGTTAATGAACACGCTGTTGAAGAGGATGATGAGTTTGCGCTTCTTGCCGATAAAGTCGCAAGCCTAACCCCTGCTCAATACAAGGTGTTGTGTTTTATGCGTGACGGACTACTCAATAAGCAAATTGGATTTAAACTGGATATCGCCGAGGCAACGGTAAAGGCCCACGTCACTTCAATTTTTCGTAAATTGGACATTAACAACCGCACCCAAGCAGTATTAATCGCCTCTCAATTGCAACTCCAACCTCCTGAATAAGTTTACAGGACAAAAACCAGCGCACGGGCGCTGGCTTTTAATCCTTAGCGCGGTCAGGGCTATAAGCGCACGTTAATTGAGGCGAAGTTCAGTCGATCTAATGTCACGAAAGTCCTGTTTGAATGTCGGTAGCGAAAGCCTTACTTAACCAATAAACTTTGCATCAGAGCCCGTAATTTGGCGGGTTTAACCGGTTTGTTCATATAGCTTACTTGCTGCTGTTTACAGGCTTGTGCCAATGACTCTTCGCGATTAGCTGTAATCAAAACGGCGGGTACGTAGTCGGTGCGAAGCTGACGTAAATCGCTGATGAGTTGCAGTCCTGTGCGATTTTCGCCTAATTGATAATCGACGAGTAACATGCCAGGAGGGCGTTCTTCAGCTAGAGCCAAGGCTTGTACCGTATTATCGGCAATCATAACGTCACATCCCCAGCGCTGTAATAAGGTTTGCATCGCATCTAAATTGACATTTTGATCATCAACCACCAACACGCACAGGTCAGCCAAAGTGCGACCACCGGCCACTTTTTTACCTGACTCTTCATCTCTTGGTAGGCAAGGGGACAGAGTAAAGCTGAAACAACTGCCTTTGCCTGCCTTCGAGCGCACCGAAACCGGGCTGTTGAGTTGTTGGCATAGGCGTTCAACTATACTTAGCCCCAGCCCAACACCTCGCTGTTGACGATTATCAATACGATAAAAGTCGTTAAATACTTTGGCTTGCTCATCCACATCAATGCCCATGCCGGTGTCCCAGATTTGTACAAGGATACCGGTTGTCCTATGTCTGACGGTGACCAGTATTTTGCCACTTTCAGTGTATTTGACCGCGTTAGACAACAAGTTGCGGAGTATCCGGTGCAGGTACGTAGGGTCTGCTGTGACCCAGGCCGGCGCAATTCGGGTAGCCAGTCTAATACCCTTCT
The DNA here is from genome assembly GCA_964228145.1 of Alteromonadaceae bacterium. GTDB lineage: Bacteria > Pseudomonadota > Gammaproteobacteria > Enterobacterales > Alteromonadaceae > Pseudobowmanella. Next base: position 16,756 of record CAXQZJ010000078.1, on the reverse strand, counting down.
GTTCAGCCTTCATGGTGAACTCATCGATGAGAGGATGAAGTATGGAGGTAAGATCACAGGGTTGCAGTTTGGGTTGCAGGTCGCCCTGGTCAAGTCGTGCTATATCCAGCAACGTAGCGATCAAAACCTCACTGGCGATCACGCTGTCATTGAGCTTGCTGACTACTTCGTTGTCCTTGTCTGTCAGTTCGGCTTCTTGAAGGGCGCTGATATAAAGTTTTGCCGCGTTGAGAGGTTGTAAAATATCGTGACTGGCCAGTGCCAGAAAACGCGTTTTGCTGGCATTAGCCTGCTCAGCGGCCTTGCGTGCCGTGACCAGTTCTTTTTCCGCCTCTGCGCGGCGCTCTATCTCGGTCAATAACTCGGCATTGATCGCTTGCACTTCTTGGGTTCGCTTTATGACTCGCTGTTCAAGGTGAATATTGGCTTCTTCAAGTGCTTGCTGAATTTCAATATGCTCTGTGATGTCATTAAAACTGGTCACGAAGCCGCCGCCAGGTAGGGGGTTCCCAACCATTTCAATGACCTTACCGTCGCTTCGCTGTCTCAGGAACCGATGAGGGCTTCCTTTACGCAGGTGCTCCATACGCTTTGCAACAAGCGTGTCGACATCGCCAACGCCGCATTCGCCCCGTTGTGCGTTATAACGTACCAAGTTTTCAATCGGTAGACCCACGCTGACCATGCCCTGAGGGTAGTGAAATAAATCTAAATATCGCTTATTCCATGCCACCAGATTGAGGTTTTTATCAATCACGCTGATGCCCTGGTCGAGATTCTCTAATGAGGTAAACAGTGCGCTCATGTTGAATTTAAGCGCAGCGGTGGTCTCGTCAAAGAAATTGACCACTTCCTCGAAGTCGAGTTTTTTGCCGGCGGTGGCAGAGTCAATCAGGGCTTTTGCACTAGAAGCCCCAATCACGCCACCAAGTGCTCTTTCGCAATAAAGCAAGAAATCTTCATCGGGTGTGGCTTGGTTTGACAGGGTTTTTCCACGACCTTTTTGATAATCCTGGAGTAAGCGATAGCCACGCTCCTCGCCAAGAAACATGGTCATCAAGGTGATAATATCGGCAACGGTAACATTGTGCTGAGGTATGGCCTGTCGGTCGACTTCTGTGTCATGGGGCACCACGAAAGCCTGAGCTTGTACCCGGTCAATCAGGCGAGGATTGGCAATCGCAGAAAAGAAGGTAAAGACTAAAGTATTCGCGATAAGACTTAATATTGCCCCATTGATGATGTAATCATTATTCAGATCGATATCCGTATTGTTAAACAGTGGCAATAACAACCACAGTAACCAAGTGACGAATGCCGCGACTAAGCCCGCATAGACACCCTGAGCATGGCCCTTTTTCCAGTAGAGCCCGCCAACGATGGCAGGTAATAGTTGAATCACCAGTGAGAAAGCGACCCAGCCGATAGATGCTAGCGATTTACTGCCAGCCATTTGCTGGTGGTAGTAATAAGCGAGGATTAAAAGTAAGCCGATTACCAGACGTCTGATTGCCAATATCGTCGGGGTAAAGTTGACGTTGCGATATCGTTTACTGGCAATTAAACGAGGCAGAATTACGTCGTTGGTGATCATGGTAGACAGGGTCAGCGTGGCCACAATGATCATTGCAGTTGCTGCCGATAGCCCGCCGACAAACACCAAGACTTTTATGATCAGGCTGTCTGACAAGATAGCCAGAGACAACACATAATTATCCGGCTCTATACCGGTACCCGTTAACACTCTGCTACCAAACTCTGCAATCACAGGTATCACCAAGGCGAGCAACAACAAGTATCCGGGGAACATCCAGCGCGCTGTTGTCAGGTGACTTAATTTCAAATTATCGACTATGGCGACATGGAACTGGCGGGGGAGGCAGACCACTGCGGCGGCGGCGATAAGTGTTTGTGTCCAAAAAGACAGGGTAAAAAAACTGTCGAATGTAAAGGCAGTGTCAGCGGCAGAAAAGGTCGGTTTATCTTGTTGCTGCCAGAGTAAAATAGCGACTACACAAACTGCAATCAGCGCCAATAATTTTATTAAGGACTCGAAGGCAATGGCTAATATTAAACCACGCCGATATTCAGTCACATCAGCATGCTTGGTGCCAAAATAAATGGCAAAAATGCCAATAAATAGTGAAGCAAGAAATACCACTCCTTGAGCTTGTTCGTCACCTGAGATGAGCAGAAAAGCCGAACCTATGGCTTTAAGTTGTAATGCGATATATGGGATTGTGGCCAGTAAGGCAATGAGCGTTACCAGCAGCGCAACGGAGTGGCGCTTTCCATAGCGACTGGCGATGAAGTCAGCAATGGTGGTGATGTTCTGCTTTTTACTGACCAGCGCCATTTTATAGACAAAGCGATAACCAAGCAGATAGAGCAACACAGGGCCGAATAAAATCGGCAGATAGTCCCACTGATTTCGGGCTGCCTCGCCCACCGCGCCGAAAAAAGTCCAGGCGGTACAGTATATAGCAAGCGCTAAGGCATAAGTTGCCGGGTGCTCGGTCAATTTTCTGGCCCAGGCAGACTGCCGATCTCCCCAACGAGCTAACCAAAACAGGCCAACTAAATAAACCAGTGCAATTGCCACCCAACCCAACGCCATAAACCCATCCTTTGTTAACTTCCAAGCCACTTTAGCACAGTGTCTCAAAGGGCGAGAAGAGCTACGACTAAGGTCGAATTTAACACTTGATTAACACAAATTAGAGTAGTAACCATGCGCAAATCTACCAGTAGGTTATGAATCTGGACTGCGCAGTAAAAGGCTAATAATCACAATAACGGAGAGCAACAATGGCTTTCAAAAACGAAGAAGACGCCAAAAATTATTGGCGGGAAAACGTCAGCCTGATGGTCAAGCTAATGGTCGTTTGGTTCGTTGTGTCCTATGGATGCGGCATTTTACTTGTGGATGTTCTGAATCAGATTCAGATCGGCGGCTATAAACTTGGCTTCTGGTTCGCCCAGCAAGGGTCAATCTACACCTTTTTAATCTTGATTTGGTACTACACCCGGGCCATGGGTAAGTTAGATGCCAAATACGGCGTAGAAGAGTGAGGAGCGGAAAATGGAATTACAAACTTTAACCTACATTGTTGTAGGCTTTACTTTCGCTCTTTATATCGGCATCGCTATATGGGCGCGTGCTGGGTCAACCAAAGAGTTTTACGTTGCTGGTGGCGGTGTTAATCCGGTTGCCAATGGTATGGCGACTGCAGCAGATTGGATGTCGGCAGCAAGCTTTATTTCCATGGCCGGACTTATCGCGTTTATGGGCTATGGTGGCTCAGTGTTTCTGATGGGCTGGACAGGCGGCTTCGTTATTTTGGCGATGTTGTTAGCCCCCTACCTGCGAAAATACGGCAAGTTCACCGTTCCTGAGTTTATCGGCGACCGATTCTACTCCAAAGGGGCGCGTATTGTTGCTGTTGTATGCCTGATTATTTGCTCGGTGACCTACGTTATCGGTCAGATGAAAGGGGTTGGTGTCGCCTTCTCGCGATTCCTCGAAGTGTCTTATGATGTGGGCCTGTATGTGGGAATGACCATCGTCTTCATCTATGCGGTACTGGGTGGAATGAAAGGCATTACCTACACCCAGATTGCCCAGTATTGTGTGCTGATTTTGGCGTATACCATTCCGGCTATCTTTATCTCTTTACAACTGACCGGCAACCCGCTGCCACAATTGGGGCTGGGTAGCACTATGAGCGATGGTGTGTACTTGCTTGATAAGCTCGACCAGGTGGTCAGTGAGCTGGGCTTTGCTCAGTATACGACTGAGCCGAGAATCAGTACTCTCAATATGTTTGTTTATACCTTGTCGTTGATGATTGGTACCGCAGGTTTACCCCACGTTATTATTCGTTTCTTCACCGTGCCTAAAGTGAAAGATGCACGTTCTTCAGCTGGGTATGCCCTGTTATTTATTGCGATTCTATACACCACGGCCCCTGCGGTTGCGGCAATGGCACGGTTAAACCTACATCAAACCATTGAGCCTGCGGCTGGACAGAACATCAATTATGACGACCGTCCCGCATGGTTTGTGAATTGGGAAAAAACCGGCTTGTTGGAATTTGAAGATAAAAACGGTGATGGAAAAATTACTTATACCAATGATGAACGAAATGAAATGGTAAAAGTTGACCGTGACATTATGGTGTTGGCTAACCCGGAAATCGCAAAATTGCCGAATTGGGTCATTGCTCTGGTGGCAGCCGGGGGGCTCGCAGCTGCGTTGTCGACGGCGGCGGGACTGTTGTTAGCGATAGCCTCAGCAATATCTCATGACTTACTTAAAGGTATCCTAACGCCGAATATGTCGGAGAAAAGTGAGCTTATGTGGAGCCGAATTGCCATGGTCGGGGCGATAGCGGTGGCAGGCTACCTTGGGCTCAATCCGCCTGGCTTTGCGGCGGGCACGGTGGCTCTGGCGTTTGGCCTGGCTGCATCGTCCATCTTCCCCGCGCTGATGATGGGTATCTTCAGCAAACGGGTAAATATGCAAGGTGCAATTGCAGGTATGATTTCAGGTATCTTCATTACCCTGTTTTACGTTTTCCAGCACAAAGGACTGTTCTTTATCGCAGACTGGACGTATCTGGAAAGCTGGGGGCAAAATTGGTTCCTTGGAATTGAACCCAACGCCTTCGGTGCAATCGGCGCTTTGGTTAACTTTATCGTCGCCTATGCAGTGTCCTCAGTGACTGCAGAGCCACCGCAACGCGTGCAGGAAATGGTAGAGTATATTCGCGTACCTAAAGGTGCCGGACAAGCCCACGACCATTAAAGCGTATTAACAAAAATCAGGGCGCTGCGGCGCCCTTTTGCGCTAACAACGACAGGAAAAGTGAATTATGCTTACCAATAAACACGTCATAGTCGCGATGATAGTGGCGCCTATTCTTGCAGTGATCGCTTACTTTGCGACTGACGCCGCGGTCAGTGAAACACCCCAGGCAGCGCAGGCGGGTCAATCTTATCAATTAGTTGCGGGTGGCAATTGTCGGTATAAAAGCGGTATTTGCAGCATGAAAAATGGTGATGTGAAGCTGGATATCATTTGGCAGAGCAACAAGGACCAAGCAGGGCAAATTGTGGTGCAATCAAATTACCCCCTCCAAGGCGCCAAAATGTCGATAGGGACATCTCAGTCTGAACCCGTATCCCTTATGCCATTGGATGAAAGCAATACACGCTGGCAACTGATGGCTGAACACAAACAAGATGACAGCGAACCCCTGAAGCTCGTGATTGGAATAGACGAAACCCTCTACTTTGGTGAAGCTGACACGGTGTTTTTTGACTATCAAACCAGCTTCGGTAAAGACTTTAGGGCTGAGGCAATTCAGTGAGCTCAGCTGGAGACTCCCCCGAGCTTCTTGCGATCAGCGATTTTCTGGGTGTTCATGCCCCCTTCGATCTACTCAGTGACCAGGCTCTGAGTAAAATCGCTCAGCATATCGATGTTGAGTATTTTTCCAAGGGGCACGAATGCAAACAGCAGCAAAATCGTGCAATCAGAATCATACGGTCAGGGGCAGTGGATATTCGTTCTGGCGATGATCGTTTGTTACAGCGAATGGGAGAGGGGGAAAGTTATATTCTTGAGGGGATATTTGAAGAATATCCGGATGCCAGGGTAACACTCTACGAAGATAGTCTGATTTACGCCCTTGATGCCGAGCATGCAGAACAATGGGTTTTGTCCAATCGTGATGCAGCCCGTTACTTTCATCGGCAGACACACAGACGGTTGCGCCGGGCGGCTCGTTATACACCAGAGCCTCACAACATGTTGAGGCCGGTGGCGGGTGTCATGTCCAGAGATATATTGGCGTTTGCACCGCAAACCTCTATTCAGCAGGCTGCGCAGGCGATGTCAGCACGAAGAATCTCGTCCGCTCCGATTATTCAGGATAATAAACTGGTCGGTATCATTACCGATCGGGACTTTCGCTCCCGGGTCATAGCGAAAGGATTGGACTTCACGACGCCAGTGTCTGCCATTATGACCCCTGATCCTGTTGCTATTGATGAACAACAGAGCTTGTTTGACGCAACCTTGACCATGGTGCGGGAGAAAATTCATCATCTGCCGGTCGTTAGCCGACAAAACCGACAGGATTTAGTGGGTATTGTAACCGCGTCTGATTTGATTCTCGCCAAACAAGACGACCCGGTGTACATGGTGCAACACATTGGACGCTGTATTGATATTCCAAGCTTAAAGTCCATTGTTGAAAATATGCCGACCATGATGGTTGAGTGGCTAAAAGCGGGCATTAAGGCCAGTCAGGTCAGTCGCTTTTTGACCGCAATCAGTGATGCGGTCACGATAAAACTGATTGAGCTGTTTATTGAGCAGTCAGGCCCCGCACCGGCTGCTTTTTGTTGGCTCGGCTTTGGATCTCAAGGGCGTGCCGAACAATTGATCAATGCGGATCAGGACAATGGCTTGCTAATCAGTAATTCCGTGAGCGATGAACAAATGCCATGGTTTAGCCAACTGGCCGATTATGTCTGTGATGGCCTGAATGAATGCGGTTACGTGTACTGTCCGGGTAATGTGATGGCTAAAAATCCGCTCTGGCGTCAACCTTTAGCTCAATGGCAAAAAATGGTGGATAGCTGGACCAGCAGTCCCACTCCCGATGCGGTAATGAGGGTTAGTATCTTTTTTGATCTTCGCTGTGTTTATGGTGACCAGACTTTAGCCATGCAACTTCAGCAACACATGCTGACTAAGGCATCTTCGAATACTATTTTCCTCGCTGCATTAGCGGCTAATGTGCTAGAGCACACCCCACCACTTGGGTTGTTTCGTCGCTTCATTGTTGAACGCAATGGCGAGCACAAGGACGCATTGGATATAAAAAAGCGGGGGTTATTACCGATCACTGACATCATGCGTATTCATGCCTTGGCAAATCGAATAGACGCGGTCAATACTCATGCACGTATAGAGGCGTTAGCTAATGCGAAAGTAATGACGGTGAAGGACAGTCGTAACATTCAAGACGCTTATGACTTTATTTTGCAAACCCGGGCTGAAGCTCAAGCCAATACTATCAGTCTTAGTGGTAACCAGGGAGTGAGTAACTTTGTCGACCCGGATACGTTATCGGAAACCAACCGACAAGCACTCAAGGATGCTTTCGAGGTGGTCAATAGTGCACAAAATACCATCAGGTTGAGATATCGTGGCGGGCTATAGTTGGTTAAAGCTGCGACGCTGGTGGCTAAGCCGCACCCTGTCACCGTCACTGCTACAAGATTTTTTACGACAGCCATTAGTGTCATTAAATCAAGTTTGGCAGAAGACATGTTGGATGGCGGTGGATATAGAAACGACAGGGTTAGACGCGCGAACGGATGAGATAATCAGTATTGGTTGGGTGTTAATCGATAACGGCGCAATCAGGTTGAACTCAGCGCGGCATATCTCGGTTTCCGTTGAACAGGGCGTGGGCCAGAGTGCCGTTTTTCATCAGATTGGCGATGAACAAGCCTTACAGGGTGTATCGCTGAGCGAAGCGATAAGTGCCTTTATTGAGCAAGCCAAGGGTAAGATTTTAGTCTTTCATAATGCGCGGCTCGATATGGCCTTTATTAATCAGGCATGTAGGCGACACTTTGGGGGGAAATTACTGTCTCAGGTGGTCGACACACTGGTGTGGGAAAGGCAAAAAGTGTTGCAAAAATACCATCATGTACCACCAGACAGTTTACGCCTGTTCCACTGCCGGCGACGATACAATTTACCCGATTACCCGGCCCACGACGCACTGACGGATGCGCTAGCTACCGCCGAGTTGTTATTGGCGCAAATCCGCCATTCAGCCCCGGATACCCGTGTTGCGGAAATCGTTAAAAAAGCCGCTGCTTTTTAATTGATTAGATGAATAACGGCGATTGCCATGTTAGGTTAGATGAAAAAGTAAACGGACGCGTCATGAATCTGTTGCACAAATCTTCGACCCAACTCGCATTAACCGTTTTGAGCATTGCCTGTCTGGTCGGCTTTATCTTTATACGTGAAATTCAATTTCAGTTTATCCTCCTCGGGCTTGCTGCGGTGTTTTTTGCCTTGCGCCTGTATTCCTATGCTCCGACGGATGATAAGCAGGGCGCCAGATTGTCATTTTGGCAATCACCAGTGCCCTGGTTACTGGTTGTGTTTTTGTTATTTATCGCAGGCATGTTGTCGAGTTAACTTATTATGCGTGACCAAATCCTAGCTACAGCGAAGTTTAATCCAAAGGTGAAAACCTATTGGATATTAACGGTAGTTTTAATCTCTGCTTTAACACTGGTTGGTTTATTGGCGCTGCCGGTTATTCTGGCCTTAGGCTGGTGGATTTGCGGAAAGATTCTCGATGCGATGTCGGCAACCCTTACTACCCGTAAACTGGTCGTTTGCAAAGGGGTACTATTTACCGTCGAAAAGTCTATTCCATTGGAAAAAATCACCGATGTTGCGCTGAGTCAGGGACCGTTGATGCGCCTGTTAGGTCTGTATAGGTTGAGCTTTGAAACCGCCGGTCAAAGTGGCCATGGCGCATTGGTATCTATGGTGGGGATAGAAGAGCCCGCAGCTTTCAGGGAGGCCATTCTCAACCAAAAGGATGCACTGGCGAATCAGGCTAAAAATAGCTCGGGCCTCACCTCACCTGAAACCCCAGTAGATCAGCCGCCGGGTCTGGAAGAGTTGGCCAAAAGCGTGAAAAATATCGAAGCTTTGTTAGAACAGTTGGTCAAACAACGATCTTAACAAGGGCGCGCGGCTGGGTAATTCTTTAACCATTGAGTTAAGTCGCTCTGCTTAAGTGGCCGACTGAAATAATAGCCCTGAAATGCGCCGATGTTTAAGTCACACAGGCACTTTAGTTCTTGAGCAGTCTCGACGCCCTCGGCGACCACGCTATAACCCAGTTGCTCAGCAATGTATTGAGTGGCCTGGATTATCGCTTTGCCTCCCTTGTCCATAGTGACAACAAAAGAGCGGTCAATTTTGACCACGTCAGCATCCAGCGACTGCAATAAGGCCAGAGATGAAAAACCTGTGCCAAAGTCATCGATGGAAATCTTTATATTCAGCGCTTGTAGCCGTTTGATTTGCTCCAGTAGGGTTTGTTGATTGTCTGCAAATATTGATTCAGTGACCTCTAAATAGAGCTTTTCTGCCGGCAATTGTGTACTTTGTAAGATACTGTCCACCCGCTCGACAAAGTCGAGCTTCATCAATTGCGCGATAGAAACGTTCACGGAAATGCCTAATTGGTGGTTGCTTTGCCATTGTGCCGCGGCCTGACACGCGGTTTTTAATGCCCATTCGCCCATCAAATGAATCATGCCATGTTGTTCACTGATAGGAATGAATTCTACTGGGGATATCATCTCGCCATCACAGTTCCAGCGCATGAGAGCTTCACAATACAACGGCTTGCCGGTTTGACCGCACACTATGGGCTGATACACCATGTAAAGTTGCTGGGTTTGTATCGCCTGAGCCATTTTGTCTTTGAGCATTTGCTCTCTAAGCATGGCTTCGCGCATGGAATTATCGAAAATGCAGGCATTGGATTTAGATTGTTTTTTTTGTACGTACATGGCGGTATCGGCAGAAGAAATCAGGTCCGACTCATGGATACCGTGGTCGGGATAAAGGGCAATGCCAATGGTCGCTCCCAAGTTAAATCGTTCTACACCGATTTGGATGGGTTGAGATAAAAGCTCTATGGTGTGGCGGGCAAACGCGAGGGCGGCTTCACCATGACTGTTCTTTAACCCTATGAGAAACTCATCTCCTCCCCAACGACACAAGTCGTAATCGCCGTCACTAAGATTTCGCAGACGCTGGGCGGTGGTGATCAGTATTTGGTCACCAATGTCATGGCCATTGGTATCATTTATGGCTTTAAAACCGTCTAGATCGATAAATAAAAGCGCAAGTGTTGTGTCTTGTTGCCGCGCGTTTTGTAGTTCAGCAGCGAGTACTTTGGAAAACGCCTTTCGATTAGATAATTGGGTCAGCGGATCTAAGTTTGATAAGCGGAATATCTCAGCGGTGCGCCGCTCAATCTTCTCCTCAAGGGAATTATTGATAGACTTTATTTCCTCATGCTGAGTTTTAAGTGTGTCCATCATACTGTCTTTATCTTCGAGTAAATCGATGTTCTCGTTGTGGCTGATAATCGCATTCGCAGTAAAAGTCGCGGTTTTCTTGGCAGTATTTATCATAACAACGCCAAACAAGCAGCCTAACGCGCCCAAGGTGATTTGATAGCTGGAACCGGACAACAGCAACACCAGTGAGGATGGAATCAGCAGCGCAGGGGCGTAGCACAAGGCGAGCAACATATTGGGAGCTAAAACCGTGGATGCTCCGCCAGCCATAGCGGAAATAATGATCAGAGTTGCAGCAAGTTCTATGGTGCTCATACCATTAATGAAAAAGGGCACATAGATTGACCACAACAGGGCAGTGAAAAACACACCGATTTGAAAGCGACGTAGCGGTGGTCGGGGGTCAAAACAAGCGTCTCTCAGACTTTGCCGCCAATAGACGAAATCAGCCAAACGCAATACCAGCACTAAGCTAAACAGTGCAAACCACACACCCTTTAATTTGAGCATGGGGTGCTGATAAAAACTTAACGCAATCCCGCCACCGGCTACCCACGACACCAGTAATCCACCGGTACTGTTAGCATATAAAAGATTGACTGCATCACGCTGGCAGCGCACTGCCATGGTATCTGGTTTTTTGTGGGACTCAGGCTTCAATCAAATTACCGGGTACTACTTTGAAGTGGATAACAAAAAAGTAGCACAGGAAATCGAAAACGCCTTATTAAATAATGCAATTCAAGCAGGTTTCATTGGCGGTACAAGGTTTTTATCAGGTGATAGCCGAATCGGGTTTTGACCGGTCCGTGAACTTTGAGAATGGGCTTTTTGAATACCACGTTGTCGAACGCTTTTACCATTCGGCCAGGTGGAAACTCGCCTAAATCACCGCCTTTTTTTCCACTGGGACATAACGAGTATTTTTTTGCGAGCTCATGGAAATTAGCGCCCTTATCGAGCTTCTTTTTAAGTTCCAGAGCGAGTTGCTCAGTTTTGACCAGTATATGACATGCACAGGCTTTCATTTTAATTTCCGGATAAGGTTTGAATTACTCTACACCGCTTATGATTTGCACCTGAGCGATGTCGGTATCGCCTTTAAGTACTTTGTAAATGGCGTCCTGAGTCAGCGTGCGCATGCCATCGCTGGCTGCTTGCTTTTTCATTTCGGATACGGCTGCCTCTTTATATACCAGGGCCCGTAGTGAGGGTGTCATCGACAACAGTTCGTGCACCCCTGTGCGTCCCTTATAACCAGTGTCGCCACACTCTTCACAACCTTTCGCCCGATGTAGCATTAAAGGGTCTGAAAGAGACAGTTCATCCAGATGTTGCTCACCATACTGTCGCTGAATAAACTGCTTGTCGGCCTCGCTGGCAGGATATTCTTCTTTACAGTTTTTACACAGAGTCCGAATCAAGCGCTGAGCAAGAATACCGACACAAGCATCAGAAAAGTTGACCGGATCCAGACCTAAGTCCAACAAACGGGTTATGGTCTCAGGCGCTGAGTTGGTGTGTAGGGTCGAAAATACCAGGTGGCCGGTCAGTGACGCTTCAATACCAGCGTGGGCAGTTTCTTTGTCCCGCATTTCACCAATTAGAATGATATCGGGATCCGCCCGCAAGAATGCCCGCAAGGCGCTGGCAAAGGTAAAACCAATTTTAGGACTTACTTGGACCTGCTGTAAGCCAGCTTGAGTAATTTCGACCGGATCTTCGGCGGTCCATATCTTCTTATCGGGTTTGTTTAATTCACCCAACACGGCATGCAAGGTGGTGGTTTTTCCTGAACCGGTCGGTCCAACAACCAGAATAATACCGTGCGGTTTTTTGATCATGTCGCGCAGCATGGCATCATTCCGCGGGGATAAATTCATTTTATCCATTGGCATTGCGCCACCGGACGCCAGGATCCGCATCACAACCCCTTCGCCAGCGACGGTAGGAATGGTGGCGACTCGCACTTCTACCAGTTGACCCGACATCTTGACCGCAATTTTACCGTCCTGAGGAACACGCTTTTCAGCGATGTTCAAGTTGGACATGATCTTTATCCGCGCGATAACCGCGCTGTGGTGTGATGCCGGGACCTGAGTAATATCCCGGCAAACGCCGTCGATACGCATCCGTACCCGGGTTGGGCCGTTCTTCTCAGGGTCCACATGAATGTCTGAGGCATTTAAGCGTTTGGCATCATGCAAAATACGGCTGACCAACCTGACAACGGCCGGGGCATCGTCAGACATTTCATCGGTTGATTCCTCTTTCTCTTCGGTGCTGGTGGAAATCTCATCGAGAATTTCCTCCATATCGCCGGGACTATTACCGCCGCCAACGCCTTCACCCAGGTATTGTAATATAGTGTTCGGTAAGCCAACGCAGATTTCATAGCTATCAATACCCAGTGCGCTTTCAATTTCCATCAGTAATGCGGCGTTATTCGGCTCAGCCATTAATACAATGGGATTGTCATTGGCATCGGCGATGACGGCAACCAGATTACGCTTTAAATAGGAGGCATTGAGCCGACTGTTACTTTGGTACTGGTGATACTTATCAGGGTTATAGCTAATAAAGGGAACCTGATAGTGCACTGACAGTGCATGACCAATTGGACCCTCGGCAATGCGATGCTCAGACGTCAGGCGCTGAATAATCTGACGCTGATCTCGACTCGATTCGGTAATCTTATTCAACTCCGCTTCACTGATAAGTTTACTGTGGACCAAAAGCTGCAGCGGCTGTTGGGTCCCCCCCAGTTCGAAACGGAATTTGTTGCCTATGATTTTGCACAGTGATTGCGCTTTGGAAAGGTCAGTATCGTTAAAATCTCCACTGCGTTTATTAATGACCTGTAACACCCCCATCAGCACCCCTGAGTTAAGGATGGGAATACATAAAATATTGCGAGTTTTAAAATTACTGGCTTTATCAAACCGGGTATCGAAGCGCAGGCGTGGATGGATAGCGCCCAGTTCTTCTGCGTTGTAGGGGTCCTGAATCATGAGCGGCAGTTGTGCCAATGCAACGTAGCCCGCGATTGACTGAGGACTAATGGGAACCTTAATCTCGCGGGTTTCCTTGCCCGTCTTATAACGTGCGACTAATTCCTGATTCTGGCGGCGGCGCTGAAAAATACTCATGCGTTCAGCATCGAACATTGGCAGTATCATTTGCTCTAGCTTTTGGTACGCATCCATTAATGAGGGATGCTCTTCTAGCAAGGCAACGATGGCATCTAATTGTTGTTGTTCGCTTGACGTTTCCAGCATAAATGACCGTTTTTTATGCACATATTAAAGGGATATTACAGTTAATATAACGTAGCTACAGCAAACTGGGTATCCTTGTTTCTGAAACGACGTGACTCTTTCTGCGGCTAACGTCGAAGAACCCGTCGTTGCCCCAGAGTTTGTTTAAATTTAATTCATATTTAAGTTTGCATCATTGGCTAAAAACTGTATAATTCGCGCCCACTGTCAGTAATGTCAGTGAAACTACCCCGCCGCTGGCTTAGGCCAAAAGCGAGGTTTACTACAGGATCCCGATTGGGGATCACTGAATTGCATGCATCCTCACGCTACAATTAGGTAGGCGCTGGGGGTGTGTTTTTTTGTTCTTTCGATTGGAGCTTGGTCGATGCCAAATCAAAGAATTCGCATTCGTTTGAAAGCGTTTGATCATAAATTAATTGATCAATCTACTGCTGAGATCGTTGAAACTGCCAAGCGTACCGGTGCGCAGGTAAGTGGTCCTATTCCGCTGCCTACGCGCAAAGAGCGCTACACAGTGTTGATTTCACCTCACGTAAACAAAGATGCGCGTGATCAATATGAAATCCGCACTCATAAGCGTCTGGTAGACATCATCGAACCTACTGATAAAACAGTAGATGCGTTGATGCGTCTGGATCTTGCCGCCGGTGTTGATGTTCAAATCAGCCTGGGCTAAGAAGAGGGGTTTTGACAATGTCGATTGGTCTAATCGGTCGTAAAGTAGGTATGACCCGCATCTTCACTGAAGACGGCGTATCTATTCCTGTGACTGTTATTGAAGCGACGCCTAACCGTGTTACTCAGTTACGTACTGAAGAAACTGACGGTTACCGTGCGTTGCAAGTTACCACTGGCACTAAGAAAGCTAACCGCGTAAACAAAGCTGAAGCAGGTCATTTTGCTAAAGCAGGCGTGGAAGCTGGCCGTGGTTTGTGGGAGTTCCGCTTGGACGGTACTGAAGGTGAAGGCATTGAAGTTGGCAGTGAAATCACTGTTGAAGTTTTTGCAGACACCAAGAAAGTAGACGTTACTGGTACTTCTAAAGGTAAAGGTTTTGCGGGTGCAATCAAGCGTTGGAACTTCAGTTCTCAGCGTATGACCCACGGTAACTCTTTGTCTCACCGTGCTCCTGGTTCGATTGGTCAAAACCAATCTCCGGGTAAAGTTTTCAAAGGCAAAAAGATGGCTGGTCACTTAGGTGATGAGCGCGTCACTGTTCAGTCTTTGGAAGTAGTACGTGTTGACGCCGAAAACAACCTCATCCTAGTTAAGGGTGCGGTCCCCGGTGCAACAGGTGGCGACGTTATCGTTAAACCTGCATTAAAAGCTTAACGTTCGGGAGATAGGTGATGGAATTAGCATTGAAAGACGCCAAAGGCGCTCTTGAAGTTTCCGAAGCTACTTTTGGACGCGAGTTTAACGAAGCCCTGGTTCACCAGGTAGTCGTAGCTTATAGCGCTGGTGCTCGTCAGGGCAGCAAAGCGCAGAAAACCCGTTCTGAAGTACGCGGTGGTGGTAAGAAGCCATGGCGCCAAAAAGGTACTGGCCGTGCTCGTGCTGGTACTATCCGTAGCCCAATTTGGGTTGGCGGTGGCCGTGCATTCGCAGCCAAGCCTCAGGATCATGGTCAGAAAGTAAACCGTAAGATGTACCGTGGTGCGATTCAAAGCATCCTCTCTGAGTTGGTACGTCAGGAGCGTCTGATCGTTGTTGAGAAATTTGGCGTTGAAGCACCAAAAACTAAAGAATTAGCGGCTAAGTTGAAAGACTTAGAGCTAAACGATGTATTAATCGTGACTTCTGAAGTTGATGAGAACCTGTTCTTGTCTGCACGTAACCTGTACAAGGTTGACGTACGTGACGTAGCAGGTATCGACCCAGTAAGTCTGATTGCATTTGAAAACGTGCTGATCACTGCTGATGCAGTGAAGCAACTTGAGGAGGCGTTAGCATGATTTCTGAACAACGTCTGCTGAAAGTGGTTTTGGGACCACACATTTCAGAAAAGTCTACTATGGCTGCTGAAGGTAACAACACTGTCGTTTTCAAAGTAGCTAAAGACGCTAGCAAAACTGAAATCAAAGCTGCAGTTGAAAAACTGTTTGAAGCTGAGGTTGCATCAGTGCGTACTGTTGTCGTGAAGGGCAAGACGAAACGTCATGGCCTGCGCGTTGGTAAGCGTAGCGACTGGAAAAAAGCGTACGTAACGCTGAAAGACGGTCAGGACATCGACTTTGTCGGTGGCGCTGAATAAGAAGGGGATTAGACATGCCATTATTGAAAGCTAAACCAACTTCTGCGGGTCGTCGTCACGTAGTACAGGTTGTAAACCCTGATTTGCACAAAGGTGCGCCTTACGCACCTTTGCTTGAGAAGCAAAGCAAGTCGGGTGGCCGTAACAACAATGGTCGCATTACTACGCGTCACATTGGTGGTGGTCACAAGCAACACTACCGTTTGATTGATTTCAAACGCACTAAAGATGGCATTCCTGCTGTTGTTGAGCGTTTGGAATACGATCCGAACCGTTCTGCAAACATTGCATTAGTACTGTACGCAGACGGTGAGCGCCGTTATATCCTGGCGCCAAAAGGTCTGAAATCAGGCGACCAGATTCAATCTGGTTCTGGTGCACCTATCAAAGCAGGTAACACTTTACCAATGCGAAACATCCCTGTAGGTACTAACGTACACGCAGTTGAGATGAAGCCGGGTAAAGGTGCGCAAATGGCGCGTTCTGCAGGTGCATATGTTCAAATCCTGGCTCGTGACGGTGCGTATGTAACGCTACGTCTGCGCTCAGGTGAAGTACGCAAAGTATTGGCTGATTGCCGTGCCACCATTGGTGAAATCGGTAACGCAGAACATATGTTGCGTCAATTAGGTAAAGCGGGTGCCACTCGCTGGCGCGGTGTTCGTACGACAGTTCGTGGTGTTGCCATGAACCCG
This sequence comes from Alteromonadaceae bacterium, assembly GCA_964228145.1. Lineage (GTDB taxonomy): Bacteria > Pseudomonadota > Gammaproteobacteria > Enterobacterales > Alteromonadaceae > Pseudobowmanella. The sequence continues at coordinate 380 of CAXQZJ010000078.1, read as the reverse complement.
GTTGATCACCCACACGGTGGTGGTGAAGGTCGTACTTCAGGTGGTCGTCATCCAGTATCACCTTGGGGTCAGCCTACTAAAGGTGCCAAAACCCGTAAAAACAAGCGTACCGATAAGTTCATCGTACGTCGTCGTAATAAGTAATAGCGAGGATTCACCATGCCACGTTCTCTCAAGAAAGGTCCATTTATCGACCTTCACTTGCTGAAGAAGGTAGAGGCTGCAGTGGAAGCGAACGACCGTAAACCAATTAAAACTTGGTCACGTCGTTCGATGATCATCCCAGATATGATTGGGTTGACCATTGCGGTCCATAACGGTCGCCAACATGTACCTGTCATCGTAAGTGACGAAATGGTCGGCCACAAGTTGGGCGAATT
>CAXQZJ010000077.1:0-18293 GCA_964228145.1 Alteromonadaceae bacterium | reverse complement strand
GTTTGACGTAACGCGCGAGCGTATTCGTCAGATCGAAGCCAAAGCCCTGCGCAAACTGCGCCACCCCAGCCGCTCCGATCACCTGCGTAGCTTCCTGGACGAGTAAACCTCTAGTATCAAGTTTGCGGGTGCATTATAATGCGCCCGCTTCTCTTCTGCCCCCTTAGCTCAGTTGGTTAGAGCACCCGACTCATAATCGGTAGGTCCCCTGTTCAAGTCAGGGTGGGGCCACCATTTTCTCATCTAAAAGTTGATGCCCATTTAACGCTAAGTAAAAGCCTGAAGAGATTAATTCCTAGCAGTATAGCCAGTGAACTTTGTCTGTTTAACTACCTTTCAGTTAAGTGCGAGTTTTTGGAACTTCTAATTCAAACACCAGTTACTGCTCAGTCTGGTGGTTCAATTTCCCTATGAGGATGTGTGGACCCTGAATCGAGTTCAGGGTGACGATACACTCGCCGTTTTAAACTGATATGGTGATGCTCCCCTCTGTTATGCTGAACTTGATTTAGCATCTCCTTCCGTCGATGAATTTTAAGTCAAGCTCGTAGTCAGGAGTTAATGCGAATGGCACATGCCGCTTTTTAGTTATCTATGGCATTTAATCCTGCCAATGGGGGATTTAACCTCAAAAAACATGTGATTATGTAAAACCAATGACATAGTGATTGTCGAATATTTAATCGAACGGGTCCATGGCAGTTACGGACAAAATGCACCAATGATTGATGTTAAGGAAACCACTATGCTCAACCCAACCAAGCTCATAAGCACCTGCGTGATAGTTACTCTTATAATGTTCGCGGGTCAGTCTCAGGCAAAACCTCGAACCTCACATTTAAAAAAAACCACACGGTAGATTTTTTATTTTTGACAGATCGTGACGACGGTAAGCCGCTTAAAAAGCAATATTTTACCGATATCTCGCCACCTGCTGTGGAGCTAGGGTTTGAAAATACCACGGCGTTTCGTATCACCCGCCACCCGATCAGCGGTCACTATTTCCCGCGGGTTCTCGCTATCGCCAGTTGGCCCGGTGACTGGCAGCAGCGTCAGGCGCATTTTGAGCAACTGCAGCGTGTTCGCCCAAACATCGCTGCAAGGCGGTTTGATATCTGGTCAACCTTTAACATGCTTAACTTTGAAATAACCCAAGACGTGGATGTGGCCTTTAACCCAGATAAAGTGTATGTGTTTGGTGCCTATTGGCGGGGTGAGAGCACCTCTTCGCCAGCCTTCACTGCTATGGTCAATAACATTTCAAAAGCGGGTGGCAATGTGGTGTTTAAGCATGACACTACGTACAGCATGTTTGGCTATGCCAGTGTGCCGGATTTCGCCATGATCACGGAATGGGATTGTCAGCAGGACTTTGACCTTTATTACCAACAGATGGGCGGTGATCACGCTAGCGCAATGCAATACAGCAGCGAGCTATACCTAGATATTCGCCGCTAAATTGGGTGCTTTTGATGTGATGTTGGAAAAGCCACTTATTGTTGGTTGGCCAAACGTTGCTGTTTATTACCTGGACCCTGAATCAAGTTCAGGGTGACCACTCCCTTTCAGGGCTATCATTCCCTAGCCAGGGTGGGATTTCGCCGTCAGGAAGACAATTCGTTTACCCAAAGGTAGCATACCCTCGTTGGCTTTACGGTTTATTCGCTTTCTTGAACTCGATTAAAGATAAGCCACATACAGCTGATTGGCTTTTCGATGCTGTGAACGGGTGGACCCTGAATCACGTTCAGGGTGACCACTCCCGTTCAGGGCTATCATTCCCTTGTCAGGGTGTTAATTCCCTTTGCAGGGTGACAATTCCCTCGTCTTGCTGAACTTGATTCAGCATCTATTTTTTGCAACGAGGGACTCACACCAAACTAAGTGCAAAAGGCGGGCATCACTGATTCCATTTAGGGTTCACCCAAGCGCACGTAAATACCAACAGGCCCCTTTACAGGCTATTTAATCTTGTCCAAATTGGCGGAAAGTGAGGCATGGGACAAACTCCCCACCCGCTTATGTATCAGTTTACCGTCGCGATCGTAAAACAGGGTTGTGGGGGTTCCGTATGCGCCAAAATGTTTGGCTGCTTGCGAGAAAGGATCTGTCAGCATTATCTTAAAGTCTAGCCCCAATTGCTCGAGATATTCCGAGACTGCCGCATTCGGCTCGCCCTGATTAATCAGCACAAAGGCAACCTCGGGATTATCCTGTTGGGCTTGATGAAAAGCCGGCATCTCGCGCCGACATGGGGGGCACCAAGTCGCCCATAAATTAATCACCACAGGTTTGCCGGCTAACTGTTGCAAGCTGAAGCCCTGCCCTTGCAGATCCTCATAAACCAAATTGGGCAGTTCAGTTGCGATTGGCGTCGGATAGGTCAATACCGTGACAGGTGCCGCCACCATCAGGGTCAGCAAACTGGCTCTCATTAAACGGCTAAAAATGCGCTTATGCCGCAGGGTTTTAATAAGCACATATCCAAGGCCGGCTATAACTCCCAGCTCTACTTCGAATCCACCGTCGCGGATATCAAACCACTCCAGCGGGTGATTAAAAGCATCGTGAAACCGGATAACAAAAATGAGTCTTGCAACCAGTAATCCTATCACCAGGCCGAACCAACTGATATCCCATAACTGACGTCGCAGCATGGCGGCACTTACCGTCAGCCGCAGCACCAATCCAAACGCGGCCACAAACAACAGTAAATAAAAAGCAGTCGTTGGCAATAACAAGGGCCCCACGTTCATGGTACATCTCCTTTTAACAGCAGCAAGTCTGCCATAACTACACAAGACACCGCTATGGACTTTTCCCTTTCACATCAGTACCAAAAAGCCATGATGATTTATGGCGGTTACACCCTAAAAGCGATAACTCACACTGGCGCGCCAGGTTCGCGGTTCGATGGGGTGATAATGTACATCCTCCACCGGATTGGTCTCATTGGCCAACTGGGATTCGTACAGATAGTCGATATCGTGATCCTCGCTATCCAACAGATTCAGCGCTTGAAGCGTAAATTGCCAGCTTTGATATTCATAGGCGACCTTGGCGTTTAGCACAGTTAAACCATCAGACTCTTGCTGTTTATAACTATCCAAAGCGCGGGGACCAAAATGTCGCAGGCGCGCGGACAGTTGCCAATTGGGCGCAAAGTGCCAACTTAGGCCTGTACTTAACACATCGCTTAACGCACCATCAATATGGTTTCCTTCACCGGGTGCCTGCCCTTTGAAACGAGAATGGGTCAGCGCGAGTTCAACATCCGCGCTGAGTTGATCGTTAAACCAATAATAAGCGGCTATTTCAGCACCGTAACGTTTAGACGCGCGGCCAGCCTCAGTGTTACCAGCATCACCGACGAAGAGCAATTCGGAGTCTAACTCCAGCCACCACAAGGATGCTGAAAAATTCAGCGACTTGCTGTCAAAATAGCGTACCCCCACCTCAGCGGTGTTACCTCTTACCAACAAGTCGACTGGCTGCGCCGCATCACCGGTTTGCGGGTCCAGCGTGATTGTTGCCCCCCGAGCATCATTCGAGTGGAATGATTGGCCAGCATTGATGTAGCCTTCCCAGCGGGGTGAAAAAATATAGCTGATACCGCCGGACACACTGAATAAGTCATCATCGGCATCACCACTATTAAGCGGATTATCACTTTCAACCTGCACATCCATCATGTCATAGCGGGCACCTAGGCGCAGGGTTAAGCGAGATGTCAGCAGCAAGTCGCCCTGGTAATACAGCGCCGTAGATTGTTGCTCTACTGCGTCGGTTCGCACTGTGCTTAAACGCTGACGCTGGGCACTGTTGTGCAACCCCACCTCATCGATATCGTCGATTCGAAACTGCAATCCCAATTGATGTACCCAGTCCATGTCTGTGGGACTGGCAGAAAAATGGTAGCCGACGTCACCACCGTAGATATTTCTGTCGTCGACTTGCTGGAACTGGTCACCATTCTCAGGATCGTTCAAAAAGTAAGTAAAGTTTGAAAACAGATTCAGCGACGAGCTAATGCCATACACGTTGGCATGAAAATCTTTGTGGGTAAAATTTGCCGACAAGCTGTAGCGTTCCGATTCACCGCCTAGTGAGGGGTCAAGTGAGCCTAAACGATTGATGAGACCCTGACTAACCGCTCGGGAAGGAATCTGGTCGGCAGCATTCCAGCTGTTGTCATAAGCCATCAAGGTCACCATCAACCCACCCTGTTCGGTTTGCTGTTGATAATTGATCACTCCGTTGCGTTTATTGATGTCTTCGTTAACGTCCTGCCATGGACCGTCATACTGGTGAAGCTCGCCACCGAAAAATATCGAGTGATTACCTTGCTCAAGCGTGTTACCTGCTACTACACGGCGATAGTTATCTTCACCCACCTCTAATTTGGCCAGGTTGTTTTGCGCGGTATTTGCCAGATAAAATTGCGCCGAACCTGCGGTAGAAAAATCACCATCTAATGCAGAATAAGCGCCTTTACTGTATTCGATATGCTTAATAAATTCTGGGATAACAAAGTTAATGTCAGTGTAACCCTGACCATGACCATGGGTGCGCATATTCACCGGCATGCCATTCACGCTGACCGCAAAGTCTGTGCCGTGATCTAGGTTAAAACCGCGCAAAAAGTACTGATTAGCCTTGCCTGAACCACTGTGCTGGGTCACTACCATACCCGGTACCAGCTCTAATACTTCACCCACGCGCAATAAAGGCACGGCGGCGATTTCCTGCTGCCCTACCAACCCTGCTGAAGCAGACAGCGCTTCACCATTAAGTCGTGTTTGGCGACCCACCACTTCAATCCGTTCAAAGTCCAATCCGTGAGAAAAAACCGGCATAGTAGTGAAAGATGAAACGACGGATGTCGCAAGCAGAGAAAAGGCAAAACGTGGCATTAACAGCTCCTCAAAATTTTAGCTGAGCGCATGCTACCAGCCAATACCTTGCTTTCAATGGGATTGACCGTGTTACATTGCGCTTGGTCAGACTTGCACCACCTAACAAGATTTGAGTAGAGAATGGGAGAGGGTCGATGTACTGTCAGAAAATGACCACATAAGGCCTAAAGGTATATATTTTCACTCCCTTTTATCGAATCAAAGCTTGCAAGTAACTGATTAATCTCGCTATCTTGTACCTCAGTAGACAAGCACAACGCACTACCGACAAAATAACAGGGATGACACTCCGCCAGGAAAAGCACTCGGGACATGATGCGACCTCAAATCAAGGTGGTCTCACCGATTTTTTTTGGCCAGTTAACCCTCTAATAAAAACCAACAAAAACACGACAAGGGGCAAACTATGTTCAAAAAAACACTCACTATGGCCGTTGCGGCTACATTAATCGGCTGCTCAGGTGCTGACTTACCGCACAAAGGTGTAACGCCATTAGAAGACACAGTCGTTACCGTATCTGCTTTTGCTTTAGAAGTTACAGCTGGCAGAGAATCTGGCTGTCTGTTATTAACAACGGCACAAGGCGAAGGCGTTAAAGCCATGGAAGTGGACCAAACTATTTGGGTTCAGGAAAATGGCCGCAGCAAACGTGAAAGCTGGGACACACAATCTACCGGTGGCATGTACCGCGATTTAAGTCAACCTTTGGCAGATAATAATATCGTTGCAGCAGGCTCAGAAAAAATGCGCGGCAGCTGCTCTGAAGCTTTCTCATTCGGTTATGACGTGTATTGGGGCTCAGATAAAGAAGTGCTGCCAACCCGCGAAAGCGATTGCTGGATTGAAATGGAGAACGGTGACAAGCTGACCATGAAAGAGTGTGCCACATCGGTGAAATTTGAAGATGTACAAAACTTCTCAGAAATGGAAGACAAACACCCGAGCCTGTTTGAAGCCATCAATAAGTTCATTGAATCCGAAGTACGCGACGGCAGCGTTAATACTTCACCATTAACCGCAGACTAAATTGTACTGCCCCTCGCCTTTCATATAAAAAGGCAGGGATATTAAAAAAGGCGCTTAATAAGCGCCTTTTTGTTTGAGTTAAAAAACCACTTTCCAGCCGTTACCCTGGTCGATAACCTCTATCGTGTCTTTTTCAACCTCTTCATTTTTATCAAACGGAGTGAACTCAACTTCAACTTCACAGGCTCCGACCAGCCCAGCGATATCCATCTCTGCCAATTCCGATTCTGTGGCGCATTCCGAGCCTAAAATCGTTTGCTCGCCTTGTGAGAACAATTCCTTCATTTCTTCAGACGCTTTTTGTTTGGCACCCTCCCCCTGACGGTCCAGCATTTGCTTCGCCATTTCGGCGTTGTAAGCCAGAGCAATGATGGTATCGATATCACCTTGCTTACCTGCTTCAAAAAAATCACTTACGGCATCTTCAGGTCCTGGTGTACACGCAGCTAAAAATAACGCAGCAGCAGGCACTAAACATTTTACTAGTTTCATGTTTCCCTCTCTTGTTGTTATGGTTGAAGCCTCTGCGAAAAATCCCCACAAAAACCGTCAACAAGACTACCATGCGCGCCGACAAAGGCCATGAAAATAAGTCAGTTGTCGTGATGGTGCTGATACAAAAGCCTAATACGATTCACTTGTTGGCATGATAAGTTTCAATGTGGTGATTCACTTGCTCATCTAGCTTCGCAGTCCAAGCGCTGGGTATTTCTTGCTGAACCCGATTTATAAGCATCAACGCGCTCTTTTCTTGAGTGACTTGACTGGCAACGCTGGCCCACAAATACGTTTTGGCCAGCCACTTTTCCTCGTTGGTGGCATCTTGCATGCTTAATCTGAAATACAAAGCCGCCAGGGGTAACGTTGCCTCCTTATAGCCTTGGCTTGCAGCCACTTCATACCAATACATCGCTTTTTGTACATTGGCCTCTACCCCCAAGCCAGCGTCGTACATAGTTCCCATATACCAAGCCGCAACTGGTTGATTGTCAGGTGCTGAGTAACTGAAATACTGCAGAGCCAAGCGAAAATTTTGACTCACGTACTGACCATGAAAGAACAGTTTTGCTAACAACAGCGATGCTTTTACATCGCCCTTGCTAGATGCCAATTGGAAGTGCTCAAAGGCTGATTGACGCGCACTCTCATCTGCCCATAACATCTCGCCTAACGCTGTTGCGGCGGTCCAAATCCCGGAATCCAAAGCCAGTTGAAAAGCAGCTCGGGCATTGTCTTGATTAACCCCTCGCCAACTTTGCATTAGCCAGCATCGACCTAACTTGTATTGCCCCATCGGCACAGTAAGTTTTGCGGCCTTTTCAAACCAGTCACAGGCCAGCGAAGTATTTTGGGGCACGCCCCATTCCAATTCATAAGCGAGTCCCAATGTGAACATCGCCAGACCATTTCCGTTGCTGGCAAACTGCGTTAAAAGTGGCAGCGCCTGCGCATACCGACCGGCAGACAAGTGTTGTTGAGCCGGCTCTAACTCTTGTTGCCAGTCCCTGGGTTCGGCAATGGTAAAAAAGCTGCTGGTTAAAAATGCAATGCCGACAATAAGTCGGCACAGTGTTAACAAGCTGGGTGTTAACTTCTTGATGGGTAAATCCCCACCAAGGTAATCACATACTGCATCCCTATATAAGGTGCCCGAATTCCAAATGGTTGATTCGCTCCTTTTGCTTGTTCGGCAACAGTCACCTCGTTGGTCGACACCACATCAACATTCAACAGGATGGCATCCGGGGACATATCAACGTTTGGAATCGCATCACTAAATTGTTCACTGCGTCTGGCTGATTCGGAAATCACTGCTCCAGTGGGATCTGTTGACATGGATCGATCTGCCAGTGCTCTTAATACTGCACTACTTGCGCTGGTATCGTGGCTGGTATCTACACTAACCGCAACGTCATGTTTATGATTAGGCATATTTGCCAGCGATAGCGTCACGCTCTCCGTCCCACCTTTCTCGCCCACACCAATGTTGCTCAAGCCAGGTCCTTGACCCGCCCCAACGATTGAACGCCCTCGGGTATCAGGTAAAGCAAAGGTTGTTCGTCCATCGCCCCCGTACATGGTACCTAGCAACGAGAATAACGCAGAGTTTTGCGCTATAGGCAGGAGTTGTCCATTTGTGAAAGCAGTTCCTCTGGGTGCAAAATTAAAACCCACTGCACAAACCTGCCCTAGATATGCATCCCCACCGCAGGCAAAAGATTTAGATGGCAGGACGATTGCCACTGCTAACATACTTAAAATGACGCTTATCGTCTTTTTCATTATTGCTCCTTAGCGCTTTAGCACTGTTTTTTAAGGGCACGAAGCCCAAGTACTCCTGCAAGGAACATCAACAGCGTAGCAGGTTCTGGAATAGGGTTAGGATCAGTAACGTTCTGCACATCAGTCAATTGGATCATGTAACTTGATTGACTTGAAAACGAAGCATTATCAGCAAACGCTCCTGCCCATGTGGTGAATTGACCATTAAGCGTGAGCAGATCGCCGGGATTGAGTTCAATTGTGAACGCTTGGCTTCCACTCGCCATCACCTCTCCGCCAAAATCTCCCGTATCGGTATCATTTACATAGTTACCAAAACTTGTATCCGACGACATGTCTAAAAACCATATGTCATCAAAGTTATCATCCAGTAGGTCCATTTCTATATCGACAAAAGCATCATCGCCCTGCGCGTTAGCAGTAGCCTCATAAAAGAGAGTGAACGAAACAGCGTATGCGTCTGTAATGGAGCTATTCGCCAGTTCGAAAAATACGTCGAAACCAAAGCCTGGTACTTCCGCATCCTCTGAGCCATCCAATGTCACGTCGATTTCGATACTATCCATCAAATCGGTAAAGTTGCCTGTTAAGGGCTGGCTACCGGAAACGACGGTATCATTAACCTGACTGGACTCTGGAGAGCCACCTGCGACCAGTTCCATCGTCGCAGTTTGCGTAGCTGACCCCATCGCTTCTCCGCCCGGAGAGTCATCAAACGTTACTTCGCTGTGAATCGTGATATCACTGGTAATCGGGGCGGCCTGCAAGCCAAAGGTAAAGATTAAAAGCGAGGTGCACAATAAATTGGCTTTCATCATTAGGTTCCCTGTATTTTTATCATCTTAAATCTGTTTAAAAAACAGACAGCAGGATTCGAGCCATAATTACAAACTCTCTGCCTATCAGTTGCTTACGCAATGGGCGTTCGCCTTTTTAAGAGTAAGTGTAAAAATACCTGACGCTCATCCATTAAACCTAGATGGTTTCAGACAATAGGTGTCGAACATCTTTACACCAACCGGCAGAACAATATAAATATCTTTTACTTTTCAAAGATTTACACAATGGCTCAGTTCTTGCTAAAACGATATTGAGACAGAATAACAACACACACAGAAGTTGACGTACCATGAAAAAAATATCTCTCAGTTTTGCCGCACTACTGCTGAGTAGCTCAGCAATTGCCACCCCAATCTCTAGCGATATCAGTATTTACGCCGAAGCGTCATATGACGATACAACCAGCTTGGTTATTAATGCGCTTGATCCGGCTCAGGCGCTGATGCAGCTGAACGAAGGTGGCGCTTATTCAGACTTAACTGTTGACAGTGATGACGTCACTGACACCGTTTTAACGGGTAACTTAACCGCGCTGGAAGATTTTATTGGTGCCACTTTATTTGTGACCGGTGGAGGCGGCGATGAGACAGACGTGCCGGCACTGGCCGCCGATGTTTTTGTCGAAATGACCAATACATCTGCTGTTGACAGTTACCTGGTGACCTTCAATGTACTCTTTATGAATTCCATTTATGCGGATTTAGATGCTAGTGCGATGGCAATCATTGATATTCTCGACAATGAAGGTGATACCTTGTACGCATCGTCTTTGTTTGTCGACACATTATTAGGCAACGAAGTTAACGGTGTTGAAACAGGCGACTTTGGCGGCCAAGAAGTTGACGAAGGTGATTATCAGGTAAGTTTTTTACTCACGCCAAATTCATCGACGTCATTCTCAGCATCGCTGTTCGGATCAGCCACAGCCTTTACAGCTGACGCCAATGTGAGTTTTCTTACCAGCTCTGGCTTTGTATTGACCGGTGTAGAGAGAGTTGCCAACGCGGTTCCTGAGCCAACCGCACTGGCCTTGCTTGCCGGTGGCTTATTGATGCTACGTTTACGTCGTAAATAAGCCAAAAGTAAACACAAAAAAAACGGTGCCTCGGCACCGTTTTTTATATCAATCGATTCGCGCTATTCGTCCCAATCTGGGGCGAAATCCGGATTGGCTTGCCGATCGCCCCTATCCAGCTTATCGATTGCGCTGATATCTTCTTCATCCAATCGCACTGTTGTAGCCTCAAAGTTACTTTGTAGATGCCTGCGGTTGGTCGATGATGGAATCGTTGCCATTCCATGCGCCATGGCCCACGCCAATACAACCTGATTAGCGAACACGCCGTGTTTATCAGCTATTTTGTTAATGGTTTCATCCTCGAGCACCTTACCCACTGCAAATGGCATATAGCCAGTTACGTGAATGCCCTGCTCGGCGCAAAACACTCTGAGTGTGTCATTGGTCAAATAAGGGTGCACCTCAACCTGGTTGGTGTAAATTGCCTCTTTCGGCAAAATATCCATGGCCTCACGCAAATTAGCGATGGTAAAATTACTCACGCCTATGTGCTTTGTTAACCCTTGCTGTTGTGCCTTCAATAACTCACCCAGGTATTCTTGCATGGATTCACCATTTTTAGGTGAAGGCCAATGGATCAGTAACAGATCAACTTTATCCAAGCGCAATTTTTCCAGACTTTCGTGGACACTGGGTAAGAATTGGTCGCGGTTAAACTTATCCGTCCACACTTTGGTGGTCACAAATAAATCATCTCGCGGTACCCCGCTGTTCTCGATGGCTTCACCGACTTCTGCTTCATTGCCGTATACCTGAGCGGTATCGATATGGCGAAAGCCTGTTTCTAAGGCCATTTCGACCGAACGTGTTGCCGTTTCGCCCTCTAACCTAAACGTGCCCATCCCTAATGCAGGCATATTGTGATGTTGATTCATAATGACTCCTATTCTGTGTGTTTATGCGCACTGTGAGGCAGCATGTGACTCTGGATTTTTGCGGTCCAAATACCCGGACAAGCGTGTTAACAACAGTGCAACCCCGACGACTAGTGCCCCAATCCAGGCTGTATCTTGAAGGGTGAGTTTGTCCACCACTTCACCACCAGCGACAGCACCGACCGCGATCCCGACATTAAATGCTGCAATATTAAGACCAGAAGCAACGTCCACGGCTTTTGGCGTAAATCGTTCAGCCAGTTTAACCACGTATACCTGCAGGCCCGGCACATTGCCGAATGCGAATGCGCCCCATAGCAGTACTGTAATGACAGCTAGGGCTTTGTGGTTCATCGTGTACGTGAGTACCAGTAAAACCAACATCAATCCGGTAAAAATGACCGATAACGCGGGTACCGGCCCCATCTTGTCAGCCAGTTTTCCACCCCAGATATTTCCTACCGCTACTGAGACACCGTAGACCAGCATAATCAGAGCAACCAGGGAGGAAGCAAAACCACTTTGCTGCTCCAAAATTGGTGCGAGATAAGTGAAAGCGGTAAATGTGCCGCCGTAGCCCAAGGCCGTCATCAAATAAACCAACAACAGTCGCGGATGGGTAAGTACAGAAATTTGCTCTTTGAGAGTGGCTGGGACTGATTGTTTTAAATCAGACGGAATTAGCCATGCACTGCCGGCAAGCGCGATCAGACCCAAAGCTGACACAATTAAAAAGGTACTGCGCCAACCAAACTCTTGCCCCACCCAGGTCCCCAACGGCACACCGGTTACCAAGGCCACGGTTAAACCAGTGAACATAATGGCAATGGCGCTGGCTTCTTTGTCTTTACTTACCAACGAAGTGGCAATCGTTGAGCCGATCGAGAAGAATACGCCGTGGGCAAGACCGGTTAAGATTCTTGCAGCAATCAAGCTCCAGTAATTTGGTGATACAAATGCCAACAGATTACCGACGACAAACAACGCCATCAGGCTCAGTAACACCGCTTTTCTGGGCCAACGTCCGGTCAGTGCGGTTAGCACAGGGGCGCCGATGGCCACGCCCAATGCATAAAGACTGACCAGCAATCCCGCCGACGGCAAGCTTACTGCCAGATCGGCGGCGATAGTCGGGATAAGCCCAACAATAACAAACTCAGTTGTGCCGATAGCAAACGCGCTGAGGGTTAATGCAAATAATGCCAATGGCATAAATAATCTCCAATAGTGAACAGATACGCCTATTGTGGGACTTTGCATTAACATCAAAAATAGCAATAATGACAAATCACTTTATTAAAAAATGAAAATATCATGCGGACTAAAAGTGCAGACCTTTTTTATTGGGTAACCGTTGTGGACACCGGTAGTTTTTCTGCCGCTGCGGATTTGCTCGACATACCGGTGGCTAAGGTGTCCCGGGCAATTGCCAGATTAGAACGCCAGCTGGATTGTACCTTGTTAAACCGTACAACCCGCAGATTAGAATTGACTGAAGAAGGTAAGGTGTTTCTTGAGTATGCGCGCCAAGGATTGGATACCCTGGAACAAGGGGAGCAGGCATTACAAATATTACGTAATGCCCCGTCCGGTTTGCTGCGCGTTGATGCCGCCAGCCCTTTTGTATTGCATCAACTGGTGCCGTTGGTGAGTGATTTTCGCCGACAATACCCGGATATTCGTTTGGATTTAACTTCCCATGACAACATCATTGACTTGATTGAGCATAAAACCGATATCGCTATTCGCATTGGCGATCCTAAAGATTCTAATCTTCACGCCAGAGTGCTGGGCCGCAGCCAACTGCATTTGGTTGCCAGCCCCGAATATTTAGGTCAGCACCCTGTCATAAACGCCATCGGTGATCTGCGCGATCATGCCTTACTGGGGTTCAGTAATGCACCAGCACTTAACCGATGGCCTCTGTCCGAACCTGTCGCCTTGTCTTTTGGCCTCACAGCCAGTAGTGGTGAAACGCTACGTCAGCTGTGTCTGAACGGACAAGGTATTGCATTGTTATCCAATTTTATGTGTAGGGATGACATTCAGCGCGGCCGTTTATGCGAGGTATTACCCGGTGCAGTCGTGTCGCCGAACCGGCGAGAGTCGGTACAAGCCATGTATTACAAAAACAGTGCCGTTTCATCGCGTATTCAGGTGTTTCTGGATTTTATTCACAGCCGACTAAAACTCTAGTTCTGTGATTTATGCACAGGACAACCACGCACACCCCCAACCAGATCTCACTGATAGCATGTTCAGACCGATTTCATTCACCTGACTGCTTGGGCGCGGCAGACAACTCAGGTTTAGCCATCCACTCCCGGCCTTTTAACATGCCTTGCCAGTATATTGGGGGCAGAAGTTTTTCTTTCAGATACCAGGCTAAGCGAGATGGACGCTTACCATTTATTATCCACGTGGGCATGCTGTGGAGTATTTTTCCACCATAGCCAAATTCCGCCAATACGACTTTGCCTCGCTCAACCGTCAGAGGACAACTGCCATAGCCGTTATACAGCGCTTTGTTGGCAGACTCACCGCGCTCATAGAGTAAATTTGTCGCCACAACCGGTGCTTGCATTCTCGCTGCAGCGGCTGTTTTGGCATTCGGAGCATTCATGGCATCACCAAGAGCAAACACATTGAGAAACTTTTTGTGCTGTAAGGTAGATTGATCGACATCGATCCAACCACTGTCATCTACCAGCGGACTGACTTTTATAAAATCCGGTGGTGACTGCGGCGGAACAGCATGCAACATATCGAACTCACGCTCTAACAGCCGTTGCTCACCATCAACCTGGGTAGCAAAAGTGGCTATTTTATTTTTGCCATCAACTTTAACCAGTTGCTGCTTAAAGTTGAGTTGCGCCTGATACTTCTCCACATACTCCATCAACGCAGGAACATATTCTTTAACACCAAACAGCACCTCACCCACGTTATAAAATTCAACGTCGATGTCGCTGAGTAAGCCTTGTCGATACCAGTGGTCACAAGACATGTACATGGCTTTTTGCGGTGCGCCGGCACATTTAATCGGCATCGGTGGTTGAGTGAAAATAGCACGTCCTTTTTTAAGATTTTTGACCAGTTCCCATGTGTATGGCGCCAGGTCAAAACGATAATTCGACGTTACCCCGTTTTCGCCCAATGTTTCAGCCAGCCCTTGAATCTTTCCCCAATCCAGCTTTATGCCGGGGCAAACAATAAGGTGCTCATAACGAACGGTGCGGCAGCCATCCACCACCAGGGTATTTTCGTTCGGGATAAAGGCGGCAGCAGCGGCTTTGATCCAGGTCACGCCGTCGGGTATCACTGAAGCGGTAGTGCGGACCGTTTTATTGGGATTAAATACGCCACCACCCACCAACGTCCAACCGGGTTGGTAGTAATGCACCTCGTTAGGCTCCACAATCGCGATATCCAGTTGTGGCGAGCGTGCTTTTAGACTGGATGCAGCAGCGATACCCGCAGCACCTGCCCCAACGATCACCACAGCGTGGGAGAAGTCAGGACTCTCTGTTGGCGTTTCGCCGCCATTTTTCAAACGTCGTACTAAGGCAGACAGGTCATATCCCGCATGCTGAGATAGAGTGAGTATTTCCTCATAAGAGCGGTTCTGATGAGCATCAGCTGCCATTGCCCAAAGGGTGACTGAGCGGGTGCCGGTTCGACAGTACGCGAGAATGGGTCCTGGCATGGTTTGTGCCAAATGATAAAAGTCTTCGGCATCTTGCTGGGTAACTTTACCGCTGGTAACGGGTTGATACGCAAAGGCTAATCCTAGCTTATTGGCAACCTGCTCTATTTCTGTTGACGTAGGCTGATCGGGGCCTTCCCCGTCGGGTCGATTACAGATAACAGACTTGAAACCGGCGTTAATAATTTGCTCGAGATCTGCCTCGGTAATTTGTGGTGACACTGACACATGAGACGTGACTTTTCTGATATCCATCGCCCTCGCTCCTACAGCAGGTTGACAGGCAGTTTGATAAACTGGTGTCCGTTGTCAGCTTTTTCGCCAAACTGGCCGTTTCGCATATTGGCCTGAATTGCCGGCAATAACAGACGCGGAACGGCTAATGTTGCATCGCGCGCTTCACGACGCGTGACATAGTCTTTGACATCGGTTTCTGGGGTAATCTGCACATTCTCGCGCTTGGCCTGTCCAATTGTAATCATACTCAACGGCTCGTTACCTTCTTCGGGGTAATCGTGACCAAGGTGCACTTTGGTCTCATCTGGCAAGGTATAGAAACGTTGAATGGTATTGAATAACTGCATCGCGCTGCCACCGGGGAAGTCGCAGCGGGCCGTGCCTAAATGCGGGGCAAACATGGTATCTCCGACAAAAATATGTCCATCGGCTAAATAGCTCGCACAAGCCGGCGTATGTCCGGGGGTATGCCACACTGTGACTGTGGTGTTACCGATATTAAAGGTGTCACCATCTTCAAATAACACATCAAATTGAGAACCATCGATTTGGGTGTCATGGGCGATATCAAATACAGGCACCCACATTTCCAGCACTGTTTTAATCCCGGAGCCTATGGCAATTTTGCCGCCGACTTTTTCCTGTAAGTAATGGGCCGCTGTAATATGGTCTGCGTGAACATGGGTTTCCAGAATCCATTCATTGCTAAGGCCCTTTTCGTTAATAAACGCCGCGACTTTATCCGCACTTTCAGTGGAAGATTTAGCTGCAAAGGGGTCGTAATCCAATACACTATCAACAATGGCGCATTTACTGGTTGCCTCATCGATCAAAACATAGGTGAACGTGAAGGTATCTGGGTCAAAAAACGTTTCAACTTGCATGGATTACTCCCTCTAAACTAATTCTTTTGTGATAATGAAAACGGCGATAACCAACGTGAATATTGCGAATATTTTTTGCAAAACGGCACCGTCTAGGTGTTTCGCCACTCGTGTAGATATCGCCACACCGACAAAGGTCGCGACCAACATTAGTGGCAGTAATGGCACCTCCAGATGAATGCCGGCTTGTAGATCACCCACGAAGCCTAGTAGTGACTTAAGGGCGATAATAAATAGCGATGCTCCCACCGCCATTTTCATCGGCATTCCCATAAACAGCACTAATGCGGGGATAATTAAAAAC
Source organism: Alteromonadaceae bacterium (assembly GCA_964228145.1). GTDB lineage: Bacteria > Pseudomonadota > Gammaproteobacteria > Enterobacterales > Alteromonadaceae > Pseudobowmanella. Next base: position 2,143 of record CAXQZJ010000077.1, on the reverse strand, counting down.
CCCCCGCCTGCTCCGAGGATTCCGGTGATCACGCCCACCACAGCGCCTTCAACTATGATCAAAGGCACATTCGGCTTGGTAGGCGAAGCAGGCGCGCTGGAGGGGGAAACGGTTTTTGTAGCTTTTCGCAGCATCATCACTGCAGATGCAAGCATTAAGCTAGCAAACATCACCATAATGGTGGTGTTTTTAGTTATTATTATCGGGTCGTTAAGCAGCACATCCGGCACCACCGGCATTAAATATGCCCGCGTCGCGTATACGGCAAAAATGGAGGGGATCGCAAACAACACCGAGGCTTTGACATCCACCAGCCCTTGACGGAAATAGCTGATCGCACCGAAAGCCGCTGTGGCACCAACAAGCAATAATGAGTATCCGGTGGCCACATCTGGTGATATACCCATCAGGTACACCAAAATAGGCACCGTCAGTATAGAGCCACCGCCACCAATGACCCCCAACACAAGACCCATCAGCACTGCTGCCAGATATCCGAGAATCAACACCGCCAACCCTTATTACTTAAAAATATATGATATAACCATAATGTAATTTAGATTTATCTTAAATAGCAAGTATTTTCTTCGTAATTCGAAGATGTAAAGAAAACGAAACAAAAAAATTTTTTAGTACAGGCTGATTTGTCTCAATTGAGCGTTTTACAGATTGCGATAACGTGAACGGATTCAGAACCCGGTTAAACGAAAGTGAAGTTGTAAATTGGTGAGTCACACCAGAGGATGCAGAGTCCCTACTCCGGTCGACTAAATTGAGGTTTGTTCAATTAACGTGTGCACACATTGAGCAGTACTTCCGAGGTAATCACCAAGATGAAATTAACCACACCCGAGCTCAACAAAGACAAATACCCTGAAGGTACTCACCGACAAAGAGAAAAGCGTTATTCACCTTTGGTCTTGACTGTGAGAGCTTGATAGTAGGCGCCAAGTTGAAGCCCGTGAGGCTAATTCAGGCTAAGCGAATGTTTGTCGAGCTTGCGGTAGAGGGTGCGCACACTCACACCCAACGCGTCAGCTAAGCTTTCATGGTTGAAATTCCCCGTCTCGATCATTGATTTGATATGCTCAGCTTCTGCTTCATCCAGTGTGGTGACCATTTTCGGACTGCTCGATTTGCTTACCGTGCTACTTTGGATATGTGACGGCAAGTCAGATGAGTCAATGATCGCCTCATCAGACATCAATGCCGCCTGCTCTATGACACTGCGCAGCTCTCTGATGTTGCCTGGAAAATCATATTCTTGAAGTCGATTGATAGCTTTTTTGGAAAGTTGCTTATCGGGACTAGTGCGAGATAAGAAGCGCTCTGCCAACAAGGGTATGTCCGTCTTACGCTCATTGAGAGAAGGTAAATGTATCGGAAATCCTGCTAAGCGATAGTACAAGTCGCGGCGAAACTCCCCCCGCTCCACCATCCCTTTCAAATCCTTATGGGTTGCACAAACCACTCTGATATTTGCGAGCTTTTGACGTCGTCCACCAACAGAGCGATACGTACCATTCTCCAATAATCGCAATAATTTAACTTGCTGATTTAAAGGCACATCGCCAATCTCATCAAAAAACACAGTACCACCGTTGGCGGTATCAATCAGGCCTTCTCTGGCAGTATTCGCCCCGGTAAACGCGCCCTTTTCGTGACCAAATAATTCACTCTCAAACAAGCTCTCACTCAAGCCGGTACATTCAATAATCACGAATGCTTGGTTTTTTCTGGCACTGGCATCGTGCAACGCTCTGGCAACCAGCTCCTTACCGGTACCCGTGTCACCTTGCAACAACACGCTGATATCAGATTTTGCTGCCCGTTGGATGTAATTGAGCATGGACTTAAACGCGTCGGACACACCAAGCATTTGCTCGTCATGAGCTTGGTGGGTGGCAAATTCTATCTTATCCAGAATTTCCAGATAGCCCAGCAACTCGCCTTGAGGGTCGAAAATCGGCCGCATCACGATATCGCAGTAGCTCTCACCCTTGGCGGTATGATGCACATGCACGACGTTACTGGTTTTCAGGGTTTTCTCCACTTCACGCATGGGGCATTCTTCACCGCACTGATCGCAGGGCTTTGTGTTGCCATGGGAAACCTCAAAGCAACGACTATACCCAAGTGACAC
>CAXQZJ010000076.1:0-15245 GCA_964228145.1 Alteromonadaceae bacterium | reverse complement strand
GAATAATTGAGTATGTGAGCACTTACTTTTTTAATGCAAAGACGCTGCACAATCCCAACGGCATCAGTACAAATAAGCTTAGGTAGCCTGCATTGGGGTGGTCGCCGACCAGTAGCGCAGTGGCGATCATTGCTGCCGCCCATAGCAAAGACTGTGCTACCCAACGTTTGGCATTTTGATAATCCTGTTTAGATGGATTACCCCCGGTTTCCATCAGTATAATTTTGTCGAAAATTGCTGACTTACACCGGTAGTTATCTGCAATCAAAGGGTGCTGTTTTATCTGCTCTACCGCACAGGTAAAAGCAACACTCTCAGACATCCCCTGCTTCATCCTGTTTTCTATGTCACAACACAAGTGATCATGTAATTCATCTATTTCTTGCTGATTTAACTTTAGTTCGCGCAACATAACGGTACGCCAATGATTTATTGCTGTCTGCAGTTCAAAGTTTGCCATTATTCGTCCTCATTCATACCAATAAGTACATCTGACACCGCGTACCAGGCATCTATTCCTGTTGCCAGATACTCTCGCCCTTCTTCTTTTATGTAGTAGTACTTTCGCTTACGCCCGTTTTCAGCAACGCCCCAACGGGCTTCTACCATGTCCTGCTTTTCCAGACGATGCAGTACCGGGTATAGCATGCCCTCGGTCCAGTCCATCAAGCCCTCAGACTGATGTTTGATTTCTCGCTGAATCATATAGCCGTAACCCGGGCCTTTCTTTAACACGCTCAACACCAAGAGATTACTCACCGCTGACGTCATTTCCTTGGTAATCATTCTTATACCTAACAATACAAGGTATATACATAGTAGTAAAAGGTATGATGAGAGTAAAGCGAATACCTAATAATATTAGGTATTGGATTTGAATTAAAAAACAACAACTTACTAATAAGCGCTGTAAGAGGAGACGTAAAGTTCAGTGAATCTGGCGAAATTAGTCAGAGTTATTCGCGTTATTTACAAAGCGGGATGACTGGCTTGCCAAACCACACTTGCACCGAAATATAAGCAAACTAACGCTAATTGGAGCATGAGCAGGGTGGTCAGCTGGCCATCAAGCAGACCGGACAGGGAGGGGTCCTGAATATCTATGCCGACTAAGAAGCTAAGCATAAAAATCATCGCAAGTGCTAACTGCTTATAGGCGTTACGGCTAAGGTTATTCACCGATTCACTATTATAGGTACCAAACCATATTGCCCGGCCTGACACGCGGCGACTAAGTTGCAGATATTTACCCAAGGTAAACACCATATAAATCAAAATCGGCGGAAGTAAAAACAAGATTGGCGACACAAAATTAGTGACTGGTTGTACATCACCGGAATCAAATACTATGCAGAGAATCATTAAACCTCCAGCCAGACAAAATTGGCCTGACGCACGCAAGTGCTCTAATTCCCATCGTTCCATTTGCTGACTCGACTGCTCCATCACTGTTACTCTGTGTATACTGGGGAGGCGCTTCTCCCCGACCTTAGGCTTTTTTTATGCGTCCGGCGACTCTACGACACCGCCGTCATGCTGCAGAGGAAAAACAATGATATCCAAATCGTCCTGAGCTAATCCTGGGAGCCACTTTTGCTGCCAGTCCTGCAGACTGATTTGGTGTGCCCGGCAATGGGCCCAGTCATCATTAATCCATTCTTTTACAAAAATTTCCGCTGGCCATACCGGAACGCAATCAAGTTCATCGTCGACCAATAGGACTGCGCCATCATCATCAACCAGAGTCCAGACAACCTCATGTTGTTTCACCTGCTGGTGGTGAAAGTCGCTACGCTGCTCTGGCGACATGGCCAGTACTTTTTGTATTTCATCTGCTGTCATTGCGACTCCTTTAATGCATTAAAAATAAGGTGAGCATGGTGACTCAAATCTAAACCCAAATCAGTCAGATAACCGCCATCAGGTTTATCAATTATACCTTTATCATATAACCGCTGACAGGCCTTAATCATTGCAGGATCAGCATCATGGTGAACTTTTAAGCCCTGCATCCGACTATCTGTTGGGAACGTTAGTAGCAGGCCAATTTCTTCGCTCATTGTTTGAGGTATTTGCATCACTGTCATCCTTAATCTGGTCAACGACCAGTCGTTGAACCGGTGTGTCCCGGCGTAAAACGGAATTGCAATACTTACCTGATTCATACTGCCAGTATGATTAAAAGTGTCAAACAGATTGTGATTTTTCGGCGGTACCTCGTATCCGACTGATCACATCGGTATACTATTGGGAATAACCAACTCGACTTTGTTGCCATTTCGTCAGTGGCTAAGTACTCGTTTGGAAAACTATGAAATACAAAGATCTTCGCGACTTTATAAAACAGCTGGAAAAACGCGGGTTACTCAAGCGCGTTAAGCAGCCCATCGACCCCGTGCTGGAAATGACTGAGATCGCCGATCGAACATTACGCGCCGGGGGACCGGCCATCTTGTTTGAAAATCCTAAAGGTTACGATACCCCAGTGTTGGCCAACTTATTTGGTACTCCCGAACGCGTCGCTTTGGGTATGGGACAAACATCGGTTGCTGCGCTGCGCGATGTAGGCAAGTTACTCGCCATGCTCAAGGAGCCTGAGCCGCCAAAAGGCTTTAAAGATGCGTGGGATAAAATCCCCATGTTTAAACAGGTACTTAACATGTCCCCCAAGGTGGTAAAAAAAGCACCCTGTCAGGAAGTCGTGTTAAGTGGCGATCAGGTCGATCTGACAACTCTACCTATCCAAACTTGTTGGCCGGGTGACGCTGCCCCCTTAATTACCTGGGGATTAACAGTCACCCGCGGTCCGAATAAAACCCGTCAAAATTTGGGAATTTACCGTCAGCAACTTTTGGGGCCCAATAAACTCATTATGCGCTGGCTATCTCACCGCGGCGGCGCTTTGGATTTTCGTGAATGGTGTGAACAACATCCTGGCGAAAATTATCCGGTCGCGGTCGCCCTTGGCGCAGATCCTGCCACTATTTTAGGCGCGGTAACTCCTGTCCCGGATACCTTATCAGAGTATGCTTTTGCTGGGTTACTTCGCGGCGATAAAACCGAAGTCGTCAACTGTGTTAGTAACGATTTACAAGTACCTGCCAGTGCCGAGTATGTCCTCGAGGGATATATCGCACCTAACGAGACTGCGCCGGAAGGTCCCTATGGGGATCATACCGGTTACTATAACGAAGTGGATGAATTTCCTGTGTTCACGGTAACGCATATCACCCACAGGAAAAAGCCGATCTATCACAGTACCTATACAGGCAGACCACCTGATGAACCCGCTATCCTGGGTGTGGCTCTGAACGAAGTGTTTGTTCCTATTCTGCAAAAACAATTTCCCGAGATTGTTGATTTTTACCTGCCTCCGGAAGGGTGCTCTTACCGTATGGCCGTGGTAACAATGAAAAAACAATACCCCGGACACGCCAAACGGGTGATGATGGGCGTTTGGTCATTCTTGCGTCAGTTTATGTATACCAAGTTTGTTATTGTGTGTGACGATGATGTAAATGCTAGAGACTGGCAGGATGTTATCTGGGCTATTACAACGCGTATGGATCCCGCGCGTGATACTACGCTTATCGAAAACACGCCGATCGACTACTTAGACTTTGCCTCACCGGTCTCAGGGTTAGGGTCTAAAATGGGCATGGATGCGACCAATAAGTGGCCAGGCGAAACCGACCGCGAATGGGGTGAGCCGATTGTCATGGACGAGTCAGTAAAACAGAGAATTGATGCGATCTGGGACGACCTGGGTTTGCTGGACTAACCAAAAGCGAAAAACATGACTGATACACGTTGTACAATTGAACAGATTTCACCGCTAACCGAACACGTCCAAAAAGTGGTTTTAAAAACACCTCAGACTATGGATTTTAACTACGGTCAATACATCCGTATTGTGATGGGACCGGATGATAGACGAGCGTTCTCAATTGCCAATGCGCCGGGCACTGATACCCTCGAACTGCATATCGGTGCTACTCCGGACAACCCCTATAGCTGGGCGGTGATGGAGAAGATACGCACGAGTGAATCCCTTGATATCGACGGGCCTCATGGCGAAGCTTGTTTAAATATTCACAAGAGCATGCCAACTATCGTGCTAGCCGGTGGAACAGGCTTTTCCTATGCCCATTGTATTTTACAAGGACTATTAGAGCACAATGGTAACCAACCGGTATTTCTGTATTGGGGCGTCAGGACCGAAGCAGATCTTTATGCAGCTGAGCAACTGCATAAGCTCAGTGCACAGATTAAACATTTTACCTTTATCCCCGTTGTTGAACATGCCGAAGCCGGGTGGCAAGGGAGACAGGGCCGCGTTCACGAAGCAGTATTACAAGATTTTATCAGTTTGGAGCCCTATCAGGTATTTGTAGCAGGTCGTTTTGAGATGGCCGGCGTTGCCAGAGAAGACTTTCACAACCAGGGCTTGCAACTGAAAAACCTCTACGGCGATGCATACGCCTTCATTTAATAGCCTCTGGTCAAATCGATCAGGTGCGCAGGCCTATCACCTTGTTGATAGGCCCTGTATGCCTGTGCCACTTGCTGCGCGGCAGTCGCCACATCAGTAAGACTGGCAATGTGCGGGGTAATAAACACCCGGGGATGTCGCCAAAAAGCGTGGCCAGCTGGCAAGGGCTCTGTGTCAAACACATCCAAATAGGCAGCACTGAGTTGCTGATTATTTAGCGCCGATAACACACTTTTTTCGCAAACATGCTGACCTCGACCTACATTCACTAACAGTGCACCAGGTTTCAATTTCGCCAGCAAGCTATTGTCGATTATCCGCTGGGTTTGTTGGGTCAAGGGCAAGCAACACACCAGACAATCCAAGCCGCTAACAAATTGGTTAAGTTGAATTTCGCTGTAAGTTTCAATGCCCTCTAGCGAAGGTTTACTGCGAGACCAACCACGCACGGTAAAGCCCAGTTGGCTTAATCCGGTAGCCACGTGACAACCAATGTTACCCAGTCCCATTACGCCAACCTTCAGCTGTCCGAAGCGAAGGTAGCGTTCCGGTTGCCAGTGCTGCTGCTGTTGATGAGACCAGTATCGATAGAGACTTCTGCAATGGCTGCTGATCAGTGCTATCACGTGCTCTAACATGTCCTGGGCCAGATGCGGGTTAACTACCCGCAACAGCTGTACATTATCCAGTTGTCTAATCTCATCGACCAGGTCATCGACGCCTGCGCCCATACTGGCCACCAGCCGAAGGTTGGTAAACCGCTGTAATACGCCTTTGGGGCATCGCCAACCGATCACCATAGTGATAGCTGCATTGTCAGGCACCGATGGCCACACAAATACGGGGATATCGGGCAGTTCGGATTGTAACGCAACCTGCCATTGCTGCATCCGTTTTTGATCGGCGATCAGTAATATAGCCATAGCCATCATATGTTCAAAATTCAGATACTTATGTTGCCAGAAACTCGCTGAAGATGACTAGCAGAACCTGAATTTTGGCATAGACTTAGTCCTTATCAGATTGTCGGAGAACAAGTTTGCGCGGATTTTTAGGGAGCATTAGGACCAAACTTATCGTATTCAGTTTGGCGGGTATTCTGGTGTCTGCAGGTGTACCGCTTTTTCTCGCTGTAGAACAATATGAAAATTGGTATCAGCAATTTGTTACTCAGCAATTGAACAGCATGACCACCAACATGTCGGAAGACGCTGTACCCCTGCTTATCGATAGCGATTCAAATATCGATATCACCACTTTTTTACTCGGCCTCGAGCGTTATGACAATGTTGTTTTTGCTCACCTATACGACGCTGATCATCGGCTCTATGCTCAATTCTACAATCCCACGTTACAGGCCAGCGAAGTCGCTCAACTAAGTCGGCGTTGGAACAACATTAATGCAATTACGCTGGGTACGTTTGTAGACGGTAACTATCTGGTGAGTCACAAGTTAATCGGTGATGAGCGATTACCATTGGGTAATTTACTGATTGTGAATGACTATCAAGGCCCATTAAACGCCAGTATTTCCTCACTATCGACCAGTATTCGCAGCTATTTAATCGCGTCACTGCTAATGATTGTCATTGCGGTGTATTGGCTGCAGCGCAGCACACTAAACCCGTTAATCAATCTCTGGCAATTTACCCGCAAAGTTTACGCATCAAAAAACTACGGCTTGCGAACAGACGTCAAAGGCCGGGATGAAGTCGCTCAGCTCAGTGGCAGTATAAATACCCTATTAGAAACCATTGACAGGGAAATCACCCGAAATCAACAGGCCAACCAGCAATTACAAGCCCAACAAGACTCCATGGAGCGTCTCGCCAATTATGACGTATTAACAGGTTTACCTAACCGTTTGTTTTTTATGGAGTTACTGCAAATCCAATTGAAACAGTCGCAGCGGGCGCAACGCGACCTGTCAGTGATGTTCTTTGACCTTGATGGCTTTAAGCAAATCAACGATGTCCATGGCCATGAAATTGGCGACAAACTACTGGTTGCGGTGGCTAGGCGTGTAGAAAAATTCCTGCGCGATGGTGACATTTTGTCTCGGCTGGGAGGTGATGAGTTCTTGATATTACTGCCGAATAACCCTGACAAAGTTACCCTTATCGGCATTGCTGAGCGGCTGATTCAAGCGTTGAGAACACCTTTTGTGGTAGATGACTGGGAGTTGTCGATCAGTGCCAGCGTAGGTATTACTCATGCGACTCAGGCGGAATACAGCTTAAGCTCGATGATAAGCAATGCTGATTTGGCAATGTACGCTGCCAAAGGCAAGGGTAAAAATTGTTATGCCTTGTTCGATGCGCAAATGGAGCAAGAAACCGTAAGGCGAATCATGATCGCCAATGCAATTGAGAGTAGTTTAGAACTGGGCGAGTTTGAGGTTCACTATCAAATGAAAGTAAATGCCCAGCAACAGCCCATCGGCTTTGAAGCCCTTACCCGCTGGATCCATCCGGACATGGATTTTATTTCACCTGCTGAATTTATTCCTATTGCCGAACGCGCCGGCAAAATTACTAAAATCACTCGCTGGATGTTGGTTAGAGTGATGCGTGACTTGCCGCAATTAATAGCCAAAATTGGCGATCATTGTATTGTGTCGGTCAATATGACCACCTTCGACTTGCGTCAGAAAAACACAGCTGAATATGTAAAAACCTTGCTAGCCCAATCCGGCATCGCGCCGAATCATTTAGAAATTGAAGTGACCGAGTCGGCTTATCTGGATAACTTTGCTGCTGCAAACGCATTTTTCACGACCATGCAGGATCTTGGGGTGTCCATTGCGCTAGACGACTTCGGCACCGGTTACTCATCCCTCAGCTATCTTACCCAAATTGACATCAACACCTTAAAAATTGATAAACAGTTTGTTGATTTATTAGGTAAATCAGCACGCGGTGAAACCGTGACCAAAACCATCATTAAATTGGCTCACCAACTGGATCTTAAAGTGTGCGCAGAAGGCGTTGAATACCCTCAGCAAATGGACATTTTGGTGAAGCTGGGTTGTGACCAGGTACAGGGCTATTTATATTCCAAGCCCTGCCGGTTAAGCGAAGTACAGTCACAAGTCGACAAACTCACTGCACCTGCAGAATCACCTTGAGGTTCGCAGGTATGCTCATATCCGCGGGTACATAGCCTATGGTTCCCGGTGTATTCATCAGATGTTCCACCAGTGCTTCCGGAGAGGAAAACTCCAGCGGCGGCTTACTACGGCCGGTAAAACGCATTTGCGCCCAATAAGCCTGAATACGGGACTCAGTTAAGCCGATTATACGAATATTAAAAACCACTCTGGCATTATGGGTAGGCGTAAGCGCCAGTGGAGTGAGTTTGTCCGCAGACATTGCCCCCATATAAATTTGCCTTACCTGATCTCGGGTTAATGTCTGCTGATTGTCACTGTTCGAAATTAACTTAATACCCTGAGCATGCAGACTAAACCCAGCTAACATCAGGGTCATTAACAACATTAATTTTCCCATCAGAACACCCAGTCTACAGACACCAGAATCAGGCTGGCACGATTATCAAATGCCGGTGTGACCCCATTAAATGTAGCACCGCCCGGTTGCTGGCCGATGAGCCTGATTGCCTGAGCTTTCAACGCAACGTCGTGTCTTACATCCCAGCGAGCACCTATCGACAAGGTATTAATATCACTGTTATCAATGGCATCGAACACCGCGTTATAGGCAAAATTAAGTTGGTCTAATTGCGGTGTCAGGCCGAGGGGAATTTCCTGCGGAACGTCGGCTTTGTCATATTCACTTTGACCAGCAGTGAAATAGAAGGTCCAGGCAGCTTTGTTTAAGCCTAGGGTTAAATAATGGCCGTTAACATTGCCGATCAGCGGCATTTCGGGGCGCATTTTTACCAATTCGAGATGCGCGAAGTAATCCAACGTATCCCATCGGGCCCCTGCCTGCCAGATGGCAAATTGACCTTGTGGTACTAATGCATCAGCACTGCGATTGAAACCGAGATCACGGATTATTTGCCGGAACTCACCAATACCCTCCTGCTCGAAGGTCAGTTGAGTCTGATAATAAGTTAGGCGTGCGCTAAAGTTACCGCGTCCGGTGGTGGCATTTACTCCCCACAGATAATCGCTGTCGACATCAAAACGGGTTTCTGCCGTATAGTAGCTACCATCATAGGTTCCACCATATACCTCAAACTGCGTGCGCCATTGACCAAGGTCAACGTCCATGATGACGTCAGCGCCCAGCATCTGATCAAAGCGGGTTACGCCGTAAACCACCTGAGGTAACAATACATATGGGTATGCGAAGCCTACATCAGACACATCGCTATAATAAAAAAACGGCGTACGTAATTTGCCTAAACGCAACCGCCAATTGTCGTCGGCGCGATAGTTAAAGTAGGCCCACTTGAGATCTGAATCCATGAAGTCGTCAGTATAGCCGACGTACTGAGCAACAAACTGCCATTGAGGTGTTAATGTAATCTCAGCTTGCAAGCCGATCAGGCTTTGGGATGACGCGGATATCTCGTTTTCGTATCCCAAATACCGAGCGTTATCGTCGGTAAGATACCCTGCCACGCCACGAATAAATCCAGACACCTGAAAATCTTCCTGGCTGAGCGATTGAGCCTGACCCGGTTGGTTCACAGACCCTACCAAGGCCAGCAACAAAACTGCACGCATTAACATAAGACATTGAATTGAAGTAAAATCGGGGAATAAAAGATAGACGAGAGCACGCGCTCTCGCCACTTTCTGCCTTATCCGTCCGTCAAATCGACTACGTCGTGCTCACCCAACTCAGTCGGACTGACTTTTTCACCCATGGAAAACTTTAATTTCTCCATGCCAGATGCTTCCATCGCCCATATTTCTGCGTCCACTAGTTCAAAGCGCAACATGACCATGTGTGGGTCTTCACGGCCTTTCTCGAACCAGGCGGCGACATCGTTCGACCAATGTTTATCGATAACATCCTGATCTTTCTCACGCACCAAGGAGCCGCGCAAACTGGCAAACAAGGTGTGGTCCTGAGCCACGAATGTTACGCTCGCGGGTCCGCCCATCGCGGCACGGTTATCGTCGCGGGTAAAGAACCAAAATGCTCCATTCGCCGATTCATCCAATTGCGCCATCATCGGCTCAAAGTGTCCCTGATCTTCACTTAACCCAAGCATCACCACTGGCTTTTCAGCGATGGCTTTCCACATTTTTAATTTCATATCAGTCATACTGTCCTCCTCACTATTGGGCACTTACTGCACTGGTAATAGTGTCTATAAATGCCTCTAAATCATCGGGCTTGCGGCTGGTAATTAACTGTCCATCGGTAACTACCTGCTGATCCACCCATGAAGCTCCAGCATTGGTCAGGTCGGTTTTGATACTCGGAAACGAGGTCACAGTTTTACCCGCAACCAATCCTGCTTCAATCAACAACCAAGGTGCGTGACATATCGCAGCAACAGGTACCTGGTTAGCAGCAACAGCGCGAATAAACTCAATCGCCGCCTGATTTTGACGCAACGAATCTGGGTTAAACAAACCACCGGGTAAAACCAGTGCGTGATATTTATCGACATGCGCCTGTGCTAAGTCGACATCCACATTGAACTTGTCACCCCAGCTATCTTCGTCCCAACCTAATATTTTGCCTGACTCCGGTGAAACAATATCTACCTGAGCACCGTGCCCCTGGAGTTCTTCGAGGGGCTTTTCGAGTTCAGATTGCTCGAAACCATTGGTTGCCAGAATCGCAATGTGCTTGCCCATTAATGCCATTGTCATAACGCATCCTCACTATGCAAAATTAGAAAGGGGTGCAGACTTTGTGCCAGTCCCCAGCTACGTCAAATCAGTGAGTTAGGGATACTCGAAGGCGGATACAGGCAATATTTACCGGTTTGTCCCGTAGCATTTACACGGCGGAATAAAATATCAGGACGGCGTTCTGTAAAGACTGTCGCTGCGATAAAGGCATGATTCTTGACTACATTTAAGCAACAACAAAAAGGATATGCCATGTTAAACCGCGTTCTACATGCCAACCGAATCGTGCAACTTGCCACTCAAATACGCGCAAGCTATTGGTTTATTCCGGTCTGCATGATGCTCAGTTCATTGGCGGTGTGTTATGCCTTTATCGCCGTAACACAACGCGCCGCCTTGCCCGAATGGCTGCAAACATTGATTCCGCTAACCGGTCTTAACAACGCTCAGCAATTACTGTCTACGATTGCCACCGCCATTATCACCGCTACCAGTATTGCCTTTTCGATGACGATTGTGGCGCTGACTATGGCTTCGTCACAATTTGGCCCGCGCTTACTGCGCACTTTCATGATGGACAGGTCTACACAATGGATTTTGGGATTACTGGTATCCTCCTTTGTGTTCTGCATGGTTGCTTTACATCAATTGGGTAGTCTGGAGTCCAAGCCTGACGCTATCGCGATGTTGTGTGCTGCAGCGGTGTTGGTGATCATAATCGATGTACTGGGGATCATTTTTTTCCTTCACCATATCGCGCGCTTTATTCAGGCTGATCAGGTTATTCACCGATGTTATCGTGATTTTCAACAAGACACGGACTCCCTGCTTGCAGTACTTAAAGGTCAGCATATCAGGCCCATTTCACCACAAATGGTTCATAAGACTGAGTTTTGTCATACCCTTGTTGCACCTCGGGAAGGCTATGTGCAACGCCTTGATTATGATTATTTGATTGACCACCAAAGCGATCGGTTAGCCGGTATTGAAACATGTGTCAGAGGCGGGGATTATGTGGCTAAAGGCGCTGACATTATGCGCTTGTATGGACGCTGCAACTTAACAGAATCAGATTTAGCCAAATGGTCTCAAAGCATCAGTTTCGGCAGTAAAAGGACGCCGGTTCAAGACCCAGAGTTCGCCATCTCCCAACTGGTTGAAATTGCCCTTCGCGCCCTATCGCCGGGCATTAATGATCCTTTCACCGCCATGACTTGTCTGGATAAGTTAAGTAGCGCTTGCATCGAATTAGCCAAAGCAAGATTCCCTGAGCCGGTGCTGGTGAACACCCGCAATGATCGATGGTTGGTTAGGCGGACTTTTGATCTGAATGGGGTTGTTGATACCGCGTTTGATCAAATACGGCATGCAGCGGCGAATAAGCTCGACGTTTGTTTGTACTTATTGACCTGCCTACGCCGCATTGACAACCAAACTAACAACGTTTGCCGCGAGACATTATTTAAGCAGGCGCACTCATGCTACTTTGCCATTACCCAACAAGCCCTTAGCGAGGCTGATCGCCAACAAATCGACCAAGCTTTTGTACCTTTTTCAGGATAGCTCATGCACCGAGGGAGCTGCCTGATAGTCGCGCCATAACGCGTTAAGCGCAGCCATTGCTACCGCACACAACAACATCATGGGGGGCAGCGACACCAGTTCGAAATTGAGTATTTGCGCGATCGAAAAAACCAATAACGCCAACATTTCTATAGCACCCAACAGGTAGGCATAAACTTTACGTAGCTTTAGGCCGCGGTAGATGACTCCATTTAAAACCAGCAACAATAGGGATAAAGGAGTTAGCAGTAAAAAATCAGCTGGGCTGGTTTCTCCAGCCATCATGCCTGCAAGCGCAGCCGCATGACCGACCACCACAACCAATAACACAAACAAACAGACAAACCCGAACATCATGACCACATTGCGCATACCGGCTCCTTAGTAGCAGGAATTTGGTTGATCGTCGGGATTGATATCGCCACCGACCTCATCAGGATCAATACCGGCAGCGGCAAGAGTTTCGCGCACATAATTAATTTGCGCCAACACTCGTTCAGTGCGGTCACCGTATTCGTATTTTGTTACCTCTACCGCTTGGGGCATAAAGGTATAGGCAATTTTCAAAGCATGGAGCACATCTTCATTCATCAGGATTTCCGTTTGGCGCTAATCGTAACCCTACTATTACAGTCCCGGGCTCACAATAAAAGCATCTCTGTGCCAATTTGACGCACTCGCATCTTCCTGGCTCGGTGTGCGCTCCGCTAAGGGGTGCTCATGAGTCAAATACAACGGGCTTTCGATATCGAGTAGATCTTGACCACCGTCCCGTAGTCGCAACGTTGCATGCCATCGATAGCCATGGATGGAATGGGCGAGAATTTGGTTATTTAAATAGCCGTCGAAAAAGCACAGGTGATAACGGCGCTGACCAATATCTACAAAATCAATAGATTCTGTATCACATGCAATGACCGGATTGTTAAATTGCATGCGGCGGGTTGATTCATTCAGATAGTACAAACGCTGGCCTGGTTCGCTATAGGCGATGTCCAGTTCCAGCTTTACGATTTCATAGGGCGTATTCTCGGTTTCTAATAAAATTGCGTAATTGACGAACGCAGGTTGCCCAGAGTCGCTGAGCAAAATCCGCGTCATGCCATTCTCAAATGCAGGCGGGGTTATCGACTCAAGCACAGGTTTGGTGTCCGGTGTGCACCCACTAACAAGCGACAGCATAATGAAACAAAATGACCATCTCATATCAACGACTCCGTTCGTAAAGGAGCCTTAAGTATAGTCGCTATTGGTGTTAGTTATCGTCCAACGGTTAATTACCTGCAAGTGAGGACGATTGGGCATATCGCATCATCAATGCCTGAGTTGCAATAGAAGGAAAAGCGGTTTCATGCGTTGCAGATGGTATGAGTAAAAAATTTACTTCAATGAGCGTAACCTTGGCCAACTTGGCTGCCAGTCGCTGTGCCACATCGACCATATCGTGCCTTAAACCAAACGCCGGGGTTTCCCGCTCGCCGACAGACACCCACACTCGGGTGCCTTGGGGGACATGATTAAATTCAGCATCAAGAATATGGTTATTGGCATACCAAGCCGACGGGCTGCTCAACACGTAGGATGAGAACAATGCAGGTTGGTGTGCCAGAATATGTGCACCCAGTAGCCCGCCGAGCGAATGACCTACAAACGTATTTTGCCCCTCCAATACACGGTAATTTGCAGTTATATAGCTCATCAAATCGCGCTGAATAAACGCGGTATAACCAGACGCATTGCCAGTTTCACGCCGCCATTGAGGATCCCGTATCGGCGTGTAGTCCCTGACCCGGCTATCCTGTCCTTTTGAGCCTGTTTCATAACCCATAGCGACCAAAATCACCTCCTGCATCTTTCCCGCATTCATCGGTAATCGTAGGCCGCCCGCTACAACCGCAAAGCTGTAGTTCGCATCAGCTAAATAGACAACAGGATAATGACGCTGTGGAGAGGAAGCGTACGATTTGGGTACCTGAATCCAGATGGGGTACTCACGTTGACTGCCCGTGTCTTTAATCACTAGCTGTTCACTACGCGGTAGTGATACCGGTTCAGCCCAAGCCAACGAGCCCCATAAAGTGCAGCATAAAATGACCAAAGCAACATACAACTGCGATGGATTCAATCTAGCCATGAAAAATAACCTCAGTAACATGGGGGTTCGCTGTTTTCACCGCCATTTTTGCTAACTCATCCAGTAGCACTTTCACCTCACCCTGAGCCGTACCCAGCAGCAAATATTCCTGTTTTTGATCATTTAACCCCGTGGTCACCGCTTTACCATGCAACACATCACCGTTGAGCTTAGTTAGCGCCACTTGGTAACCGTACAAGCACACAATTTCAATGTAGTCATATTGCTGGCAACTGATCATGACGCTTCCTCAGAATTTCGCCACCCAAACTGAGTAAAGGACGTTTGCGCCTTATAGCCAAGGGCACGATAAAGGGCGATCGCAGATTGATTATCATTGGCCGTTTCAAGACTGATACTCTGATCACCACGCTCAATCACAAACTGATGTGCGGCCTCCATCAAGCCCCGGGCGATACCTTGCCTTCTGGCGTGTTGTTCTACGTATAAATCATTTAACACCCAATGGCGGCGGGCTGAAACAGAGGAAAAAGTAGGATACAACTGCACGAAGCCCAATACATCACTAAACTGGTTTTCAGCAATAAAAATCACCGACTCCTGATTATCCAGGCGTTCGTGAATAAACTCTTGTGCCAATGCCAGATCCCCGGCTTGCTGATAGAAACTTCGGTAACGGTCGAAAAGTGGAGCAACCAGACCACTGTCTTTTACTGTGGCACGACGAATCTTGTGCATGATGATTGTTAAGTTACGTGTCCATGAGCACAATCATTATATTTTTACCTCCTGAATTGCAACCGCGAAGGGATAAACTCAAGCGTAATAAAAAACCGGCTTGCGCCAGTTTTTTATTAACAATGAGCTAAAGCAGCCTATGTTTTTACAGTGGAAAATGGGTCCTGATAAGGCGTCACATTGCTTTATTCCCCAGATAAAAAGAAACCCGGTAGTCACCGGGTTTCTTATGATATTGAGCTGTGGTTTTCATGAATTCCACGAGGACTGAATGGCCGATAACAAGGCATTACCAGCGTAGCTTGGATAACACCAAGTGAGCGCCGTAATAACGCAGTTAGCGGTCATTCAGAGCCGGGGAATTACATCAAAGTCCCCCAAAAGCCGTAAATCGTATTAGTCCCTTGCTTCTAGAGGGCTGTAGACGACAAGACGTTATACATCCCGTTTTACATCAACTAAAACGGAAACATTACAGATCGGAAGAGCGTCGTGTAGGGAAAGAGTGTAGACGAGCGTGTAGATCTCGGTGGTCGCCGTATCATTAAAAAGGGGGGGGGGGGGGGGGGGGGGGG
>CAXQZJ010000075.1:0-3740 GCA_964228145.1 Alteromonadaceae bacterium | reverse complement strand
CCAAAAAATGCATCATCATAAACAGTGTTTAAAAAGCTGTCTGGAAGAAATATTTCATAGGTCTCTGCGTTGAAGTGGGGGTTGTGGCTAGTTTGGGTCTGTCCCCATGTTCCGTTTGTTAATGAGAGAGAAATAATGGCTGCAATCGCAGGTATCGCTTTTACGTTTTTCATAACATTCCCTTGTATGTTTTAGTGAGATAACACTTAAAACTTAGACCAAGAAATGACAAATTCCAGTTTTATTTCATTTTTGTTACATATTTATTTCAAATTTATTACAGGCCGTCGAGTAACTAGCAGGTAAGCAAGCTTGCTTGGCATTTCATACAGGATAAATCTCAGGCGAGTGAGGCGCTTTTATCGACGCTGTGAAGCACCTATTCGGTCAACAATTTCAGCCGATTACCAAGCAGTGTTGAAGCTGAAGATCAAAGCAATTCAAAGTAGGGGGATTACTGCGATAGCCTGGGTATTTTAATATCTGAGTGCTATCGCAGTGAATGATGTGGTTAGCGTGTATCGGGCTATTTAACCCGCATACCTGGCTTTGCACCCGGATGCGGCTCCATTACCCATAAGTCTTTGCCACCGGGGCCTGCGGCTAAAACCATACCTTCAGATAATCCGAAACGCATTTTGCGTGGAGCCAGGTTGGCGACCATTAAGGTCATTTTGCCTTGGAGATCTTCCGGTTGGTACGCTGACTTAATGCCGGCAAAAACTTGTTTTGTTTCGCCGCCTAAATCCAATTCCAAGCGTAGTAACTTGTCCGCGCCTTCCACGTGCTCGGCTTTCGCGATTAGGGCAACACGCAAATCAACCTTGGCAAAATCAGCAAACTCGATGGTTTCGCTGATTGGATCTTTGGCTAACTCACTGTCTGCCGGCAAGGTATTGGTGGGTTGCAGGTTTTCTTTAGAGTCTTCAATCATGGCTTCTACGTGTTTGCTATCCACGCGCTGTAACAGCGCTTTGAATTTATTCACCTGATGGTTGGTGAGGACGTGTTGCGCGCTTTCCCAACTGAGGGTGTCATTTAAAAATGCCTCGGCGTCCTGGGTTAATTTAGGCAGGACAGGCTTGAGGTATACCAGCAAGATACGGAACAAGTTAATGCCTAATGAACATACATCATGAGTGAATTGCTGCTTTGTTTCGTCCTTAATACTCACCCACGGGGCATTAGCATCGATAAACTGGTTGGCTTTGTCTGCTAAGGCCATGATCTCACGAATAGCTCGGTTATATTGGCGCTTTTCGTAGCTGGTAGCGATGCTTTGTGCAGCTTGTTGGAATTCTTCAACCAGTTGCGGTTCCAGCACAGTATCCGAGAGCGTATTGTTAAAACGCTTGTTGATAAAACTAGCACAACGACTAGCGATATTGACAACTTTGCCTACTAGGTCTGAATTAACTTTAGAAACGAAATCCTCAAAGTTAAGGTCGATATCTGTCACGCTATCACTTAGCTTGCTGGCAAAGTAGTAGCGCAGATACTCAGGGTTTAAGTGGTCTAAGTAAGTACGACCCTTAATAAAGGTGCCTTTCGATTTGGACATCTTTGCACCGTTGACCGTTACAAAGCCGTGTACATTGACCCCAGTGGGTTTACGGAAATCTGCACCTTCCAGCATGGCGGGCCAAAACAGGCTGTGGAAATAGGTGATGTCTTTACCGATAAAATGATAAAGCTCTGCATCTGAATCTTTTGCCCAGTAGCTGTCAAAATCGATGCCGTGCTGGTCGCAATAGTGCTTGAAGCTGGCCATATAACCGACAGGAGCATCTAACCATACATAAAAATACTTACCGGGAGAGCCGGGGATTTCGAAACCGAAATACGGTGCATCGCGGCTGATATCCCATTGTTGCAGTCCGTCTTCGAACCACTCTTTGAGCTTATTGGCCATTTCTGCTTGGATCGCACCAGACTGCATCCAGTCCTTCAACATGTCAGAAAATTGTGGCAGGTCGAAGAATAAGTGCTCTGAGTCTTTCAATACTGGCGTAGCACCCGAAATGACTGAACGCGGGTTCTTCATTTCAGTCGGATCGTAGGTGGCACTGCACACATCACAGCTGTCACCATTTTGATCTTCTGCACCACATTTAGGGCAGGTACCTTTGACAAAACGATCAGGCAAGAACATGTTCTTTTCCGGATCGAATAACTGACTGATGGTACGTTTTACGATATAACCTTTGGCATCCAACCGGTTATAAATCAGTTCGCAAAGCTCGCGATTTTCATCGGAGTGGGTAACATAGTAGTTATCATAATCGATCAGGAAGTCTTGCAAGTCCTGATGATGCTCGGCGCGGGTTTGGGCCACCATTTGTTCTGGTGTAATCCCTAACTCTTGCGCTTTGAGCATTACCGGTGTGCCATGGGCATCATCTGCACACACGCTGTAACACTGATGACCGCGCATGCGTTGGAATCTTGTCCAGATATCAGTTTGGATATGCTCTAATAAATGGCCTAGGTGAATTGAGCCATTCGCATAGGGCAGCGCACTGGTAACAAGAATTTTGCGTTGGGTCATAACGGTACTGTGTTTTCCGATTTTAAATTAGGTCAAAATAAGGTGGCAGATGTTACCGAAATCCGCCTTTTTTTGCATCGAAATTCTTTAACAATCCGAGGTATTCATGTTTTTTGGTAAAAAGCCCGATCTATCGCCGGTTGCCGACGCGCTGGCAACCTTACTCGGGTTAACCACACAACAGGTGCGCGGCTGGCTGGATGATAAGCAGTGCGTGATACCTTTCGCCTGTGCTTCCCTGCATACTGACATCCGTGCCCTGTTACCTAAGAGTCTGACTCTGCGCCAACAAGTTGAAGCTTTGCCGGCAGCCAAAGGACGCATACCGGGGATTAAAAACATTATCGCAGTGGCGTCGGGTAAAGGCGGAGTAGGAAAATCAGCCACGACAGTCAACCTGGCGCTGGCCTTGCAGCAAGAAGGTGCGAGAGTTGGTGTGTTAGATGCAGATATTTATGGTCCATCAATCCCTATAATGCTCGGCAACGCAGGGCAGTATCCGCAAAGCGAAGATAACAAGCATATGCAGCCTAATCTAGCTCACGGGCTTGTAGCCAATTCGATTGGCTATCTTGTTGAGGCTGAGAAAGCCACGGTATGGCGAGGGCCAATGGCCAGTAAAGCACTTATGCAGTTGCTTAATGAAACCTTGTGGGGTGAGTTAGATTATTTACTTATCGACATGCCTCCGGGAACCGGTGATATTCAGTTAACCTTGGCACAGCAAATTCCAGCCAGCGGGGCAGTTATCGTAACCACACCGCAAGACCTGGCCCTGGCAGATGCCGTTAAAGGGATCAGTATGTTTGATCAGGTCGAAGTGCCTGTACTCGGCGTGGTAGAGAATATGAGTTATCACCAATGCAGTGCCTGCGGCAATAAAGATTACTTATTTTCTCAAGGCGGCGGTGAACAATTGGCTCAACAGAAGAAACTGCCGTTGTTGGGGCAGTTGCCGCTGGATATTACCATCAGAGAGCATGCCGATGCGGGTAAAGCGCTTTTACTTGAGCAGCCGGATCATCCCATCAGCCAATCATACCGCCAAGCAGCCCGGGCATTGGCTAAAGCAGTTTATTTACGCAGTATTGCCTCGGGCCAGAAAATAGCAGTACACAACATCGGTTAAATACGGTTTAATCGCGGTATAACAGTAACTTGCCAGCAATGAGAGAAAAGCCATGCGCTTATG
>CAXQZJ010000074.1:0-12927 GCA_964228145.1 Alteromonadaceae bacterium | reverse complement strand
CAACGCCTTACCTGCTAGGGGTGACAGTATTATTGTCGTTAGGCTACTTTTCTACGCATCAGCTTTACGATGTCAGTAACCCCTTATCCGTATTTACTCAGGCTCGCTCAGTGCTGATCTTACAAACCTGGATATGTTGGTTTTTTATGCTGAGACTGTTTCTGAGCATCTTTTACTCCACGCGCATGACGATCCATTTTGTCAGCACTAAAATTGCGGTACGGTTATTCCGAATTGACGAACTTAAGCCCATTTCTAAAATTGTCATGATCAATTTCGTCGCGCCGGCTTTGGTCGTTGGTATACAGCCACTATTCTGGATTAACTCGGCCGCCCCAGAATTGGATCTGTTACTCATCATGTTCGCCTTGTTCTTGCTTTTACTGGCAATTTCGGTTCCTATTTACCTGATCAAAAAAGAGCTAAAGCGCAAAAAAATGTTATCTATTGAACGCATTAACGACGCGATTGATGCGGCCCTTCAGGCCGACAGAAAAAAGCAACGTCGATTGGTTGATAGTGATAACCGTTTGCAGTACGTATCCGATTTATTGACCGTCAGAAATGAGATCGGTGAAAGTAAAGAGTGGCCGGTGGATATTCCTTTTGTCATTAAAGTCAGTGTATTGTTCTGTTTACCCCTGATTGGCTGGGTCGCTAGTTCCTTAATTGATAACCTGGTTAAAAGCTTATTATGAATATTAAAGTCATGCGCCGCTTATCAAGGGTTACCGTTCCCATCACCGTGAGCGTGGTGCTGATCTTGTTGAGTTTCGCTAGCGGTAATTTAGAACTACCGGACATCAGTGCATCGTCGCTTGTTTATCGCAAATTTGCAGCAGCTGTAGCCTTTCCTACCATCATCGGTTTTTCATTGTTTGTGATCATCTCCGTCACCAAAAACTTTGAAGCAACCCTTAAAGCATTCAAACCTGATGATGATGAGTTTTTATCTCAGCAACTTCACAAATTAGACGAAATCACTGCACAGAATATGGTCTTCGCCTGCGTTATTGGCAGTGCTGTGGCACTTGGCTATATGCTGGCAGAAAACCTGCTGACCGTAGAATTGAGTATTAGCATGTGGACCCTCAACGTCATGGCCGTTGTCTTTTGGGTGTTCAACATGATGGCGTTGTTTCAAATCAGCCGCTTAACCAATTACATCGTTAATCACTACTTAAACAAGCACAGTATCGACTTATTTGGCTTAAAAAATGTCAGCCCCTTTTCTCAATTTGTCGTGAGTAATGTGGTGTATGTTTCAATATTTTTTATCCTGGTACCGCTGTTTTGGATCGGTAATCAGATACCTATCGTTGATGTGCTAGCTATATCCCTGAGCCTATTCATTTTGGTGGTGTTTTTGTTCAAACCTGTACTTCGTGTCCAGTCTCTGATTGCGGATAAAAAGAACTTGACGATAGAGCGATTCAATCAACAATTGAGTGAAGCGATGGAGAGTAATGTTTGTGGTGGACGCAGAATTACCGATGATCCGAGAACATTAAGGAAGATAGCCAGTTTAATTACCGCAAAGGCGGAAATCAGCAAGGTCAGAGAATGGCCAGTGGATGTCCCGCAAAGTATAAAGGCGCTGGCAATTACTGCCTCGGCGCCTTTGTCTATGGTTGCAGGCTCATTAGTCGATTATGCCCTTAACCAGTTTCACCTGTTAGGTTTCTAGTGACCTTCTGATACCTGATTGACCGTGTATTTGGGGATTTCGACAACCAGATCTTCATCTTCAACCATTGCCTGACATCCTAACCGGGATTCCGGCTCAAGCCCCCAGGCTTTATCCAACATGTCGTCTTCAAGTTCATCTGACTCTTCCATTGAGTCAAATCCTTCGCGAACGACCACATGACAGGTCGTACAGGCACAGCTTTTTTCACATGCGTGCTCGATTCCAATGCCGTTTTTTAACGCTGCATCCAGAATACTGGTACCTTTGTCCGCTTCCACGACTGCGCCATCAGGACACAACTCTGGGTGGGGTAAAAATATAATCTGTGGCATTTTTTCGTTCCTGTTAAATATCGTCAACGGTTTGCCCTTGAAGGGCCTGTTTAATGGATGCATCCATACGTCGTTGTGCGAAAGCCTGGCTAATCGCATCAACGCGAGCAATCGCTTGTTCTATCTGCTGTGGGTCTTCACCCTGGGCGATGTCCATCATCTGTTCAATCGCTGCCTGAATTGCTGCGCTTTCCTCTTCGCTTAACAAAGAGGCTCCACTTTCATCTAAGGCGGCCTGAATCGCCTCCTTTACGCGCAATGCCTCGACTTGCTGTTCTTTCAGCATCCGCGCGCGCATGTCTTGTTTGGCATTTTTGACCGACGATTGTAGCATTTGCGTCACTTCGCCGTCGCTTAATCCGTAAGAAGGTTTAACCTCAATACGCGCCTCAATCCCCGTCGATTTTTCCATCGCCGTTACCGACAGTAATCCATCGGCGTCAACCTGAAACGTCACTCTGATATGGGCAGCGCCAGCAACCATCGGCGGTATGTCGGTTAGATTAAAGCGTGCTAAAGAACGGCAATCTTCAACTAATTCGCGCTCTCCCTGGAGAACGTGAATCATCATCGCAGTTTGACCATCCTTAAAGGTTGTAAACTCCTGAGCTCGGGCAACGGGAATCGTGGTATTGCGAGGAATGACTTTTTCAACCAATCCGCCCATGGTTTCAAGCCCCAGAGAAAGAGGTAACACATCAAGTAACAACATGTCGCCATCTGGCTTATTACCCACCAATATATCGGCTTGAATCGCAGCCCCAACTGCCACTACTTTATCCGGGTCGATTGATGTTAATGGTGGCTTACCAAAGAACTGAGCAACCTGCTCTCGAATCACTGGCATTCGGGTCGAACCACCTACCATCACCACGTTTTGAACGTCTTGTTTCGTTACCCCAGCATCTTTTAATGCACGCCGCGTCGCTCTGAGCGTTTTAGCCACTAATTCCTTGGTAATCGTTTCAAACACAGCGCGCGTAAGCGTTAAAGAGGTGATCTCAACACCATCCAGATTCAGCTCAAAATCCACTGAATCCGACTCAGTGAGTTGCTGTTTTACATTTTTTGCTAATTGATTTAGGTACTGACGCTGCTTGGCTGTGAGCTTTCCTTCATGACTGCACTCAGCCAGTATCCACTGTGTCACAGCGTGATCGAAATCATCACCACCTAGCGCACTGTCACCACCGGTTGCCAATACTTCGAACACACCCTTGGTTAATTTCAAGACAGAAATATCAAAGGTTCCACCGCCAAGATCATAAACAGCAATGACACCTTCTTCCTGACTATCTAGTCCATATGCAATGGCTGCTGCGGTGGGTTCATTGAGTAATCGGAGTAAATTTAAACCAGCCAATCGCGCTGCGTCTTTAGTAGCCTGACGCTGTGCGTCGTCAAAGTAGGCTGGAACAGTGACCACTGCACCGGTCAGTTCATCTCCCAAAGATTGCTCTGCACGCTCTCGTAACGCCTGCAAAATGTGCGAGGAGACCTGGATGGCGTTTACTTTGCCCTGAGGGGTAATGACCGCTGGCACCTGCTGGCTATCCTGACAAAACTGATAAGCAAGGTGAGGGTAACGTTGTTTTATATCTTCGAGACTTCGCCCCATCAGACGCTTAATCGATGATAGGGTATGTTCCGGCGCTTCACTCGCCCGAAGTTGTGCCGGTTGGCCTACCAAAACCTGCTCTGAGTTAAAATGCACTACCGAAGGCATTAAGTGCTGATTATCAGCATCACCAAGGGTTTCTGCCCGACCACTTCTGACGGTCGCAACCAGAGAGTTGGTCGTCCCTAAGTCAATTCCAACGGCTAATTTACGCTCATGGGGCGCTTCGCTTTGACCCGGTTCGGCGATTTGTAAAAATGCCATTCTTAATAGTCCTCTTCTAGCCTGTCAATTTGCTCGTCGATCTGATGTCGCAACTTGTGCATAAATTTAAGTTTTGCGATCAATCCCTCGGCTGTTTGCAGTCGCTCTTCTGTACCTGCGTTTAGTTGCGCTGATAATTGCGACATAAGTTGCTGCGCATGCTGCTGCAATTCATCGTCCAATGCATACATGGCATCAACGTCAGAGGTTGCCGAGGCGTCTTCAAGTGATTCACGCCATTCCATTTGTTGCATCAAAAATGCGGTGTCCTTCATGGACTGTTGATCATGGGCTACGTTTACACCACGAAGCGCCAGCAAATGTTCCGCTCTCAAAATCGGGTCTTTTAATACCCGGAATGCATCATTGACCTGTGCGTTTTTTTGCATCGCGATACGCTTTTCACTTTCGGAAGCGGTGGCAAATTTATCTGGATGGGTCAACTGTTGCAGTGCTTGATAGCGCGCAGACAATAAAGTTGTGTCCACGTCAAACTGCTGGGGCACATCAAACAATGAAAAATAATCCACTGCGGTTACCTTTTTTAAACACAAATGCCAGTCCGAAGACTGGCATTTAAAAGCCTCAGAGCATCAATCAGATATTGAAACTCTCACCACAACCACATTCGCCTTTCACATTCGGGTTGTTAAACTGAAAGCCTTCATTCAGCCCTTCTTTGGCAAAGTCTAGTTGCGTCCCGTCCAGGTAAACCAGGCTCTTTGCATCAATAATGACTTTAACGCCATTATCTTCAAATACCTGATCTCCCTCTTCCAGCTCGTCGACAAATTCGAGTACATAAGCAAGCCCGGAACACCCAGTGGTCTTCACCCCGAGCCGAATGCCAATGCCTTTACCCCGATTTTGCAAAAATGACTTTGCTCGCTGGGCAGCAGCTTCTGTTACCGAAATGGCCATAATTACTCTGCAACTCGCTTAGCACGATAGTCTTCTACCGCCGCTTTGATTGCATCTTCTGCCAAGATTGAGCAGTGGATTTTTACCGGCGGCAACGCTAATTCTTCAGCAATATCGGTATTTTTAATTGCGACCGCTTCGTCGATGCTTTTACCTTTAACCCACTCAGTGATTAACGAGCTTGAAGCTATCGCTGAGCCACAACCATAGGTTTTAAATTTGGCATCTTCAATGATGCCAGCGTCACTGATTTTCAATTGCAGCTTCATAACGTCACCACAGGCTGGTGCACCGACCATACCGGTCGCAACGCTAGGATCGTTCTTATCGAATGAACCAACGTTTCTGGGGTTCTCGTAGTGATCAATTACTTTGTTACTATAAGCCATGTTGAATTACCTCTTCTCTGCCTGAGTTTCAGGCAGTTAATTAATCTTAGTGGTGTACCCACTCAACCGATGCCAAATCAACACCGTCTTTGTACATTTCCCATAAAGGCGACATCTCGCGCAATTTCCCTATGGCATTGCGAATCACATCTATGACGTAGTCGATTTCTTCTTCAGTGGTAAAACGCCCAATGCTGAAGCGAATTGAACTGTGCGCCAGTTCATCATTCAGTCCCAACGCACGTAAGACGTAGGAAGGCTCCAGACTGGCTGAGGTGCAGGCTGACCCTGATGACACAGCCATATCTTTTAACGCCATTATCAGGCTTTCCCCTTCTACGTAAGCGAAGCTCACATTCAGGTTGCCGGAAATTCGTTGCTCAAGATCGCCGTTGACCTGCACCGCTTCAATATCTTTCACACCATTCCACAAACGGTTTCTGAGCGCCAGAATACGCTCATTCTCGGCCGCCATCTCCAATTTCGCGATACGGCATGCTTCACCAAAACCCACGATCTGGTGAGTTGGCAATGTTCCGGAGCGCATTCCACGCTCGTGACCGCCGCCATGCATCTGCGCTTCCAGGCGAATACGAGGTTTACGGCGAACATACAGGGCACCTATACCTTTCGGGCCGTAACACTTGTGCGCTGAGAACGCCATCAGGTCCACTTTCAGCTCCTGCAAATCAATTGGCATTTTGCCAATACTTTGTGCTGCATCTACATGAAATATCACTTTGTTCTCACGGCAGATTTCACCAATGGCCTGAATATCCTGAATGACACCCACTTCATTGTTTACGTGCATGATTGACACCAACACAGTGTCTTCACGAAGCGCCGCTTTAAACTTTTCCAAATCCAACAGACCACTTGGCTCGGGATCCATATAAGTCACTTCAAAGCCTTCGCGTTCCAGTTGACGGCAGGCATCCAGAACGGCTTTGTGCTCAGTCTTCAGCGTGATTACGTGCTTACCTTTTTTCTGGTAAAAATGCGCAGCACCTTTAATCGCTAAGTTGTCTGACTCAGTGGCACCTGAGGTAAAGACAATTTCACGAGGGTCGGCATTCACTAGCTCAGCAATTTGAGCACGTGCCTCTTCAACCGCTTCCTCCGCTTGCCATCCGAAACGATGAGAACGGGAAGCCGGATTACCAAAGTTGCCTTCAGTAGTCAGACACTGCATCATTTTTTCTGCCACACGAGGATCGACTGGTGTGGTTGCTGAGTAATCCATATAAATGGGTAATTTCATTGTTAACTCCGCTTACAACTGTAAGGTGACAGCGATACTCTCGGCTGTCGATGATTTCTGGTTTTTGGCAAGCTGCTGTCGTTGCGCTACTTGCTTTACGTCTCCCTGGCGCATAAGTTCACCTAGAGTGATGCCATGCAGGAAAGTACTGATTCGGTCGCTAAGGTCGGTCCACAGACTATGGGTCAGACATCGTTCGCCGGCTTGGCAATCGGACAGTCCGGCACAGCGGGTAGCATCCACAGTCTCGTCCACAGCACTGATTACTTCGCCGACAGGAATCTCGTCGGCATCCTTACCCAGTTGATATCCGCCGCCGGGACCGCGCACACTTATCACGAGCTGTTGCCTGCGCAAACGCGCGAATAATTGTTCCAGATACGACAACGAAATACCTTGTCGTTCGGAAATATCCGCTAACGATACCGGTGAACGTTGCGCATGCAAGGCCACATCAAGCATTGCCGTAACTGCATAACGTCCTTTTGAAGTCAGTTTCATATCGCCCCGCATCAGAGAAGTTGATGCTTAATTTTCCCATTCCCGACTATTTTAGTCAAGTATATACCCGACCAATTTAGTCATCTATTTCAGATGACTGGGTCGAAGGCATCTTGTTCCTTCTGCCGTTGCTGGGCAGCATGCTTTTCTGCGTCAGCAAATTCATCTAACTGCACGCTAGGCAATTGTTGCTCGCACACATTGCCACCCAATTGATTTATCGCTTTGCACAAGTCACCGACCTTTTGATCCATTAGATGCATGTGGTCAAGCATAGTGCCGATTGCACTGGCGACAGGATCCGGATTGTCTGGCGCAACCGCGTACGCATCGAATCCGTATTTTTTAGCAATTTGCTGGCGCTGATTATCACGCTCAGGATCGCTACCGGATGGTGCTACAATCCGGCCTGGTATTCCTACAGCTGTAGCGCCGGCAGGTACGTTTTTCACCACCACTGAGTTAGAGCCAATCTTTGCCCCTTCACCGATGGTAATTGGGCCAAGAATTTTCGCCCCTGCACCAATCACCACATTGTTTTCAAGCGTAGGGTGACGCTTGCCGGCATTCCAGCTGGTGCCCCCCAAAGTCACACCATGATAAAGGGTTACGTCATCACCGATAATCGCTGTTTCGCCGATCACCACACCCATACCATGATCAATAAAGAATCGACGTCCTATACTCGCGCCCGGGTGAATCTCAATACCGGTAAACCATCGGGTTAACGTCGACAACAATCGCCCCAAACCTTTTAAGCGATGTGTCCAGCACCAATGTGCCACACGATGCCACCATACAGCATGTAAACCAGGGTAACAGGTCAGTACTTCCAGCGTATGTCTGGCGGCAGGGTCACGGTGAAAAACGCTGCGGATATCTTCTCGAACACGGGCTAACACGGCTAGCCCTTATTCTGCTTATCAATAGAGGACAGGATTCCGCGCAATATATTCAGCTCATGAGCTTCCGGACGGGCGCGATTAAACAGCCTGCGCAATTTGGCCATAACCTGACCGGGATGTTGCTTAACAATAAAACCTGTGTGTGTCAGCGTCTGTTCTAGGTGTCCGTAAAACCGCTCTAAATCCTCCACTAACGGGTACTCACCCTCTGCCGTTTCTGGTTGTTCAGCCAAACTCGCCATGCGAATTTCGTAACACAAAGTTTGTACCGCTGCGGCAAGATTCAACGAGCTATAGTCTGGGTTTGCAGGTATACACACATGGTAATGGCATTGTTGCAGTTCCTCATTGGTCAGCCCACTATTTTCCCGTCCGAACACTAGAGCCACTGGATACTGTTGGACTTCTTCAACCAATTTCAGACCGCACTCTCGAGGCTCTATCATTGGCCATGATAAGGTTCGGCTGCGCGCACTGGTACCAATTACCAGACCACAATCTTTGATGGCGTCGGCAAGCGTCGGCACGATTTTGGCGTTGGCCAGCACATCTCCGGCGCCCGCCGCCAACGCGCTTGCCTGACCATCTGGTTGATGAACCGGATCAACCAAGACTAAATTGGAAAGCCCCATTGTCTTCATCGCTCTGGCCGTAGAGCCAATATTCCCGGTATGGGATGTGTTTACCAGAATGATCTTGACGTTTTCCATCATGACAATGAGCCTCGCTAAAAATTAGGGCGCGAATAATAGCATAAACCGCCCGTGAATCGAGCCTTGGCGCGATCCTATTACCCGAAAACTGCTGCACACTATGCTTGTTTGCTTGTGTTTTACTAGGAGTCTGCTAGACTCTGCGCCGAATTTTTGACCGGTCATCGGTCTTTGCCTTAACTGTTCTTTTAAAATTAGTAGGTTTTGTCTATGCAACCCATGCTGAATATTGCGGTTCGCGCAGCGCGCGCAGCCGGTACGCTCATTGCTCGTGCGTATGAAAGTAAAAGCGAGCTTAATGCAGAGCAGAAAGGCTCCAACGACTTTGTTACCAATGTCGACAAAGAAGCGGAAGCACTCATCATTAGTAAGATTCAACAATCTTATCCAACCCATGGATTTGTGGGAGAAGAGTCTGGCACCATCAAAGGTGACGACGAGTATCAATGGGTTATCGATCCATTGGACGGGACCACTAATTTTATTCAGGGCATCCCCCACTTTGCTGTGTCTATTGCTTTACTGCACAAAGGTCGTTTGGACCAGGCGGTGGTATTTGATCCGTTACGCGGTGAATTATTCACGGCCAGCCGTGGCGCCGGGGCGCAACTGAATGGTTACCGAATTCGTTGTGCACAAAACCGCGATCTTGCCGGTACGGTTTTAGCGACGGCATTCCCATTTAAAAACAAAGCTGACACATCAGGCACGTTAGACAGTTTTGCGCGCATATTCCAACGTTGTGGTGACGTTCGTCGCAGCGGCTCAGCAGCTCTGGATATGGCCTATGTTGCGGCAGGCCGTTTTGATGGCTATTGGGAAAAAGGCATCCAAGCTTGGGACATTGCCGCAGGCGAACTGCTGGTGCGTGAAGCTGGCGGTCTGGTTACTGACTTCAACGGCAATAATGACCCTATGTTGAAAGGTCATGTAGTGTGCGGTAGTGCGAAAGTCGTACAGGGCTTAGTGCGGGAATTGAAAAACTAAGCTTTTTACCTAATCGAAAAAAGCCCATCATTCAGATGGGCTTTTTTTAATCGGCAAACTAGAGTTCAATCGACCAGTCCCTTGGGCATATCATCACGAATCTGTAACCATACCCGACCACTTTCGATACCGTAGCGTCTGACCAAGTTTGGTACAGCGGAGAAGTCTCCTTTCTCAGCCAAGTCCGCCAAATCCGCATAGTACTGACGGGCAACACGTCGGCTACTCTCGTCTGAAAAATAATAGCTACCAATTCGCGAATACAAGCCACGAAAACCATTCATCATCAATACATAAACGTTATTGCCTGATTGCATGGCCATCTCATGATGCAATTCATAGTCAAAATTGGCAAAGGCCTGACCATCTTCCGGCACACTCTCGGCGGCGTTCAGCGCGTCAATCACCTTTTGCGGGCTGTTTTTAATTGCGCCTCGGATAAACACTGCACTGACATTGGTACGAGCCGAAAGCAAGTCATCGACCAACTCAGGAATACCATCCTCGTTGAGCCGGGCCAGCGTTTCCAAAATATTCAAACCACACGTTTCCCAAAAGTTATTCACTTTGGTGGGTTTTCCGTGCTGAATAGTTAACCAACCGTCTCTGGCCAGACGTTGTAAAACTTCACGTAATGTCGTCCGGGTGACACCAATTAATTCAGATAATTCTCGCTCCGCTGGCAAAATGGTGCCCGGAGGGAAGCGACCGCTCCAAATGGATTCAACAATATATTCCTCGGCAAAGCCAGCCGGGCTTTGAGCTTTATAAATCATTCCACACGCTCTTTGTTATTGCTTTTCGTTGGCCAGATTGTACCAGTGTTAACTGATTGTACCAGCTTAATTTGTGCCGGCGGCTAACAATTATTTAACCTTTTTGCAGCATGCGTCCATATTTGTTCCAGCGCCAAACAAGATTTTTAAGCTAAAATATAAAGCTATAACCATCAATAACTTGCAATTTGGCGCTGCAACGAATAAAAATTGCATGCGTAAATCCATGTAACGGGAAAAATTCCATGCAGCAATCTCTGCCCTTCGCAGTTTTCAAGAACTTTCTTGGCAACGCACCTGACTGGTATAAAAAACTCATTCTGATCTTTCTGGTCATCAACCCTATCATTTTCTTTGCAATTGACCCGTATATCGCCGGCTGGTTGCTGGTTCTGGAGTTTATTTTTACCCTGGCCATGGCGCTGAAGTGCTACCCCTTGCAACCCGGTGGCTTGCTGGCCCTTGAGGCCGTTGCGATAGGTATGACGACACCCGGGCATATCAAAGCGGAAATTGTTACCAATATCGAGGTAGTATTGCTATTGGTTTTCATGGTTGCTGGCATCTACTTTATGAAAGATTTGCTGCTGCACCTGTTTACCCGTTTGTTAATTAAAGTGAAAAACAAAGTCACCTTGTCTTTGTGCTTTGTGTTTGCATCAGCTTTTCTATCAGCCTTCCTCGACGCCTTAACCGTGGTTGCTGTAATTATCTCAGTTGCTACTGGCTTCTACAGCATTTATCACAAGGTCGCTTCAGGCAAAGACTTTCATCATGACCATGACCACACCCATGACGATGACGTCAACCACCTGAGTCGCGAAGACTTGGACAACTTTCGGGCGTTTTTGCGTAACCTGATGATGCATGCTGCTATCGGTACCGCTCTGGGTGGCGTAATGACCAAAGTCGGAGAGCCACAAAACCTGATCATCGCGGAAACCGCCGGATGGGAGTTTATTGAATTTGCAATTCGCATGTCACCGATCACCATACCGGTGCTGATTGCTGGGTTATTGACTTGCTACCTGCTGGAAAAAACCAAAATTTTCAGCTACGGCGCGCAATTACCGTCAGCAGTAAGAACCATATTGACCGACTATTCGAACATGCTGGATGAGAAACGCACCCGTCAGGACAGCGCTAAACTGATAATGCAAGGATTAGTCGGCATTTGGTTAGTCATCGCTCTGGCCCTGCACATGGCCCCTGTCGGCCTAATCGGACTATCGGTTATTGTGTTGGCTTCGACCATGAGTGGCGTCATTGATGAACATCAAATCGGTAAGGCGTTTGAGGAAGCTCTGCCCTTTACCGCATTACTCTGTGTGTTTTTCGCCATCGTTGCTGTGATTATCGACCAAAACCTGTTTAGACCAGTAATAGAGTGGGTACTGACCTACGAGGGTAAAACCCAATTGGTTCTGTTCTATCTGGCAAACGGTGCATTGTCGATGGTCAGTGACAATGTGTTTGTCGGTTCTGTATACATTAATGAAGTTGCCGCAGCACTTCGCTCCGGTGCCATTACCCGTGACCAATTCGATATGTTAGCTGTTGCAATTAATACCGGCACTAACATTCCAAGTGTTGCCACACCTAATGGACAGGCAGCGTTCTTGTTCCTGTTAACCTCGGCATTAGCCCCCTTATTGCGACTGAGTTACGGTAGAATGGTCTATATGGCCCTGCCCTACACCATCGTGTTAACTATCGTGGGTTTGGCTGCCAGTTACTTTATCTTATTTGATATGACAGATTGGCTGTATGAAGCCCACCTGATTAACCATCATACAGATATACCGGCCGCACCATTGGATGGCGGCCACTAAGTTAAAAACAGGACGTATTCTATGTTTAAGACCATCGGAGAATGGCCAACCCATCCGGGCGCATGGAAATTGCTGTTTGTCAGCGCCTTGGCGCTGGTGATTGCAGCCTTGTATTTCCAGCATGTTGAGGAATTACACCCCTGCATCATGTGTATTTATCAACGCACCGCAGTAATCGGCATCATGTTGAGCGCGCTAATGGGCATTTTTGTTAGCCAATTTGCGCCATTGCGCATTGTCGCTCAAGCAGGTTGGCTCATCAGCGCGGGTTGGGGGGCCTGGATTGCCTATGACCATGTGCAGTTACAAAGCGACCCTTTCGGCGCATTTGTAGGTTGCGAATTTGTTCCGCGTTTTCCATCCTGGGCGCCATTACATGAATGGCTACCCGATGTGTTTGCAGCGACTGGCAGTTGTGGTGATATAGATTGGTCATTTGCCGGAATGACGATGCCGCAATGGATGCTGATTATACTCTCAGCGTTTCTGCTCACAGGCGTTATCGTTAGCCTGTGCAGATGGATAGCCTTACGTAAAATTTAACGCTATATCACTCAATAAAAAAAGCACCATTCGGTGCTTTTTTTATTGCTCGTCATCCAGCGGCCAACGCACGATATAGTCTTCAAAATCTGCCAGCCCGACCTCATTTTCACTGATAATTTTACCGCGCACCGACATTCCGGCCCTATGCATAGCGGTTTTTTTACCGCGATTCAACAATGGGTGCCAACTGGG
>CAXQZJ010000073.1:0-13799 GCA_964228145.1 Alteromonadaceae bacterium | reverse complement strand
AAGGAAGGCTGCGACTAAAATCACCAAGTCTTTTTCATCGTAGCCTGGCTTTAGTAAAGTGGTGGCTGAACGAACCTCCAGATAATCTGTTTTAAAGCCAGCTTGATTTAGCCCAGCGGCTTGCTCATCAGCTAACTGCTGAAAATCGCGGCGACCCGCCAGAATGGCATCAGCCAGCGCCTGAATAGCCTGGTACACTTTCGGTGCCAATCGACGTTCATGCTCAGATAAGTATCCGTTGCGGGAACTCATGGCTAATCCGTCATCCTCGCGACACGTTGCAACCCCGTGGATAGTCAGATTCATTGACAGGTCCTGCACCATGGTTCTAATTACCTGCAGTTGCTGAAAGTCTTTCTCGCCCAAAAATGCATGATTTGGCTGGACCATATTAAACAGCTTACACACTATGGTCGCGACACCACGAAAATGGCCCGGTCGACTGGCACCGCAAATCATGTAAGACAAACCAGGAACCTCAACGAAGGTTTGCTGTTCCAATCCACGTGGATAGATATCACTGGCACCCGGGGTAAACAACACGTCCACGCCCAATGCGTCAAGCTTGTTCCGATCCTCATCTAAGGTACGAGGGTAGGCATCCAAATCCTCATTTTCGCCAAATTGCATGGGATTGACGAAAATGGAAACCACCACGATGTCACAGTGTTGACGGGCTGCCCTGACTAATTGCAAATGACCGTCATGAAGATTACCCATAGTGGGAACAAAGCCGATAACGCGACCCTGAAGTTGCCACTCACGGCGAACTTCACGAAGTTGATTAATATCTGAAATGATCTGCATCATGTGGCCTTAATCAAAACTGTGCTCAGGGCCCGGAAAAGTACCACTTCGCACTTCATCGATATACTGACTGACTGCCTGACGAATATCGCCGGTCGCACTGAGGTAATTCTTGGAAAACTTGGGCATATAATTGGCGCTGATACCTAGCATATCGTGCATAACCAGTATCTGACCATCGCAGTCTTTGCCTGCACCGATTCCAATCACTGGTATAGTCAGCTTTTCACTGATGGCCTTGGCCAATTGCTGGGGCACACATTCCAGCACCAATAACTGAATACCGGCCTCCTGTAACAACAAGGCATCTTCAACCATCTGCTCGGCCTGTAGTGCATCGCGTCCCTGCACTTTAAAGCCGCCAAACACATGCACTGATTGAGGGGTCAACCCCAAGTGGCCACACACAGGTACGCTGCGTTGAACCAGCGCTCGTACCGTGTCAGCCACCCAGGCACCGCCTTCAATTTTGACCATGCTGGCACCTGCGATCATCAGTTCCGCTGCGTTACGACACGCAGTTGCTGTATCAGCGTAACTCATAAACGGCATATCGGCGACCACCAGCGAACGCGTAGTGCCGGCCCTCACGGAACGGGTGTGATACGCAATATCTGCCACTGAAACGGGTAAAGTATCATCGTGACCCTGAAGCACCATACCCAGCGAATCACCAATCAGTATGACTTCAACACCCTGCTCATCAAATAACTTAGCGAAGCTGGCATCATAAGCCGTTATGGCACTGATTCGTTCTCCTTGCTGTTTCATTTTAAGCAGTGTGGAGGTGGTAATTTTTTTACTCATAATCAACCTTTAGTGGCGAATATCAGATTTTACTCAAGCCGTTTAACGGGCAAGTTTGCAGCACCGAGTGTAGCGAACGCCCATCGGGCAATACAAGTTGCGGTGCGATTTCATATAAGGGATAGAGCACAAATTCACGGTCACACAGGCCGTAGTGGGGAACCGTTAAGGTTTCATCATTGAGCTGCTCGTTGCCAAACAATAAGATATCAAGATCCAGCGTACGAGGTCCCCAGCGCTGAGCTTTACGCTCACGGCCGTGGTCTTGTTCAATTTGCTGTAAGTGATGCAACAATTCATGAGGCGTTAGTTTGGTTTGCACACAGGCTACGGCGTTGACGTAATCAGGCTGGTCAGCAGGACCCATAGGTTTGCTGGCATACAAGGATGAACAGCTCACTAGCTGACATTCATCCAGTGACTGAATGGCCTTGAGGGCAGTTTCAATTTGCTGCTTTGGGGTGGCTAAGTTGCTGCCCAAGCCGATATAGGCTACCTGCATTAATCGGCCTGTTTAGGCGCGGCAGGTCGGCGACGGCGCCGCGGTTTACGTGATGGGCCTTGCTTGCTTAACATGACCCGGCGCTGATCGGTATCGGCGTCCTGAAAATCCTGCCACCATTGCGTCAACGCCTCGGGCTCACCGCCCTCAGCTTGGCCCCGCACCAACAGAAAATCGAAACCGGCACGGAAGCGCGGATGCTCAAACGTTTGCCACGCACGACGACCTGTACGGCGAGTTAACCGGCTTTGCATCTGCCAGATATCACGAATGGTGGTGGTAAAGCGACGCGGGATCATAATGCGGCGCAATTGCTGCTCCAGCACCTCGGTCATTGCCAAATTGAACGCATCGTATGGGTTCAGACCCGATTCCAACTTTAACTGTTCAGCGCGTTCTTCGACCGGATACCACAATAATGCTGCATAGATAAAAGCAGGCGTCACCGATTGGCCGTTGTGAATACGCTCGTCGGTATTGCGCATCACCTGTTTGAGAAATACCCGCTCTTTACTGTCTGCTTGTTTAAGGCGGGGGGCTAAAGCCGGGAACAGTGGCTCCAGTAGTTGGTATTCGATGAGTAGTTCCAACGTGCGTTCTGCCTGACCGGATAAAAACAATTTCAGGACTTCTTCAAATAAGCGTGCAGCTGGAATGTTTGCCAACAAGGTACTGAGTTCTTTGATGGGTGCAGCGCTACGCGGTGCAATCGACATGTCTAGCTTGGCAGCAAATCGGGCAGCACGCAGCATTCGCACCGGATCTTCGCGATAACGGGTTTCCGGGTCACCGATTAAATCCAGAGTTCTGCTGGCGATCGCATCTCGGCCACGGGCAAAGTCCAGTACAGTAAAATCAGCGATATTGTAATACATGGCGTTAACCGTGAAATCACGCCGCTCGGCATCTTCTTCAATACTGCCAAAGACGTTGTCGCGTACGATTTGGCCATGGTCGTTTTGTTTGCCTCGCCCCTCATCATCCTGATGATGACCTCTGAACGTGGCGACTTCGATAATTTCGCGTCCAAAAATAACATGTACCAGCCGAAAACGTCGGCCGATCAGACGGCTGTTACGGAATAGTTTTTTGACCTGTTCTGGGGTCGCGTTGGTGACCACGTCGAAGTCTTTAGGGTGTAAACCGAGCATAAGATCACGCACGCATCCGCCTACCAGGTATGCCTGATAACCGGAATTATGTAAGCGATATAAGACTTTTAATGCACTTTCATCAATGTCTTTACGGGAGATGCCATGCTGATCCCGTTGTAACACTTGCACACTCAGTCCAGCCTCAGACGACTGCCGACCGCTAAGGGCATCTTTCACCCGACTAATAACACGCTTAATAATGGCGAACGCTCCCACTGCACCTAGCCCATAAATAAGGCGCCTATTCTAGCTCAGCATGGTGAAAAAGAGAATCAGCACAGTGATTTAAGCCACTGGGTCATTTGTTGCAGGCCGCCTTTATCAAATCCCGCAGAATGTGGGTTCATAAAGCCATGGGCATAAGGGCTTTGCTGGCAACTGATACCAGCCTTTTGCGCTAATTCGTCTATCACTGGCTGTAACGCAAAATGCGGTTCGGAATGGGGAAAAACCAATCGCACCGGGCGCTGGGGATTTAACCCCAAATGGTGACGTATTTGACTAGGATAAAAGCCTGTCATACTTTGCCAACGGCAGTTTGCCTGGGCTTGTACCACCCACGCAGCGCTGGCACCAGCACTGAAGCCGACAACATGGGCATCCACCTCAGCCTGTTTAGCCAGATGCTGGCAATAAGCGGTGATACCTCCGGCCTGTTGAAACGCCTGATAGGCATCCTGCTCATTTGCGAAGTCGGGCATCTGCTCGCCGTAAGGAGACACCAGGGACACCTCGTCAAACGTACTATGACTCCATGCTATCAGTGCGTCAGTGATCCCGAAGATATCGCTGACCACCAGCCACGGCACTGGCATTCCGTTATTCATCGAGGATGATTTCCCGCGTCGCTGTCAATGCCTGCAGCCGCCAAACAGACCTTGCCCAATCAAGGATCTCCCGGGGAGGCAACTGACTGAGTTCAGTATCGGGACGCAAGCCCAGCCACTGCAATGCCTGAAACAAGTTATAACTGGCTGTTTGCACATCAATGCCCTTAGCGTGATTTTGCTTGCTGAGCTTATGTCCTCTCCGCTGGCTGATGACCGGCAGGTGAACAAACTCAGGCGGTTTTAACGCTAACGCTTTGTACAGGGATAGTTGGCAAACTGTCGGCACTAACAAGTCCGCACCACGCACAACTTCTGTAATTCCTTGTCTGGCGTCATCCACGACGCAAGCCAGATGATAGGCATAAAAGCCATCACGCCGTTTTAAAATAAAGTCTTCTCTGGCAGCGGCGGGGTCAATCTCTATATCACCCTGCAGACCATCACGAACGTGCTGAATGCCATGCTGATTCACTAATCGTAACGCACATTGCGGACCTCGCCGCTCCCGCTGCCGGCAATATCCATCATAATAACGGCCGCGCGCCTTAATTTGGGCACGGGTGCAATCACAGGCATACAACAACCCCTCATTGGCCAGCTGCATCAACGCCTGCTCGTAGGCATCACTGTGTTCAGACTGATAGCTCACTTCGCCATCCCAATGCAGCCCATGGCCATCAAGCTGAGCTAAGATGGTATCCGCAGCGCCAGCAACCTCGCGCGGCGGATCAATATCATCGATGCGCACCAGCCACTGTCCTTGATTAGCGCGCGCCTGTAGATAAGACCCCACGGCCGCAACTAGCGATCCCATATGCAACGGCCCTGATGGCGACGGTGCAAAGCGCCCTCGGTACGCCATTAATGCCTCCAGAAACACAAAAGCTGCGTAAACGCAGCTTTTCTAGTATCCAACATTGATGAGTAATTAACCCAGCATTTGCTTTTCTTTGATTTCTGCCATCGTTTTACAGTCGATACACAAATCAGCTGTCGGTCGGGCTTCTAATCGGCGAATACCGATCTCAATGCCACACTGATCACAAAAACCAAAATCGTCATCTTCCAAACGACGTAAGGTTTTTTCAATTTTCTTGATCAGTTTGCGCTCTCTGTCGCGGGTTCTGAGCTCCAAACTAAACTCTTCTTCCTGCGCAGCCCGGTCAACCGGATCCGGGAAGTTTGCGGCCTCGTCCTGCATGTGATGCACAGTACGATCCACTTCTTCGCGCAGCTGATTACGCCAAGCCTTTAACAATTTACGAAAATGCTCCATTTGAGCATCGTTCATGTATTCCTCACCTGGCTTTTCCTGGTAAGGCGACACGCCTGCCAGCGCTAGCAGGCCAGTTGCGGTATTTTTGGTGTTATTTGCAGTCGGCATCAGCCTTCTCTCCTGAACTAAATGCAAACAGGTCCCGGATGCAACACTGGCAAGTTATCGCATTCGCCTGTTCCTTGACAATCTTGCCTTTTGGTACTTACGGACCCCAAGTTAGCTAGCCAATATGGCGTTGAATTAAAAAAAATCAACTTTTTTATGCATCTGTATCACTGACTATTTGATCTACAAACAGTTTTTCTCCGCTCCATTTGGCTTTTGCAGCGATTATTTGCACCCCTGCAGACACCGCTTGGTCTAGCAATTGAGCGTATACAGGGTCAATATGCGCTGCGGCACGGACCGAATTGATACCTTGATGCTGAATTAAAAAAAACAGCACTGCTTTATGGCCAGACTGCACCATATGGATCAGTTCCTGCAAATGTTTTTGTCCCCGGGTCGACACTGCATCAGGAAAATAACCTTGTCCTTGCTCCAGCAAGGTCACGGATTTGACCTCCAAATAACAGTCTGGGTAGCCATCAGCGCTGAGTAAAAAGTCGATTCGGCTGTTTTGCTCACCGTATTTTACTTCACGCCGAAGCTCAGTGTAGTGCCCTAAACTAGCCACTTGTTTGTTTAGCAGAGCAGCTTCTACCACCTTGTTAGCTAAACCGGTATTGAGTCCAATCCAGTCTCCCTCGGGGGTATAGGCTGCCTCAAGAGTATATTTAAGTTTGCGATTCGGATTGTCCGCCGGACTGAGCAAGATTTGCCAGCCCTCTCCGATACACCCTCGCATTGAGCCAGTATTCGGACAATGGGCGACAACGCCGGTGCCATCGGCTAACTCAGCATCAACGAAAAAGCGTTTATAGCGCCTTACAAAGGTCGCGGGGATCAGTGGCGTTTTATACTTTATAGCCATGTTGCCTTTATCTTTGGTCTGCTAGACTAGGCGCTATCATAACCTACAGGAGTCACCATGTCGCAAACGACCGATTCTCACTTTATTGTACGTTTATCCGATCAAGCGCCCGCCGCAATTTGGGGCGACAGCGCTATTGTGTCTTTTGAAGGACATAGCGCGACGATTCATTTACATCGTGACAGTTCATTGCGAACAATTCGCAAGGCTGCCCGCATTCTTGACGGCGTGGCAGGGCGAAGCCTCAAGCCTGAAGGCCAGTGGAGCGCTGATCAACAATGGGCGTTAGCCAGCAGTTTTGGCTCGGTAAAAAAGCCCGGCCAAGTTGCTTGGCTGGATAACCAAGACAAAGCAGACTTGGAAAAGCAATGGAGTGCGTTGCTATTTACCCGTCAATTGATCAATGAAACACCTCAGGAATTGTCGCCACAAATTCTGGCAGCCCGTGTCAGTGCCTGGTTAAAAGAATTGGGTGGCGAGGCCGTATCTACTCAAAGCTGGGTAGGCGAGGAATTACAACAAGCGGGTTGGGTAGGCATTTGGGAAGTGGGCCGCGGCAGTGAACGACCGCCAGTATTGCTGGAGGTCGATTATAATCCGACAGGTAACCCTGATGCACCAGTAAGTGCAGCGCTCGTCGGCAAAGGGATCACGTTTGACAGTGGTGGCTACAGCATTAAATCGTCAGAAGGTATGCTGGCAATGAAGTGCGATATGGGTGGCGCGGCTACCGTGGCAGGCGCATTAGGCCTGGCAATCAGTCAAAACCTGAATAAGCGGGTTAAGCTCTATTTATGCTGTGCGGAAAACTTAATCAGTGGTCATGCCTACAAACTTGGTGACATTATTACCTATAAAAACGGTACCCGAGTTGAAGTCGTCAATACCGATGCCGAAGGTCGCTTAGTGTTAGCCGACGGCCTGATGGCAGCGACCGAATCCGGCGCCCCCTTAATCATAGATGCAGCAACCTTGACAGGTGCCGCCATGGTTGCCGTAGGCTCCGAATACAATGCCGTATTCAGCATGGACGATGGATTGCGTGAGCGAGCCATTCAGGTAGCGAACCAACAATTAGAGCCAGCCTGGCCATTGCCGTTGGAACCATGGCATCAAGAGAACTGTCCATCCCCTTACGCGGATACCGCCAACAGTCGTCCTGTCAAAGGGGGCGGTACCGGTGGCGCGTCCAATGCTGCAGGTTTTCTGTCACGCTTTGTTCCCGCGCAAGGCTGGGTGCACTTCGACTTGGCTTCGGCGTTTAACAACAGTCCAACCTCACTCTACCCTGCCGGTGCGACGGGTCTGGGTATTCGCACCATCGCAGCGCTTATCAGCGAGTAAACTGCATGCGCCCACCCTGTGGGCGCGCTATAAGCCCCCCAGGCGTTCAGCAAAATCTTTATATTTCTGAACGTCTTCTTGTTTAAACATAGGCCGTCCTTGGTCATCCTGTCCGCTGGATACCAACAAGCTCTCACGCTCCAGCCTCTCCACCCGAACTTCTTGTACGCCCAAAAACTCTGCCACCTCATTTACTGACATCATTGCCATACTCTCACCTTTGTTGTAATTGTCGCCGATCTGGCCGCGCTTTTTGCAGACCACGCATTAAGTCATGTGCAAAAAGTATAGATAATCAGGCGTATTTTGCGGAATTCCTTGAGAGGATTTCAGGGTTTCATTTTGAAAAGAAAATAACCTTATGATTTAACGCTCGTTTTTAACAATGCTAGAATAGCCAATTAACACTGAGTATGAGGTTTTGCTATGGATATTTGGTCCGCTGCCGTGATGTTGTTTTTGATCATGGATCCACTGGGTAACTTGCCGGTGTTTATGTCGGTACTGAAAACCATTGAGCCGAAACGCCGCCGCATTATTCTCGCCCGGGAGCTATGTTTCTCACTGGCGATTATGGGATTATTTTTGTTCAGCGGTCAGCAAATTCTCGATTTTCTGAATGTACGCCAAGAGTCCGTCAGCATTGCCGGCGGTATCATTCTATTCTTGATCGCATTACGTATGATTTTTCCTCAACCCGGTGGCGTAACAGGCCAACCTGTTGGCGAAGAGCCTTTTTTGGTCCCGTTAGCGGTG
Source organism: Alteromonadaceae bacterium (assembly GCA_964228145.1). GTDB lineage: Bacteria > Pseudomonadota > Gammaproteobacteria > Enterobacterales > Alteromonadaceae > Pseudobowmanella. The sequence continues at coordinate 5,347 of CAXQZJ010000073.1, read as the reverse complement.
CCCATGATCGCTGGACCATCGATTCTTGCAGCACTGATTTTGTTGGCAAACCAGGACCCGACCCGAATGTTCGATTGGAGCATTGCTCTATTCGCGGCCTGGGCTGTTAGCGCAGCAATATTGATGTTCAGTAATGTGTTTCATCGCTTACTCGGGGAAAAAGGCCTTACCGCAATGGAACGTTTAATGGGTATGATTCTGGTCATGATCTCTATCCAGATGCTGCTGGACGGTGTGTCTACTTATTTAGGAGCAGCCAATGGCTAAAAAATTGGGCACATTTGCCCGGGTCAGACAATTAGAAGCGCGTGCAGCCGTGGCATTCTCAGCGGCACTGCTTGAGCGCATGCTGGTTAATTACCAGTTATTTTGTGAAAGCACCGAGTTCGGTGACCCTACCCAATTTCGCAATACGCTCAATTGTGTATGGGAGTGGTTAAGCGTTCCAAAAGCCAAAATTAACTTTGCCAGTCAACTCGATAAGATTGAGGAGGCAACGCCTGATGCCAGCGAATTCGACATGTTTGGCGTCTATCCTGCAATTGATACCGCCATGTCTCTGCAAGCGACCTTGCATTTGATTATGGGCGACGACCCACAAGGTGCCGTGGTCGTTAGTAAATTGTCACAAGGGAGCGTAGAAGCTTTTATCGACATTCAGGCAGGTGAACAACAATCTAATCAAGCAGTCGCGGCGCACCCCTTGATGCAGTGGGAAATCGCATTGCAAACCAGCTTGCTTGACACGCTGGAAAGCCAACCTGTTACTGCGGCGTTGTGTAAGTCGCTTAAGCAGTTAGCCCGTCAGGAAGGCATTTCCAATATTGGAATTGAACTGGACGCGTAGCAACGCGCGCGGCAAACTATCCTGGGTTGTGCCACACTGAATCAGTGATCCCATAACCGGCATAACCAGTATGCTAACTTTTCACAAGGAGACAACATGGCTACAGTCACGCTTAAAGGTAACCCCTGTAACACCAACGCAGATCTACCCGCAGTCGCCAGTCAGGCGCCGGCATTCACACTAGTGAAGCCCGATTTATCGGAAGTTAGCAGTGAAGAATTATCCGGCAAACGTGTCGTGCTGAATATTTTTCCCAGTGTTGATACGCCAACTTGCGCGCAATCTGTGCGTCAGTTTAATCAGCAAGCCAGTGAATTGGACAACACGGTGGTGGTTTGTACCTCTATGGATTTGCCGTTCGCATTAGCGCGTTTTTGCGGTGCTGAGGGGTTGCAGAATGTTGTTCCTGCATCAGCGTTCCGTAGTGACTTCGCCAATGATTACGGCGTCACACTGACTGACGGTCCATTACGCGGATTAACTGCCCGTGCGGTTGTCGTGATCAACGAAAATGGCCAAGTCGTGTACCACCAGTTGGTCAGTGAAATTGCCGATGAGCCAGACTACGATGCAGCGCTTGCCGCTCTGAATTAGTTTATAACCGACAGGGGCGCCCTCTTACTGCCCCTGACTTTCCTGACGCTGATAAAGTCGGTAATCCCACTGGCCACCTTGTTTGTGTCGCAGTTGTTGCCAATCAGGCGGGAGGTGGTAGTCGGCATCACGCTCGGTTTCCACGTATATCAACGCCCCCTCTGCTAGCACTCCAGCGCTAACTAAGCGCTGAATAAAGGGCCCCACCAAATTTTGATGAAAGGGCGGGTCGATAAACACCAGATCATACTGTTCCCTTGGAAATACCACAGACAAGGCATCACCGGTGATCACCTGCGCAATGTCTTTGTCCGCTTTTAACAGTGCCAGGTTTTGATTAATTTGGTGCGCCGCCTGCTTATCTTTCTCGATAAAAGTGCAGTGCCGTGCGTAGCGAGACAAAGCTTCAAATCCAAGCCCTCCGCTACCGGCAAACCCATCTAAGCAGACCGCGTCAACGACATACGGCATCAACCAGTTGAACAAGGTTTCTTTATTTCTGTCTGTGGTAGGGCGCAAGCCTTGGGCATTAAGTACAGGCAGTTTCCGTCCGCGCCATTGACCCGCAATGACCCTGATGAATCCACCATTGTCAGATTTTTTTTTGACCTGCCTGTTCATGGAAATGTTATGATTGCTCTATTAAAAATACACCCAAACAGTGTAACGTTTTCCACGCTGTTGAACCAAGCAGAATTCCGTTCAACAGGATGATGCTTAAAAGGATAATCATGTCTAAATTGTTTTCCTGGTTTGGAAAAAACAAGGCAAAAGACCAAACCCCCACCGAGTCACAGGCTGATAACGACACAGCACAAACCGATGTGCCTTTGGATCGTGAAGAAGCCAACATAGAGGCAAAACCGGACAGTCTGATTGAACAACAGGACCCGACACCAGCCCCAACAACGGAAAGTGTCGACCAATCTGACGTGGACAAACCCCAGACCCAGAGTGATGTTCCGGAGCCTCGCCAGCAGGCTACACCAGAGCTGGCGCCTGAGCATGCACAACCAGCGCGCGCCGCTGAGACGCCAGCGGAATCAGCGGCAGAGACAACATCTGACAGCGCCCCTGAGCCAGCCAAAGTCGCTAAAACCTCGTTGTTTGAGCGCCTTAAACGCGGTTTATCCAAAACCAGTGAAAATATCGGTTCTGGTTTTATCAGCCTGTTTAGTGGCAAAAAAATTGATGATGAGCTGTTCGAAGAATTGGAAACCCAGTTATTGGTGGCCGATGTGGGTATGGATACCACCCAGAAAATTATCAGCAACCTGACCGACAACGCCAAGCGCTCTGAACTGAAAGACGGTGACGCCTTGTATGGGGTATTAAAAAACCAGTTGAAGTCATTACTCGAGCCCGTCAGCCAGCCTTTGCAACTTGACCAGAAAAACACACCCTATGTCATTCTGATGGTGGGGGTAAACGGTGTCGGTAAAACCACCACAATTGGCAAAATGGCCAAACAGTTCCAGGCCCAAGGGAAAAAAGTCATGCTAGCGGCCGGAGATACCTTTCGCGCGGCGGCAGTAGAACAGCTTCAAGTTTGGGGAGAGCGCAATCAAATCCCTGTTATCGCACAGCATACCGGAGCAGACAGTGCGTCTGTGTTGTTTGATGCTTTGCAAGCAGCGAAAGCACGTCAGGCCGACGTGTTAATTGCTGATACCGCTGGGCGACTACAAAACAAAGATCATCTGATGGAAGAACTGAAAAAAGTGGTCAGAGTGATGAAAAAACTCGACCCGGATGCGCCCCATGAGGTGATGCTAGCGTTAGATGCAGGTACAGGTCAGAATGCCATGAGTCAGTGCAAAATATTCAGTGACGCGGTGGGTCTGACCGGCATTACACTCACCAAGCTCGATGGCACCGCAAAGGGTGGCGTTATCTTTGCTATTGCTGATAAATTTGGTATACCAATCAGGTATATAGGTGTTGGAGAAGGCATTGATGATCTACGTCAGTTCGACAGTAGTGATTTCGTTGATGCCTTGTTTGACCAACCACAGGGCGAGTAATGATAAAATTTGAGCAGGTAAGCAAAACATATCCCGGCGGACAGCAAGCGCTAAGACAGGTTAGCTTTCATATAAAACCGGGAGAAATGGCGTTTCTGACCGGACATTCTGGTGCGGGTAAAAGTACCCTGCTCAAATTAATCAGCATTATGGAGCGCCCGACTGTCGGCAAGGTGCTTATCAATGGACATGATCTTAGCAAAGTAAAGTCCCGGCAAATTCCCTATATACGCCGGGATATCGGCATGATCTTCCAAAGCCATCAACTGTTGATGGATAAAACCGCTTTCGACAACGTCGCACTGCCATTAATTATCGAGGGGTATTCGCGACGTGATATTACCCGTAAGGTCAATGCCGCACTGGAATTAGTGGGATTGGCTGATAAAGCTCAAGCGCTGCCGATAACCCTTTCAGGCGGTGAGCAACAACGGGTGGGCATTGCCAGAGCTATCGTAAATAAGCCGCCATTATTGCTGGCCGATGAGCCTACCGGTAACCTTGATCCCAAATTGTCGATGGAAATCATCGCCTTGTTTGAAAAGCTCAATCAGGTCGGGGTGTCGGTGTTAATCGCCACCCATGATCTTGGTTTAATTGCGCGTATGCGCTATCGCACCCTGACGTTACGCAACGGACAAATGATCACTGATGGCCTGATGGAAGATTGGCAAGACGAGGCGAGCGTATGAGTTTACTTTTTAAAGGCCGTCAGCAAGGCGCAAACACGCAAAAAGTCAGTGGCCTGCAAAAACTATCGATGTTTTTCGTTGACCATGTTCGCCAGGCTCTCGCCAGCCTTGGCGAGTTATGGCGAGCGCGCACTGACGCGGTGCTCACAATAGCCGTGCTGGGGCTATCCATCACCCTGCCATCGACCCTGTATGTACTGGTAAAAAATACCGAGCAAATTAGCGCAGGCTGGGAGCAAGCCGCGGAAATTTCATTATTTCTTAAACAGGACCTTGCTCAGGGTGACATCGAACAATTGATGCGTCGATTAAACACCTGGCCGGAAGTAGAGCAAATTACCCACATTGATGCTGAGCAAGGGTTAGCAGAATTTCAACAACGTGCCGGCTTTGGTGATGCGTTACAATTCCTTGACGATAACCCTTTACCGGATGTGCTGCTGGTTATGCCCACCCAACGTCACACCGGTCCCACAGCGGCTGCACTGTTGCTGGATAAACTGCGCGCCGAGCGTGAAGTACAAAGCGGTAAATTAGATATCGAGTGGCTCAACCGGCTACATGCAGCGGTAAATATGGCTCAGGAGTTAGTCTTTATGATTGCATTGCTGCTGTTTCTCGCGGCAGTGGTCATCATTGGTAATACCATAAGATTAAACATTCTTAATAAGCGCAGTGAAATACAAGTCATGAAACTGGTCGGCGCCACGGATGCCTTTATCCAGCGCCCCTTTTTATACACCGGCTTTTGGTATGGGCTACTTGGGGGTATTGCTGCCTGGCTCGCGGTGTTGTTGTTATTATGGTGGGCGGAAGCCAGTATCGATGGACTGACCCAACAATATGCTCACCATTTTGAGCTTAGCGGCCTGCAGGGCAATGAGCTGCTGACCATGTTAGGGTTATCGGTGCTGTTGGGCCTGACCGGCTCGATGATCAGCGTTTACCGCCATGTACGCGATATCGAGCCGCAGTAATCAGCTGTTTTCGAATGCAGTTTTGCTAATGTCATTGGCCCAATTCAGGGCTTCAAGGTGAAAATCAGCGATTTGCTGCGCAGTCAGCCTCAATTGCTGACACAACCCATCCAGACGGTCCCAGTCGGCCTGCTCTAATGTTCTGCATACCGCTACATAGTCCGCTAAATGGCCATGCTGTTCGATTAACCCCACTTGAATTTCATCATCAAT
>CAXQZJ010000072.1:0-10180 GCA_964228145.1 Alteromonadaceae bacterium | reverse complement strand
AATTAAAATCGGAACCGCCGCTATGTTGATTCTTCGTGGTGCCCCGGCACTGTCAGACTTTCGTGAGCGCAAGCTCGTTTCTCAACTAGAGGCAGCCGGTCTGCCGATACAATCGCTGTATGCAGAGTACGTTCACTTTGTCCATACCACTGAGCAACTCAGTGAATCCGAACAGGCCACACTTGAAAAGCTGCTAACCTACGGCCCGGCCAAGCAGGCTCAGCAACCCTCCGGGAAGTTACTGTTGGTCGTACCCCGACTCGGCACCATTTCTCCCTGGGCATCAAAAGCCACTGACATAGCCAAAAATTGCGGTCTGACACAAATACAGCGTATAGAGCGCGGTTGTGCCTACTATCTCGATGGAGATGGGCTGGATGATGCACAATTAACTCAAGCCAAAGCCTTGTTGCATGATCGCATGACAGAAAATGTCTTAAGCGATTTACAACAGGCATCGCAACTGTTCACCCAGTCTCAACCCGGTGAACTTCGCATTGTTGATATTCTCAGCGGCGGTAAACAGGCCCTTGAAGATGCTAATGTCGCATTGGGACTGGCCTTAGCAGATGATGAGATTGACTATCTGGTCGAGAGCTTTATCCGATTAGGCCGCAACCCTCATGACATTGAGCTGTACATGTTTGCCCAGGCAAACTCTGAGCATTGCCGTCATAAAATTTTTAACGCTGACTGGACCATAGATGGTCAAACGCAACCCAAGTCGCTGTTTAAGATGATAAAAAATACGTTCGAACAGTGTCCTGATTATGTTTATTCAGCATATAAAGACAACGCGGCAGTCATGCAAGGCAGTGACGCAGGGCGTTTTTTTGCAGACGCCGACAGTGGTGAGTATAACTACCATCATGAAGCTATCGACATTCTAATGAAGGTGGAGACCCATAATCATCCCACGGCCATTGCGCCCTACGCAGGCGCTGCGACCGGCTCTGGCGGTGAAATCCGCGATGAGGGTGCCACTGGACGAGGCTCAAAGCCAAAGGCGGGTCTGGTCGGTTTTTCAGTTTCCAATTTGCGCGTACCCGGTTACGAGCAGCCGTGGGAGCGAGATTACGGGAAACCAGAACGTATCGTATCTGCGTTGGATATTATGCTGGAAGGCCCTCTTGGTGGAGCTGCATTTAACAACGAGTTTGGACGACCAGCACTTACCGGCTACTTCCGCACTTATGAACAACAGGTCACAAGCTTTAACGGTGAGGAAGTTCGCGGGTATCACAAGCCAATTATGCTGGCCGGTGGACTGGGTAATATTCGACGTGAACATATCGAAAAGGGTGACTTTCTGCCTGGTGCTAAGCTCATCGCGTTAGGTGGGCCAGCTATGAATATCGGCTTGGGGGGAGGGGCTGCCTCCTCGATGGCTTCAGGTCAATCTAGCGAAGACTTAGATTTTGCCTCTGTTCAGCGGGATAATCCGGAAATGGAACGCCGTTGTCAGGAAGTGATTGATAAATGCTGGCAGCTTGGCGATAAAAATCCGATTCAATTCATTCATGACGTGGGAGCCGGAGGGCTTTCAAATGCATTCCCTGAACTGGTCAGTGACGGAGGTCGGGGCGGAAATTTTGAGTTGCGTAACGTGCCGAATGACGAACCCGGCATGTCGCCACTGGAATTGTGGTGTAACGAGTCTCAGGAACGATACGTGCTGGCCGTAGAGCCACAAAATATGCCTGTATTTGAGGCAATTTGCCGGCGTGAGCGCGCGCCTTACGCGGTGGTTGGTACTGCGACTGAATCGTTACATTTAACGGTTAGCGATAAACATTTTGAGAATAAGCCCGTCGACTTACCCCTTGATGTGCTGTTAGGTAAACCGCCCAAAATGCACCGTGATGTGGAGACAAAAACAGTCGAGGGGATGCCGCTGTCTTTGCAAAACGTGACGTTGGAGCAGGCCGCGGAGCGTCTTTTACGGCTTCCCACCATCGCTGAAAAAACGTTTTTAATCACCATTGGTGACAGAACGGTCACCGGCTTAGTTGCAAGGGACCAAATGGTCGGTCCGTGGCAAGTCCCGGTTGCCGATGTCGCTGTCACGGCTGCCAGTTTCGATACTTACCATGGAGAAGCCATGGCGATGGGTGAGCGCACCCCGGTTGCCTTGTTGAACTATGCCGCATCTGCACGGATGGCCGTAGCTGAGTCGATTACCAATATCGCTGCGGCAGATATTGGAGAGTTAAAGCGGGTTAAATTATCCGCTAACTGGATGGCCGCCGCCGGTCACCCCGGAGAAGATGCGGGACTTTATGAGGCGGTCAAAGCGGTAGGGGAAGAACTTTGCCCAGCGCTAGGTATCACGATTCCGGTCGGTAAAGATTCAATGTCGATGAAAACCGGTTGGGATGACAAGGCGGTAACCGCGCCCCTATCATTGGTTATCACTGCATTTAGCCGTGTTGAAGATGTTCGTCGCACGCTTACCCCACAGTTACGTAAAGATCAGGGTCATACACGTCTGGTGCTGATTGACTTGGGTAAAGGCAAGCAGCGAATGGGCGCCTCCTGCTTGGCTCAGGTTTATAACCAATTGGGTGATGTGCCTCCAGATCTCGACGCTCCCGAGGATTTAGCTAATTTCTTTGCAGCAATACAACAACTTAATGCTGAACAGAAACTTTTGGCGTATCACGATCGGTCCGACGGTGGCCTGTTCACCACCCTGGTTGAAATGGCGTTCGCTGGTCACTGTGGTATAGATTTAGACATTGCGGCGCTGGGTGATGACGATTTCTCTGTGTTGTTTAATGAAGAGCTGGGTGCAGTCGTTCAGGTCCGGCAGTCGCAACTTGACGACGTATTGGCAACCCTTGCTCAACATGGTTTAGCTGATTGCAGTCATGTCATCGGTGAGGTGCATGGAGAAGATCAGATCCGCATCCATCGTGGACCGGATTTGGTGTTGGTTAATAGTCGTACCTACTACCGCACGGTATGGGCGGAAACGACTTACCAAATGCAGGCACTGCGTGATAACCCGGATTGTGCGAAACAAGAGTTTGAAGCAAAGAAAGATAATGGCGATCCCGGATTACATGCGGAATTATCTTTCGATTTAAATGACGATGTGGCAGCACCTTACATTGCAAAAGGAGTCGCTCCTAAAATCGCAATTTTGCGTGAGCAGGGCGTCAACTCCCACCTTGAGATGGCGGCGGCTTTTGATCGTGCAGGTTTCAGTGCAATTGATGTTCACATGAGCGATATTCTCGAAGGACGTGTGAACCTGGAGTCTTTTAAAGGCTTGGTGGCCTGTGGTGGTTTCTCATACGGTGATGTACTGGGAGCCGGTGAAGGCTGGGCCAAATCAATCTTGTTCAACAACATGGCCAGAGATCAGTTTGCACACTTCTTTGAGCGCGAAGATACCTTTTCGTTAGGGGTATGCAACGGCTGTCAGATGATGTCTAACCTTAAAACACTGATCCCGGGCGCCCAGCACTGGCCGCACTTTGTGCAAAATCAATCGGCACGATTCGAAGCCCGTTTTTCCATGGTTGAAGTTCAGCAAAGTAAGTCAGTATTACTGTCAGGTATGCAGGGAAGTCGTATGCCGATTGCTGTCTCCCATGGAGAAGGGCACGCCGAGTTTGCATCTGCCGAACATTTAGCCCAAGCGCAACAAGCCAACAGTGTGGCACTGCGCTTTGTTGATAACTACGGTCAGGTGACAGAAAACTATCCTGCCAACCCTAACGGGTCTGCGATGGGAATAACCGGCTTAACCACCGAGGATGGCCGCGCGACCATTATGATGCCCCATCCAGAGCGGGTTTTCCGTACGGTTGCCAATTCCTGGCACCCAGCTCAGTGGCAGGAAGATAGCCCATGGATGAGGATGTTCAGAAACGCCCGGGTCTTCGTCGGATAATGGATATGCCCCTGCTTGTCAGGGGCTTTTTTTATTTTATTTAAAAAGTGTGAAATTTTAATCTGACTCACTCTGTCTGTTTAATTGTCAGAAAGGACGGTGACCTAGTTATCATTCCTAGTCGATATTTGCGCCCGCTCTAGGGCGCTTTTTTTTGCTTTTCTTTATATACAACAGGACGTTGCCTTTTTTCTGTACAGGTGTAGACTGGTTGCACATAGTTGTCGTCTTGTAACAAAAATAATAAAAGCGAGTTCGCAATGAACAAGAGTGCAAAAGGGTTTGGATTGTTGGGCGTAGTTGCCGCCGTGGTGGTGCTGATGGTCTCTGCTATGGTAAGTGCCAGAGCCGAAGCCGCGAACCTACCTGAATCTCCTTCAACATCAACAGAATATTAATTTTTTCAGTCCTCAATATGCTCCGAGAATGCTTTAAAAATTCTGGAGGCTTAGTGCTTGTGGCATTATTGTCAGTGTTTTGCACTGCCAAGGGTCACGCTCAAGCAATGCTTCAGGTCCCTTACCGGGACGTTATTCAACTCAACCCTGAACCTTATCAGGCGAAAATAGCCTACGGCAGCGAACCTGCGCAGTTTATGCTGCGGTGGTATCCTGAAAATGAACGAGCACAAGCGCCGATATTGATATTCATACATGGCGGGTGTTGGCTTAAAGACTATGATATTGAGCACAGCAAAGCGTTAACTGCAGCGCTCAGCAAGCAGGGTTATGTGGTTTACTCCGTTGAATACCGACGTACAGGGATGCCTGGCGGCGGGTGGCCGGGTACCTTTGATGATATTCAGTTAGCGGTAGATAAAGTCGTAAAAGACTATCCGACTCGGTCAGTTTGGTTGATTGGTCACTCCGCTGGCGGACATTTGGCGCTGTTAGCGTCGGCAAATAATCCTAATGTTGATGGCGCCATAGGCCTGGCTGCAATCACTGACGTGGAAGCCTATAGCGAGGGTACAAACAGTTGCCAGCAAGTCACCGATGACTTTTTCGGTGGGGGCCCCTTGGCACTGCCGCAAGCTTATCATGATGCAAACCCGATCCATCACAATGTAAGAGGCGTACTGCTGCATGGTGATGCAGATAAGATTGTGCCATATGCCCAAAGCCAGAAGTTAACCTTGCCGGTTGTCAGAGTAGAGGGTGCCGGTCACTTTGACTGGCTGCACCCACACAGCGTGGCTTTTGAGGCTCTGCTTAAGCAATTACAGGATTTATAATGTCATTAATGCAAGCTCGGCAGTGGGACAAGTCTGACCCGCTGGCTGCCAAACGTGATGCGTTTTATTTGCCCCCGGGGAAAATCTATGTGGACGGTAATTCCCTTGGTCCGTTGCCATTAAGCGTGAAAAAGCGCCTGACGCAAGTTGTTGATCACCAATGGGGTGAGGATCTCATCACCAGTTGGAATCAGCATCAGTGGATTACACTTGCGCAATCTGTCGGTGCACGTATTGCCCCTTTGATTGGTGCCAAGCACGATGAAGTTATTTGTGCTGATTCCACATCCATTAATTTATTCAAGTTACTGTGCGCTGCCTTAAATATGCGGTCGGACAGGTCTCGGATTTTATCTGAAAAAGGCAATTTCCCTACCGATTTGTACATGGCACAAGGTTTGGAAAGTTTGATTGGTAATCGTGCTCGACTCGAGTTATATGAGCCTCAAGACCTGCTTGACCAATTAGACGAGAGTGTCGCCGTGGTGATGCTCACTCAGGTCAATTTTCGCTCTGGACGTTTGCACGACATGGCTGCCATTACCAAGGCTTGTCATAAGGCTGGCGCATTAGTGATTTGGGATTTAGCGCACAGTGCCGGCGCTCTGCCGGTTGATTTGAATGCCTGTGAGGTCGATATGGCGGTGGGTTGCGGGTATAAATACCTCAATGGTGGACCCGGCGCGCCAGCGTTCGCTTACGTTGCTAAACGCCATCACTCAAAATTATTTCAGCCATTGACGGGCTGGATGGGGCATGCCAGCCCCTTTTCCTTTGAAACCAAGTACACACCCGCGAAGGGCTTGAACCAATTGTTGGTTGGCACGCCTTCGGTGTTGGCTTTGTCTGCGTTGGATGCGGCGCTGGAGGTTTTTGACAGTCTGGATATGCAGCAACTCAGAAAAAAATCGGTGGCTATGACACAAGCTTTTGTTCAATGGATTGACAGTGATGAGCGTACCGCCGACCTGCAACTAGGTTCGCCTCGAGATCCTGCGCAACGTGGTAGCCAACTAGCATGGCATCATCCTCATGCGTACAGCATTTGCCAAGCTATGATTGAGCGTGGCGTGATTGCCGATTTTCGTGCACCGGATATATTACGGATGGGTTTCACACCTTTGTATCTGAGTTTTGAAGATATTTGGTTAGCCAAAGAAACATTGGCAGAAATTATGGCCGGTCAGGTGTATTTGCGTCCCCGTTTCCAACACCGTCAGCAGGTAACCTGACCGCATACGAATGCATAGTTTGATTCTGCTGTTTGGGACGTATCTTGTGCTAACCTGCCTGCAATTAGTTTAACCCGTGGAACTGACTATGTCGAAACCTGCAATTGTGCCAAGCCGTTTTATCTATGGCTGTATGGGGCTCGGTGGTGGATGGAACCAAGCCCCTCTGACCGATAATGATGTGAAACAAGCTCAGGCGTTGATCGAAGCAGCATTGGCACTGGGGATTAACGTCTTTGATCATGCTGACATCTACACGTTTGGTAAGGCGGAGCAGGCCTTTGGGCGTGTTTTGCAAAATGCCCCTCAATTACGGCACCAGATGCTGCTTCAATCAAAGTGTGCAATTCGTTTTGTCGACGAGCAAGGGCCTAAACGCTACGACTTTTCTGCACAATGGATTGAGACATCGGTAAATGAGAGTCTGCGTCGCTTACACACAGAACGACTTGATGTGTTGTTGTTACACCGTCCAGACCCGTTAATGGAATTAGAAGAAGTCGCAGAAGTTATCAACAGGCTTCAGCAGCAGGGTAAAATTGCGCAAATTGGTGTGTCGAACATGCATCACTTTCAGATTGCTTATTTACAATCGGCATTGGCAACGCCCATCGTTGCTAATCAGATTGAGATGAGCCTTGCTCAGCGTGATTGGTTGGAAGACGGCATTACCACGGGAAGCCCGGCAAACCAAGCAATGGGCTATGCGTCAGGTACATTGGAATACTGCCAGTTACACCAAATTAGGCTGCAGGCGTGGGGTAGTTTGGCTCAGGGGCGTTTCAGCGGAGCTTCTGACGATAAGCATGATCAGGCGGTAGCTCAAACAGTCCAGCGCCTGGCTGTTCAATATGACTGCAGCAGTGAAGCGATGGTGTTGGCCTGGTTAATGAGGCATCCGGCAAATATTCAACCTGTTATCGGGACAACCAATGAAGTGCGTTTAGCTAAGGCGTGTCAGGCGCAAAAAGTTAAGCTGTCCAGAGTCCACTGGTATGAGTTGCTGGAGGCTGTCAGAGGCGAAGAGGTGCCGTAATCGTTGTTGGCGTCCCCACCGCGACTCGAACGCAGATCTAAAGCTTAGGAGGCTCTTGTTTTATCCGGTTAAACTATGGGGACACGCGCTGCGATTATACAAAAGCCGTGGCTGAATGAAAGACCTAGCGACGCATCACAAAGTCATTAGCCTGAATATTTGCCAATAGCGCATCATCGACTGAGGTGACCAGTGCGCTGTTAGTAAATACCTGTTTTACCTGTACTTCCACAGGGTGCAAAACGTAACGAGAGTTAAGCTCACCAGAAGCATCATAAAATTGTTGTAGCTGATATAACGCCAGGCGATCGCCAACTTGTACGCCCTGTTGTTTGCCTAAATCGATATTAATGTTAGCACCATTGACCGCGGTTACACGGCCGTAGGCAGGGATACAGGCCAATTGTTCATCTGCATCGATGGCAATACTGGCAAGTTGGTCCTGAAGCTTCTGACCCCAGCGGGAATTCCAGAGCCTGGGGCTATAGCTATCCAACGTTTCTTGCCAATGGAAATCCCAGACTTCTGACGAACTCAGGTTTTTTTCCATCAATTTTTCACCGGTAGCACCGTTATACATTTGCGCTTTAAGGGCCATGTAGCGAGTGGGGGCGTTGTCCTTCCAAAACGCCAGAGAATGGTGTTGAGGTTCCTCGACGCTGAGGTCCTCCAAGGACATAAAGAGCACAAACTGACTATCGGCTCTTTGCGCTAATAACATAGCTTGCTCAGCGTTATGCAGGGCGGGGTCTACGGCGATAGGTTCGATGTGTTTTATCACTGAATGACGGGCGTGCTGATTAACCTGCTTACGCAAGTAATCGGGCAGGGCACGACCGATGGTAAATATGCCGCCATAAGTGGCTTGATTGGGGTGACGTATCGGGGTCCAGGTCGTCACCAGGGTTTTTTGGTAGTCACCGGGACGACAGCTTTCTTGGTTGGCAAATATATCGGCCCGTATCGTAACAGTAAGTAAATTACCTGATTGCTGCTCGCTGACAATTTCCATACTGTCGACTTCACCGCTGGCACGGACTTCAAGCATATCATCGGTGAGTAAACCATCGGCCATTCTTTGCACACTGTTGACCGATGCGCCGGCAAACAATAGGGCTTGCCGTATTGCTTGTTCTGTCGCTTGTTGGCGGGCTAGCTGGGTGTGATTATTTTTAATTTCTGCGCTCCCCTGACTTTCTACCCAGGCAGCAGACACCGGTGAGCAGAAAAGAAACAGAAAACAGCACGTGAGCAAGTTGCGCATACATCACCCATGACAAATTATTGGCAGTTTTTATTGATGAGTAACTTCACAGCAATTCTTATGCCTGTTTTCACCCACTCGGTCGTAATCGGTACAAAAGTTGCAGACAATTTCACAGGACAGAAATTTGTCATCTTTACGGGATACAAACATGAAGCAACTTTTCAAGGTCGCGATACTTGCCAGCGCCGGTGCCATGGGCGGGTGTGCGCAAATCTTCGATAAACACGTGGAATACGAGTATGTAGAACCGGATTATTATCCCGTTGTAAGTGCTATTGGTTATGCGCCCATTTCAGAGCAGCCGGGTGATTCAGATACAGTAAAAATGCTGCAGGCGATGCGCGCTTCCAAGCTGGTCGCTTACCGGGAGTTAACCGAGCAAGTCTATGGCCAGCGAATCGTCGGTGACCAGCGTCTAGCTAACTTAGTGCTGAATGACGATTCACTTCGTGCTTCTGTTCAGGGGGTAATACGCGGGGCCAGGGTAATTAAAACCTATCCGGTCGGAGATGACAGTTATGCGACCGAACTCGAATTAGACATGCGCGCAGTACATCAAATTTATTTGAGTACCACCAAACCGCGCAGGATCAAAAAAGTAAGTTACTACTAAGTAACGTAAAAAAGAGGCAAGTGCCTCTTTTTTTACAACATGGTTTGCGTGCCCTTAGGCGGTGTAGCCCTTGCCTCTTGAGCCACCACTGGCTTTGCCGCTTTTGTCATAGGTCATCGACTCTTTGGCACGGGCTTCGAGAATCATTTGGCGCAAGTGAGTCAGCCTTAGTTGGCCTTGTTCGACCGCTTTTTCATTAATTTCGGAGCGATAACGGCATTCTTCAATTAGTTGTTTCACCCGGGCTTGAGTATCAACAACCTGACTATTTTCTATATCTGCGTATTGGCTGGCTTGGCTGATAGATTGGTCGGTAGAGGTAATGAGATCAAGCAATTGCTGTTTTTCTTCGACCAATTTCATCAGGGCTTCTGGGTTTCGGGCACTTATTAACCCTAGCTCAGCATCGAGCATCGCTGTTAAAGATTCTAAATTAGTCACTTGCTGCTGCAAGTGCGATAACAGCGTAGCGTCAGACATTTAGGATTTTATTCCAAATAATTCTGATTCAAGTGACGCGATCTTTTGCGCCATGCGCTCCGGATTGATTCGGTATTCACCGTTTTGGATCGCTTTTTTCAACTTGTCGACCTTTTCCTGATTAACGTTGCTCCCTTCGCCTGCTTTTTTCTGCAACTGACTTAATTGCTGCGCTGACTGCGTCAGCGACACTGAGTCCTGGCGTACACTAGCCGCAGCAGACTGGGATTGTGCAGATGTCCCTGCAGCATTTGCTTGCTGCTGGTTAGTTTGCTGTTGTTGATTGAGCTTTTGCCCATCAATCAACGGCTTGTTGTTTGGATTGTTATTTACATTAATTGCCATATTGGTTTCTCACTACCTATAGTACCTCGAACAGTGTATCGGCCGAGTCTGTCGATACTTTAGCAAATATTT
>CAXQZJ010000071.1:0-90752 GCA_964228145.1 Alteromonadaceae bacterium | reverse complement strand
TTGTTCGCCCGTGGTCGCTGGATGATGGAATTTCTAAGGCCTTTTCTACGCCAATATTTTTTTGAGTCAGAAACCAGTGGTGCTCCTATCAATCGTATGTACCGCTCGGTGATTTATCAGCGGGCAAAAAACAATACAGATTCAACTCCTTATGGGACTAAGTTAGATACCAATAAGGTTGGCTACGAATGGGTTGGCCATTCTATTGCTGCCCGTCATCACGAATCTCATCACCCCGCTGCACGAATCAGCATCGGCGGTCCGGATTGTCAACAACCATACGAGGCCAGCATTTTTAATGTTTCTGGGATGAGTTTTGGTGCACTCAGTGATCGCGCTATCGAAGCGTTAAGCGAAGGTGCAAAACTAGGTAATTTTTATCACAACACTGGAGAGGGCGGTGTTAGCCCCTATCATCTTAAAGGCGGTGGCGATCTGGTTTGGCAAATCGGCACTGGATACTTTGGCTGTCGTAATCAGGATGGCAGTTTTAGCGCCCAACATTTTGCGACAACGGCCAGCAATCCACAGATAAAAATGATCGAGATTAAATTATCCCAGGGCGCCAAGCCGGGTCACGGAGGAATACTACCCGCAGAGAAAAACACCGCAGAAATTGCTCGCATCAGATTGGTCGAAGCCGGTACCCAAGTTGACTCTCCACCGGCCCACAGCGCGTTTAGCACACCGCTTGAAATGATGCAGTTTATTGCACAATTGCGGCAACTCAGTGGTGGTAAACCTATCGGATTTAAATTGTGTATTGGCCGCACCAGTGAGTTTATCGCCTTGTGCAAAGCTATGCATGAGAGCCAGATTTTTCCCGACTTTATTACCGTTGATGGTGGTGAAGGCGGTACGGGAGCCGCGCCTCTGGAATACTCGAATTCCGTCGGCATGCCGCTGGTTGAAGCGCTGGCTTTTGTTTGCGATAGCCTGATTGGGTTCAATTTACGCCAGCATATTCGTGTCATCGCCAGCGGTAAGGTATTTACCGGGTTTCATTTGGTAAAAAACTTGGCATTAGGTGCAGACTTGTGTAACAGCGCTCGCGGTATGATGGTTGCGTTAGGCTGTGTTCAATCTCTGTTGTGCAATACCAATGAATGCCCAACCGGTATAGCAACGCAAAAAGCCTCGTTGGCAAAAGGCTTGGTGGTTAACAACAAATCTCAGCGGGTGGCCAGCTTTCATCGTAAAACCGTTAAAGCGGCCATGGAGATCATTGCCTCGGCTGGCTTAACCCACACTGACCAACTTAACCGCTCGCACATTTATCGTCGCATCAGCGCAGCAGAGGTGCGACGCTTTGATGAAATTTACCGCAACCTGACACCCGGTGCCCTACTGAGTGATGAATTGCCGGATAAATTTGTACAGGCAATGCAGGAGTCCAGCTCGTCGCGCTTCTTCCCTGACCAATTTATGTTGCAAACTGAGCAAGGCATTGAGCAAGCACAGGAGGTTCATTAATGACAATTTGGGTCGATGCGGACGCATGTCCAGTGGTAATCCGAGACATTTTATTTCGCGCCGCAAACCGCACCGAAACCCTGTGTATATTGGTAGCCAATCAATATATCCGCACACCTGCCTCAAAGTATATTCAGTCTATGCAGGTCGAAAAAGGTTTCGATGTTGCAGATGATGAGATAGTTTCTCGAGTCCAGCCAAGTGACTTGGTAGTGACCCAAGATATTCCGCTGGCCGCCGAGGTTATTGATAAAGGGGCACTAGCCCTCAGTCCCCGTGGGGAATTACATACCCGGGAAAATATTCGCAGTCGCCTGAATATCCGAGACTTTATGGACACCATGCGCAGCAGTGGTATTCAGACAGGTGGTCCGCCTCCCTTAGGCGATAGAGAAAAACAGGCATTTGCCAACCAACTCGATAAGTGGCTGGCTCAGCGTCGCTGAGCTCAGTGCTAACTGTGTCACAAAAATTCTGCCCTCGCCTGACCGGTTCCGGTTGGGCATCAGCTTAACGGTTCAGGCCGTAATAAAAAGGCAAAAAACTCAATATAAACGAGACTTTCGAAACAGACTCATTTTCAGAATTAATTGTCGCTACCTGTAAATTCTCAACAAAGGCATAGGCTCACAGCTTTAACCAGCACGAGGACCACTTTTAGACTATGTGGCACCACTACTAAATTAACAAACATCGGCGTCTAAGAATCACTCGATGACCATCGCTTTATATTAGCTGCGCCCTGTAAATCGAACTGGACCGGTAGACTCCGTTTGTACCTCGCTAAACGATAAAAGCAAGATTAAACGTAAATATCGAGATGACCTGAATTATCATCCTCATCTTGCTCATCGTCTTGCTTGCTACGCGTTTTTTTGGCAGCTTTCTTCTGTTGTTGTTGCTGGCGCTGCTCCCGCTCTTCAGCGGTCAGAGTGGGCTCTTCATCATTCAGCTCACGGATAGTCGCCTCCTTATTAACCCGCTCCACCTTTTGTTCCTGATGAACCGGTGTCACCTTACCTTCACGGGGTAAAATGGGAAATAATAAGTCGTTACTCATCAGCGTTGTCCTTGAGTGCTCTTCTTTCACTATCGGTCATTAAAGCGCAACCTTTACACTTTCGACCACTGTGGCGGTTAATAATTCACCAGCTAATTTTGGTATTTTTGACTAACCTGTTCCAAAGTACAAGCTCGGGTCTCTGGCAAGTAGCGCCATATCAATAGGCCGGACAACAAGGCCAACACGCCATAGATTGCAAAGGTGACGGCGGCGCCGAGGTAATTTAACTCCCAGGGAAAAATCAATTGCACCAAAAAACTGGTTGAAGAATTCACCACCCCGACCACCGAGATCGCAATACCTCTGACCTGATTAGGGAAAATCTCTGAAAAAATTACCCACATCACCGGTCCCAGTGACATTGCAAACGCCGCAACAAAGCCGGTAATGCCAATCAGCACCAGCGGTGCATTCATCTCAATCGCCACCTTGAGCAAACGACTTTCTAATTGAGCGTAAGCATCGTCGCCGAGTGAGGATTTAAGTACGCTTTTGAATGCCACATCGGAATCGAACCGCTTGTCGACCAAGGGTGCCAGCGCGACCACCTTTGGTTCGGTTTTTACGAGTTGCTGATATTGTTGAGCATCGAGGCGATAGCTGGCCTGACTAAAGCCATAAGCACAAATTGCCATACTGACTACCACACCGGTTAAGCCAACCAATAGCAAGGGCCGACGCCCCCATTTATCTATGGTTGCCATCGCAACCAGAGTAAACACGACATTCACTACACCAATCCATACCGCTTGCATAAATGCCGCGTCGGTGCCAACACCACTTTGCTCAAAAATCGTCGGTGCGTAAAAGAACACTACGTTGATGCCAGTTACCTGCTGAGCAATTGCGAGTAATAGCCCAATCATTAGCGCAAAACGCATCGGGCGACCAAACACATACTTAAGTTTTTGTCGCCAACACGTCACCTTCTGTTCAAAAGAGGAACGTATCTGGTCCAGTTGAAACTTTGCCTGTTCAGCATCGAACAAGCGCTCTGCCACCTGTTCCGCTTCGGCCGGCTTATTGCGTAATAGCAGCCAGCGAGGACTACGTGGGATAAAGAATAACAGCACAAACCAAGCTAAAGCAGGAATTGCTTCCATCCCCAACATATAGCGCCAGCTCTTTGAATCTAGCCCCCACTCGCTCACCCACGGCGCCTGATGCTGACTAAGTTGTAAAAAGTAATAGTTACTGAAGTAAGACAGCGCAAAGCCTAAAACGATGTTTAGTTGGTTTACCGACACCATTTTACCACGGTGCGCAGCGGTGCTGATTTCCGCGATATAAACCGGCGCAATGAGTAGTGAGCAGAATGCCATACCGCCAATAAAACGTGCTGCCAACAACACTGAGTAACTCGCCGCAAACGCAGAGCAAAGCGCAGAGATTAAATACATAAAGGCGATGATAATAAGGGTGGTCCGACGCCCCAGCCGATCACTCAGAGGGCCGGCGAAAAACATCGCAATCAGAGCTCCCAATGTCGGACTGCTGACGACTAACCCCTGTTGCCACGGCGATAACGAAAAGTCGATTGCGATGGCACTGATAGCGCCGGAAATGACACTGGCGTCAAAGCCAAAGATAAAGCCGCCCAACGATACAATCAGCGTGTATCGTAGCGTTGGTGAAAGCCTAGTCATCATAAGGAACAGGCGCCAATGAGTCCCGCTCAATCAGCTGGGGCACAAACAAATTACGCAACTCACCCTGGGAGCGTTTCTTATATACGTGTTCTAAAACCCATCTGGCAGCCATCTCCCCCATACTCCTGATAGGGTTATCAATTGTGGTAAGTGATGGGTATAAGTAGCGGGAAAATAACACATCGTCGAATCCGACAACCGACATTTGTTGCGGGATCTGCAGCCCCGCCTCTCTGGCCGCTGTCATAGCACCTGATGCCATTTCATCGTTAGCACACACAACCGCTGTCATTTGTGGGTGCTGGGCAAACAACGCTTTGAAGCCTGCTTGGCCCGAGGACTCGTGATAATCCCCTTCATAAAGTAAACTGTCAGCAAAGGCTAACCCTGCTTGCTGAAGAGCGCGCTTGTGTCCGTCTAAGCGATCTTGTGCATCTTTTTTAAATCTGGGGCCACTGATGTAGCCGATCACTTTATGCCCCAGTCTCGCTACCGCGTCGGTCGCTTTAAAACCACCATTCTCGTTATCCACGATAAAACAGCGATCTTCCATACCCTCAACTTTGCGATTAATCACGACTACAGGTAAATCCGCTTCGGACAATTGACATAAATATTCATCCGACACCGCTTCTGCATGTACTATCAGCGCATCGCATCGGCGGCTTTGTAAAAAAGCGATGGCTTCTTTCTCGCGTTTTTCGTTGGTATGGCCCGCAGTAATAATGACATGTTTGCCAGCCTGACGGAGGACCTGTTCGACCGTGCTCATCATATTGCCGAAAAACGACCCGTGTAGCTCCGATACCAGCAAACCCACGCTGTTAGTGCGATTTGAGGCTAATGACTGAGCAATTGCATTGGGCTTATAGCCCAGCTTGTCCATTGCATCGAGCACCTTTTGCCGGGTTCTGTCACTGACTTTTGCATTGCCATTCATAACCCTGGACACGGTGGCAAGAGACACGCCCGCCGCTTCTGAAACCTCGTATATTGTTGCCATAACTACCTGACTGATTGTCTATCCTTGTTGCAATCTACCTGTTATCGCACGCTGACTCTAGTTTTGATCAGGTTACGATATGCAAGTCCACTGTGCTTCACCGTACGTTGCTGAGTTTTATAATCCACATACACTATCCCAAATCGTTTCAAATAGCCCAAGGCCCATTCGAAGTTATCCATCAAACTCCAGGCAAAATAGCCGCGGATATCTACACCTTGGCGGATGGCCGTATCTACGGCGTTCAAGTGGCCCTGAAAGTACGCGATTCGTTGGGCATCATGAACCTGCCCATCCTTCAGTTCGTCTATCGTCGCCGCGCCATTTTCGGTAATGTAAACGGGTGGCAAATCATAGCGCTGGTGTAATTGCAGCAATAAATCGGTAAAGCTGTCCGGATTGACTTCCCAGCCCATATCCGTCACCTCGGTATTGTTGGGCGGGACCTGCTCAAACCATTGGTCGTCGCCAGCTTTATAGCGACTCGGGTTATAAAAATTAACGCCAAGATAATCTATCGGCTGACAAATTAATGCCATGTCCTGCGGCTCTATATGCGGGCGCTCGTGCAGTGCCAATTGGTCCATGACAGAAGGATAGGTTCCGGCCAGTACAGGCATGGCATACCAGTGGTTCAAGTATTCATCCGCTAATGCTGCGGCCTGTTGGTCAGCAGTTGATGCACTAACGGCATAACTGGTTGAGAAGTTCAGCACTATCCCATGCAAACTGGCTGGGGCGTTGCTGCGTAAAACCGGCATCGCGAGGCCATGGGCCAATAACAGGTGGTGAGCAGCCTGTCTCCCATTAGCGCGACCAGTCTTACCCGGGGCATGTATCCCTAACTCATAGCCAAGATAGGCGGAACAGAAAGGTTCATTTAACGTCGCATATGCATAAACACTATTACCTAGGTGATGTGACACAATGTCGGCGTATTTTTCAAATTCATAAGCTGTTTGGCGGTTGAGCCAACCTCCGCGATCTTCCAGGTACTGGGGTAGATCCCAATGATAAAGTGTCACAAAAACTTTAATGTCACGCGCGTTCAATGCGTTGATCAGGGTTGAATAAAATGCCAAGCCACGAGGATTTGGCTGCCCCTCGGAGGTGACGACTCTCGGCCAGCTAATCGATAGACGATAGGCATCAACACCGAGATAATCGATCAACTCAACGTCATCAGCCCATCGGTCAATATGTTCACAGGCGATATCACCGTTACTACCATCAGCGATTCGACCGGGTTGTGCACAGAAAGTATCCCAAATCGAGTCTAAACGATCGTCTCGTGACCCTTCTATTTGATAACTCGAGGTTGCAACACCGAAGATGAACTCGCGGTTCAGCAGCGGTGAATCAACTGGCAGACTCAAGTTTGGCATGGTTTCCCCACAGGTTAAGCACAATCTTCAACAACGGACCACGCTGACAAAATTCGTACGCTTTTATTTGAAATTGTTAAATCTTCGTGTAATTATCAAACCAAATGAAAGCGCTTTCATAACCTAATGTAAGCGCTTAACTTTAAAAGGTCAACAGGAGTTATCGCGTGGCATCATCTGTCTCATCCCCTATCGGGCATAGCAGTGCACCAGAATCCGGCAGCGGTTATCGTTTTGCACTCATCTCTCTTACTACATTGTTTTTTATGTGGGGCTTTATTACTTGTCTGAATGACATACTGATTCCTTACCTGAAAGGGGCTTTTGATCTCAGTTACACGCAGGCAATGTTGATTCAGTTTTGCTTTTTCAGTGCCTATTTTATTGTGTCGCTTCCGGCAGGATTTATCGTGTCACGCATTGGCTATCAACGCGGGATAGTACTCGGTCTGGCCATCGCCTGTATCGGCTGCCTGTTGTTTTACCCTGCAGCGTCCAGTGGCGTGTATGCATTATTTTTGTTTGCATTGTTTGTTCTGGCGTCTGGGATCACCATACTGCAAGTTTCGGCCAACCCCTATGTCAGCGCTCTTGGCGACCCTAAAACCGCATCCTCACGGCTGACACTCACCCAAGCATTCAATGCTTTTGGTACCACTGTTGCACCTTTTTTCGGCTCTTATCTGATTTACGGTGCAGCCTCAGAAGAAACGGGTCCTGTCGCCGGGGTTGCGGATGCCACAGCCGTTCAATTTCCTTATCTTATTCTGGCGCTTTCGCTGGCCTTGCTGGCCGCGATATTCTTGTTTTTGAAACTCCCTAAGCTTGCACACATTAACACCAATACCGGAATTATTCGGGGTGGCGCTTGGCAGCATCGTCATTTGGTCCTCGGTGCCTTTGCCATCTTTATGTATGTTGGTGCAGAAGTCGCGATCGGTAGCACCTTAGTCAATTACCTCGCGTTACCGGGTGTGGCGGGAATGAGTGAGGAAACAGCATCTCGCTTCATTGCATACTACTGGGGCGGTGCCATGGTCGGGCGTTTCATTGGTGCAGCGGTAATGCAAAAAGTCAGCGGCGGCATCGTGCTCACTTTTAACGCGATAATGTCTATAGGATTAATCATCTTGTCTATCAATAGCACCGGCAACGTGGCTATGTGGTCGGTACTTGCCGTGGGTTTTTTCAATTCCATTATGTTCCCAACAATCTTCAGCTTGGCGCTACAAGGTCTGGGTAAGGACAGTCCCCAGGGCTCAGGAATTCTTTGTCTGGCCATAGTTGGCGGCGCTATTGTTCCATTATTGCAGGGCGTTTTAGCCGACAACTTCGGCTTAGGGATGTCATTCCTGCTTCCCGCCGTATGCTATATCTACATTGCTTATTACGGCATCAAAGGCAGTAAACCTAAAAAAGCGGCTTACCAGGGGGCGTAATGAAACCTACTTTACTCTTAACTTTAGTCTCAGCCGCGCTATTAGGTGCCTGTACTGATCACGCCGATACACAAGACTCCGCACAACCTGATGCCATATGGCCAACACTGGACATCGCAGTCAAACCAGATAGTAAGATTGAAACACGTGTGCAGAAAATACTGCAGAGTATGACACTAGAGCAAAAAGTGGCCCAAATGATTCAACCTGAAATTCGTAACATCAGCGTTGAAGATATGCGTCAGTATGGGTTTGGTTCATACCTGAACGGCGGCGGTGCTTTTCCGAATAACAACAAACATGCCTCTCCCCAAGATTGGGTAGACCTAGCGGAAGCGCTCTATCAGGCCTCAGTCGATGACAGCCTAGATGGCTCTACGATTCCAACCATGTGGGGGACAGATGCGGTCCACGGTCATAATAATGTGATCGGTGCCACCCTGTTCCCCCACAACATCGGTTTGGGCGCCGCAAATAATCCCGCTCTGATGGAAACGATTGCCCACATCACGGCTAAAGAAGTTATGGCGACCGGTATTGACTGGGTATTTGCCCCGACCGTCGCGGTTGTGCGCGATGACCGCTGGGGACGAACCTATGAAAGTTACTCTGAGAACCCCGAGATAGTCAAAGCCTATGCCGCAGCCGTGGTGCGAGGTCTGCAAGGGCCTGCGGATCAGGACTTTTTGGGTGATCAAAGGGTAATCAGCACGGTCAAACATTTTGTTGGTGATGGGGGCACGGTCGGTGGTGATGACCAAGGCGACA
This sequence comes from Alteromonadaceae bacterium, assembly GCA_964228145.1. Taxonomy (GTDB): domain Bacteria; phylum Pseudomonadota; class Gammaproteobacteria; order Enterobacterales; family Alteromonadaceae; genus Pseudobowmanella. Next base: position 81,972 of record CAXQZJ010000071.1, on the reverse strand, counting down.
ACCTGGCATCAGAGCGGGATTTATTCGAAATTCATGCTCAGGGTTATGTTGGCGGCCTGAGCGAAGGTGCACAGTCTGTTATGGCGTCGTTTAACAGTTGGCATGGCGAAAAACTGCATGGTCATCGCTACTTGCTCACTGATGTGTTGAAAAACACCATGGGATTTGATGGTTTTGTGGTGGGCGACTGGAACGGACATGGTCAGGTTGCTGGCTGCAGTAACCAAAGTTGTGCTCAAGCGATTAATGCTGGCTTAGACATTTTCATGGCCCCGGAAGATTGGCGTGCACTTTACCACAACACGCTGGAGCAAGTTCGCAGCGGTGCGATCCCAATAAGTCGAATCGATGATGCCGTGACGCGAATTTTGCGGGTTAAAGTCAGGGCTGGGCTGTTTGATAAACCCAGTCCGGCAAAGCGCCCGTTAGCCGCAAAGCAATCGTTAATTGGTCATGCTGAACACCGGGAGGTAGCACGACAAGCGGTGCGTGAATCCTTGGTTCTGCTAAAAAACAAGCAGCAACTATTGCCTCTTTCAGGCGGCTTGAACGTATTGGTAGCCGGTGATGCGGCAGATAATATTGGCAAACAATCCGGCGGTTGGACAATCACTTGGCAGGGCACCAACAACACCAATCAAGACTTCCCCGGTGGCAGTTCAATCTACGATGGAATACGTCACCAGATTGACAAGCACGGTGGTAGCGTAACCTTGTCGGTAGATGGAAGTTACCAGCAAAAACCGGATGTCGCTATCGTTGTGTTTGGCGAAGAACCCTACGCAGAGGGACATGGTGACCGTGCAAGCCTAGAGTATCAACCCGGTTCAAAAACAGACCTGGCCCTGTTAAGGCAATTAAAGTCTCAGGGCATACCAGTTGTGTCTGTATTTATCAGTGGCAGGCCCATGTGGGTCAATCCGGAGTTGAATGCTTCAGATGCCTTTGTCGCAGCTTGGTTACCCGGATCAGAGGGGGCTGCGGTGGCAGACGTCTTATTTGGTGAACATGACTTTAAAGGCAAGTTACCTTTCTCATGGCCGGCGCATCCGACTCAGATCGTAAACGTCGGTGATCAGGATTATCAACCACTGCTGCCCTACGGTTTCGGCCTGACTTTTGGTCAAGCCAACTCTTTGGCAGATAACCTGGAGGAAACGATTACGCTTGCTGATGTGGGGGCCTCTGAAGTCCACTTATTGCAAGGCACTGTAGCAAAACCCTGGGAGGTTTGGCTCAGCTCTGGTACGACGCGCCAAAAGGTCAGTGCAAATACCCACACTCTGGCCAGTTTATACTATCGCACCATAGATAAAGTCATTCAGGAGGATGCACGCAGAGTTGAATTTAAAGGTGATGAACTTGCAGCAATTACCTTTGCCAGTGAGAGTTATTTTCGTGAGGATCTCAGCTCTCGTTTAAGTCCTAAGCATCAGTTACAACTCAGTGTGAAGCTCCATGGCAAACTTACTGATCAACTTCTCATTGCCATGAGTTGCGAAGGTGAAGGTGACGCGCCGGGGAGTTGTTCAGCACAGGTCAACATTGCTGAGCAACTGAACCAATTAGCGCCGGGTCAGTGGCATGATATTGCCGTTGACCTTGAGTGCTTTACCGCTCAGGGGATCGATTTTAGTCAGATAGTCGTGCCTTTCGAACTGCGCAGTCAGGGGAAAGCCATGTTGGACCTTTCCTCATTACGATTTGCCATCCCATCTGAACAGCACACAACACTTACCTGCGACTGACCTTTATCAGGGGCTGTAAAATACAGCCCTTTTTATTCCACTGGCACTTTAGGTTAAATAATCTACAGTAAGAAGCGTTATTACTGCAAAGGACGCTGATACCATGAGAACGTTAATATTCCTTAGCCTGTTGTGCCCTTTTAGTCTCTCGCTTGCTCATGCCCCCACTGAAACAAGGTATCATGCTACGTTTTCTAAACTCGGGGAAGGTAAAGTAACCCAATACACTGACCGTCAGATCCACCATCACATTCGAAGTGATGACTTGCCTAGTAAGCTCGCCTTATTCGAAGAAACATTGCCACCTAAGAGCTTGGGAGCTCCACCTCATAAACACCGTAATGAGGATGAAGTTTTTATCGTGATAAAAGGTAAGGTTCATTTCTTAGACGGCGATCGCGAAGTGATCGCCGAATCCGGCACTATTGCCGCGCTGCCAAGAGACCAATTTCACGGCTTTTGGAATCCTTATGACCAACCCGCCACTTTATTGGTTTTAGTTACCCCCGGGCACTTTGATGGATTCTTTGAAGCGGTAGAAGCGGAGGTGGCAAAACTTGCTGAACCTGATTTTGAACAAATTAATCGGATTATCGCCGAGCAAGCAGAAAAAATGCAGGTTACCTTAGATATGTCACGACTACCGGCTTCTGCTCGCGCTTTACTGCCGCCTTCATCCTAGCTCATCCCCCCCAATCGACACGGTGTTGCTCAGATAAGTTCTTGCCTTGCTGAACAGCGGCTGGTATCAAGGGCTCTGCTTTTCAAGGACAGATAGTATGACAGAGACCCAATACCAATTAAAAAAACTCACTCGCCAACGAATTTGGCTACACATCTTCGGCATCCCCACGACCATAATGTTGGGCGTTGGGATGTATGGTTACTTCACTGATGATGGGCAGATATTCCATCCTTGGCTAGCTGATCCTCAGCATTGCCTGGCCTTAGTTATCGCGGGAGGCATCTTATCTGTTTATGAGATGCTAATGGCGATAAAAATTAATAAAAAAATGGTTAAGTTAAACGCACAGAGTGAAGCTTCATGAAATTACCAAAAATGCTGATAAGCCTGCTGCTAATAGTGTCTTCCGGCGCCAGTTTGGCTGACGACTATCAAGCTCAAATTGACCAGTTCTTTCGGTTGGTTGAGGCTAAGCAAACAGAGCAGGCGATCGAATTTATCTATGCCAGTAATCCTTATGCTTCCACGATTTCAACTCAAATTGAAGAGTTGAAACGCCAAATAGGTCTGCTGCCCAGTGTTGCCGGCAAGGTGCATCAGATAGAACTTATCGATACACATCGATTAGGCGACTCGTTGGTTACTTTGACCTACATTGTTAACTATGACCGCATGCCGATCCGGTTTGTTTTTCAATATTTTCAAACCCAAAAAGGCTGGCGAATCATTTCATTCGCTTTTGACGATGATATCGCCGAAGAAGCAAAGGCACATGCTAAACAACGCGCCCTCAACCCAAGGCAGAAAGCTTCCCAATAAAAAAGGTCGCCAATGGGCGACCTTTTTGACTGCTATTGCTTTTAGAATGAATAACGCGCCCCGAGGGTATACCGAGGTCCGTATTGTCGCGCAAACAAAAATTGCTCTTCAAAGCGGCCATAACCCCGCTCGGTTTCATCGTTAATGTTAACCCCCTCAAAAAACACCGTGAGATTATCGTTAACGTCATAATTAACGCTCACATCCCATTGACCAAAGTCATCGAATTGGGTCGCAGGATTGTCAGACGAGCCTTGAGATTGTCCCATACCGACAACGTAATCAGAGCGCCAGGCGTAGGTTAACTTCACAGACAAACCGTCTTTTTCATAAAAAGTCTGGAAGTTTGCGGAATCACTGATCCCGACTAACGGATTTTGCGGAGTTAAATCGTAAGGGTCATACTCTACATCGCCCTCCACCAGGGTGGCATTGACGCCGACACCAAAACCGCTATCACCGAACACGTGTTGCACCGCCATTTCAACACCTTTCACGGTCTTTGTATCGTCCAGATTGCGTGGCTTAGTTACACGCCAGACAATCAATGGATCTGCACTGGTAGGCAAAATCTCACCTTCAGCACTACCAAAACCGTTATCAATCAGGTAATCGAAAATCGCCGAATCTGTTGCCTGCACTCCATCAGCCTCAAGGGCAGCGGCAGCATCATTCCAGCGGGGCCCCTGATAAACATCGTAAAGGCCTTCAAAGGTTTGTTCCTCTGATTGATAGTCGATGTAATTTTTTACCGACTTTCTGAACAAGCCAAGCGATGCATAACTGTCTTCGTCGTAATACCACTCTAGTGACAAGTCCAGATTCGTCGACTCATAGGGTAATAGGCTGGTGTTACCCTCACTGACCGTTCGCGCACCTATCTTCGGGCTGCCACTAAAAGAACGACCGCCTTGCAACAGGCCGATAGGTGCCCGGGTAATAGATTTACCCCACGAGAAGCGAGCGACAACGTCGTCGGTCACATCAACTTTGATATCTAACATCGGTAGCAAGATATCATATTCACCAGTAAAGTCCTGGACTTGTAATTGAGGTTGATACTCAGTAATCCACTCAGACGCAGCGACCCACTTGACTTGAATGGGAACCCTGACTTCCGCAGAACTCGGTACCGTGGTCTCTTCATAACGCAGGCCCGCATTTAACTGACCATAGTAGCCTTTTACGTCAAATTCCCACTCCGACTGTACGTATATTGAGTCAGTGGTTTCTTCAACTAAGCTTACCGATGGCTGGCCGCTAAAGAAGGGATCAATACTGTACGCGTTCGCTTCACCCACGACATCTGCGGTCAAAAAAGCCAGCTGACGCACGATCGCTTCATCAAAGCTATATGTGTAGTAATATCCGGGATTTAAATCATCTCCCCCACCACTGAATGCGTCGAGAAATCCGCCAGTATCATGACGAACAAACATGCTGTCCGGGAAGATTTGCGTAAATGAAGGATTAAATCCTGGGCCACCACGTAACCCACTCCAAGCACTATAACCGCTGAGTGATTGTTCGGTACGTGCCAGACCAAAGCTGACGTTAACCAGAGGAATATCGAACTCAGAATTGAACCACTTCCCGTCTATCTGTAATTGCTCAATATCTGAACGGCCTGGCGAGCGGATAAATTGACTGAAATTGGAATCAATTTCACTGGGCAAAATTTCATTGGTCCCGTTATTCCAGTTGACATAAAAGCCAGGGATATCGCCACTGCGATAATCATAGACTTTCGAAATCAACTGATCCGACCCCAGTATGACCTGGCCAGCGCTGCCAAGACCTTCATCCATACCATTGTCTATTTCATTGTACGAGTCGTGGTAATCCAACGATAACTGCCAGTCATCATTGATTTGCCAGTCCAAATTCAGTCCCACTGAGCGGGCGTCAACTTGAGTCGTACTGCGACTGGCGGTAAATGAACCGTCATCACCACTTATATCGGCATACAAGACAGTCCCATTGCTGTCTAATTCATAACTATTAATGTTAGCTCCGAAGTTATTCCAAATACCCCAGCCTACTGTATTCACCCCGGTAATGGCGCGACTGGCCGTGTAATCCACTGTCGCCGTTAGCGCATCCACAGGTCTGAATTGCAAGGTTAACTGACCGTTAGTGCGCTCACGTTGCAAGTCATTAATACTGTAATTCATGTCCTTCGGGAAAAACGCCACATCGGTGATCGCTGAGCGATTGTCTATCACCTGTGAGGGGTCCAAGTCCGGTAACGCACTGTTGGGCTGCATCACCCAGCCCTGAATGTTGGCCGTTTGTTGCTGAAAGTCTCGCTCTTGATGGGAGAATGAAACACCCACGCCGAATCTGTCATCAGCGAAGGTATTGCTGTAAACCCCTGCTAACTCTGGCGTGACATCATCGCCCTCCTCATTAGAAGTGTCGTAAATACCTTTGACTGAAAAAGTGGCATTTTGCCCGGGGCTTTGCAGTGGTTTGGTAGTGATAATATTCACCGTCGCACCTAGACCACCACTTGGGTTTTCTGCTCGCGCAGTCTTATGCAACTCCAGGGTTCTCACCCCTTCAGAAGATAGATTTTCCAAGCTGTATGAGCGGGTAAAACCAGTACCCGGCATTTGTCTGCCATTAAGGGTAACCAGGTTGAAATCAGGGCCAAAGCCACGGACTGTGATCTGGCTGCCTTCACCATTAGAGCGACTGATTGTCACACCGGTAATACGCTGTAATGCCTCAGCCAGGTTGGTGTCGGGAAATTTACCCAATTCCTCGGCAGAGATCGCATCGACTACACCGCTGGACTCGCGCTTTAGATCCATGGAGCGAATTAAGCTGCCGCGGATACCGCTAACTTCAATCACCTCTACTTCGCTATTGGCCTGTTGCTGGTCCTGTTGTCTGGCTTCGGCGGGCAATATAAACGCAGATCCCAACGCAATAGCGATAGTGGCGGCAAGGGGCGTTTTTTTGAAGGAATGTTTAATTGTCATGATCTTGCTTCCTTAACACCGGATCCTGCTAAAGGATCCGGTTAAATTAACGATTGACTGTGTCAAACACATCAGCCCTGGTTAGCGCTTTTCTAATCGCACATTGTCAAATCTAATCACCATAGGGCCAGTTGGCTCTACCACAAAAATATTGGTGATGTTTAACGGATCTGCGTATGAACCGGGTGAGAAGCTGTTTTCACGGGCCAATAAATCAGCAATGTTAATGCGTATTTCCGTCCAGCTTCCTGCTTCCGGTAAAGTGATGGTCGTGTCACTCACATTTGGCCAGCCACTATCCAACTTAACGTATAGCTCTACACCGGCATCGGCACTTTCCAAATAGACGTCGAATACGATTTCACTTTGTGCTCCCCAATCACTCAGGTCATAAGGCACATCCGATTCGAAATAAAAGTTCCCCACTGCACCAGTTTTAGTTAGTTCGATGACAGAACCGCGATCAGTTTCGGCGATCTCAGCAATGCTGACCGCACCATCGGGGTTGTAACTGTTGAAGATAAGGCCAGCGGCAAGCATATCGTCGTACAACATACTGACTTGTGCTGGCGCCGGAACTTCAATACGGACATTATCCAACTTAAATGCCATTGCCGCGGTCGGTTCTACAACAAACACGTTAACCACACTGGTTGGGTCCGCATATGATCCCGGTGAGTATCGATTTTCCTGAGCAAGCAAATCGGCAAGATTCAGTCGAATTGTTGCCCATTCGCCGGTCGCTGGCAGGGTCACACTGGTGTCACTGACGTTTGGCCAGCCACTGTCAAGCTTAACCAACAGTTCCGCTCCGCCGTCAAGGCTGGAAACCTGTAGATCAAATACCAGTTCTGCACCTTCACCGAATTGAGTAAAGTCGTAGGGTACGTCAGCAGTGAAGAACAGGTTACCGGTGGCCCCAGCTTTATTCACTGACAATACATTTCCGCGGTCTGGCTCGGCGACAATGTCATAACTCACCACACCGTCAGGGTTGTAGCTATCGATAATTAAATCCGATGCAAGCGCATCGTCGAAAAAGGTCGTGGTTGAACCTCCAGCCGGGTACTCCAAGCGCACATTGTCAAAATATGCCGTCATTACACCTGTCGCTTCGGCGACAAAAATGTTTGCAACACTACTGGGGTCAGCCTGATTGCCTGGCGCAAAGGTATTTTCTCTTGCCAACAACTCGGCCATATTAATTCTGACCGTATGCCACTGACCGTCTGCATCAACATCAACAATCATGTCACTGACATTGGGCCAACCGCTGTCAAATTTCACATACAGGTCAACGCCTGCATCAGCGCTGGTGATTTTCACATCAAAGACTAATTCACCGCGGGTACCGTAGGCGGTAAGATCATAAGGTTGATCAGCAGTAAAAAAGAAGTTGCCTACGGCGCCGCTTTTTACCATTTCCAGTACCATGCCTCGCCCAGCTTCTTCTACCTGGTCCAGTGCCACAGCACCATCCGGATTGTAACTGTCCAAGGTCAAATCAGTGGCCAGCGCATCATCGAATAACATGGTGACAGGGTCCGGTTCTCCATTAGAAGGCGCTGCCGGAATCGGTGCCGCGCCTTCAACCAAGGCATCTTCTAAGCTATCGTAACCCGGACGCAGCGTTTCACACCCTTTACCCGTTTCCGGATCCAGCGCGCATTGAAATACTCTGACATAATCAATCTGGAAGGTCTGTCCATTAGCAAACGCCTCCGCATCGATGCCTGTTTCGTTCACGGCCTCAGGCCAATTTCCGCCTACAGCCTGGTTCAGAATCAGATAAAATTCCTGATCAAACGGGGCATTATCCCAATGCTTTTCCAATTCACCAGTCGCTTGATTAAAGTATTCGGTGTACCAGCCTTTGTGGCGCAATCCTGTCGGCTCGTTGTCACGATTGTATCGGACTTCTGAGCGGCGCTGAGTGGCATACAGATAGCCATCTACGTACCAACGGATTTCACCTTCTTGCCACTCGATCGCATAAGTATGGAAATCATCAGCTGGATTTTGACCGTCTGGCAGCAGATAGGGTTGACCTGAAGATAAACGCTCTCCCTCAGCCGGCCCAGACCCATAGTGAATCGTGCCGTAAACATGAGCTTCCGGATTACCCTCTGCATCAGCCGCCTTGAGGTTGACTGCTTCTACAATGTCGATCTCACCACTGCGCGGCCACCCGCCGTAAACAGCATCAGTAGGCATCATCCAAAATGCTGGCCAGCTGCCCTGACCAGAAGGTAATTTCGCCCGCATCTCAATCCGGCCGTATTTAAAATCACCTTTATACTGGGTAGTCATTCGTGCTGATGTATACGGTTTCTCTGCTCCCTGCTCCGCAGGTAAAGCAACAATATTCAGATATCCGTCCGCAACAAAGGAGTTAGCACTGTCAGCGGTATAGCATTGCGCCTCATTATTGCCACCGCCGTCGCAGTTGACCTCGTGCGTCCACTTGTTGCTATCGATGCTACTCCCGTCGAATTCATCGCTCCAAACCAGTTCCCAATCATTTACTGGTTCACTGGGTTGCACGACATTCAGGTCAGTTGAAGTAGTAGCGCCACCGCCACAGCCAATTAGTGTTGCAGCGGCGACCGCGGTCAAGGTCCGCGAAATTTGTGTTGCTGCTTTAGTCATTATTTTCAGCCCCGATACAGAGAAAACTTGTTAATTTTGTACGCAATAAAAACGCAATTGGCACAATTGTAAGCGCTTTCACAAAATGGCAAAAATAAAGCACGAAATGAAAGCGCTTTCATTACATTATGTCAGACCAATTTAAAGGTCAACCTTCATGCTGATATTTTTTAACACTTTATTTACCTGGTGCACTGATTTAGTCCAGACCAGCGACTCGGTTTTCACGCCTAATGTCTGCCCGTACCCACAGTAAAGCTGTTAACATGCACGAAAACAACAGGGAATCCCAGCAATGACAATGCAAATTAAATCCGCGACCAAACGCTTTGTGAGTGCCTGTGTGGCGCTGTCACTCTGCCATATCGTTTCAGCCACCGATGTGTCGGCCACCGATGTGTCGGCCACCGAAGTGTCAGCTTTGCAAAAACAACAACTCACTGAATTGCATCAGCAGGTTGTGAAAGATGATCTCAGCTATCAACTACTCGAGTCATTAACTACCGAGGTTGGGCATCGTATGGCGGGAAGCGAAGGCGATAAAAAAGCGGTCGCCTGGGCGATGAATAAGATGCGCGCGCTAGGCTTTGACAAAGTTTGGAAAGAAGAATTTGAGGTACCCAATTGGCAACGAGGCGACATCAAGGTCAAGGTAATGTCCCCGTTTCCACATGACTTTGAAGCATTGGCTTTAGGTGGCAGCGTGGGCACGGATAACCAAACTTTACAGGCTGAAGTGGTGCATTTTACCGATTTTGACGCCCTTAAAGCCGTACCTGACGGGAGCCTGGAAGGCAAAATTGCATTTATTTCCTACCGTATGGAACGCCATATAGATGGAAAAGGCTATGGCAAAGCAGTAGGCGCACGTTCTGCAGGGGCAAGCGTCGCTGCGCAAAAAGGTGCCATCGCATTTGTATTACGCTCAGTAGGCACCGATAACAATCGCCATGCCCACACAGGGACTATGCGCTACGCTGAGGGAATCAAAAAAATTCCTGCCCTTGCCATTTCAAACCCGGATGCAGACGTGTTGGTAAATCAGTTTAAACGTAATCAAGCGGTGCAAATGAGTATTCGTATGGAGGCCCAGTCTTCGCCCAAGCCCCTCACAACCTACAATGTGATTGGAGAAATTACCGGATCTGAACTACCAGACCAATACGTTGCGTTGGGAGCACATTTGGATAGCTGGGATGTGGGCACAGGTGCGATTGACGACGGCCTTGGCGTCGCCATGATCATCAGTGCTGCTCATCAGGTAAAAACCCGCCTGGGTCAACCTAAGCGTACCATCAGGGTGATTTTATTTGGTGCTGAAGAAATTGGTTTGCTCGGTGCCAGAGACTATGTAAAAACCCACGCAGATAGCTTGCATAAGCATGTCATCGGCTACGAATGGGATTTCGGCAATGGACCGATTTACAAACTTACTCCCGGTGTAGGACCAGTTGCATTAAATGCCATCCACAGCATTGCTAATGTGTTGGCTCCTCTGGGCGTTGCGTTAGACCAGTCAAATACGGCTAAAGGACAGTCTGACATGAGTGCACTGGGCTATTCGGGTGTACCGGCGGTCAACTTTGCGCCGGACGGCAGTGATTATTTTGATTATCACCACACCCCCAACGATACGTTAGATAAGGTTAATGTTGATGCCCTCAAGTTCAACACGGGAATTTATGCCCTTTTCACGGCGTTTGCAGCAAACAGTTCCGTTGACTTTAGAAAGTAGTTATAAGGTAGCGTAAATTTGGCATAAGACTATTCGTCTGCGGGGCTTGCTTTTGAGCCCGGCTTTCGTTAGTTTATGGACAAAATTAGTTAGTAGTTAAAATATGAACCTGAAACGCAAATTCCATCACCACCATCATAAAGCATAACCTTTCAGGTTCGTGCTGGAAGGTTTATGGATGCCTTTCAGCGGAACAGCATTAAGCTAAACCCCCGGAAAGCATCCGGGGGTTTTTCGTTTCTGACTGTTAAAAAAGGCAAATCCATGACAGATAAAAATCGATTACGCATAGCGGTACAAAAATCCGGACGTCTTAACGAGGGGAGCATGAAGCTTCTTAAGGCAATTGGTGTCAAGCTCTCTATTCGCGACCGTTTGCTGATCGCCCATTCAACCAATCTGCCCATTGATTTACTGCGCGTTCGTGACGACGATATTCCGGGCCTGGTGATGGATGGCGTCGTTGATCTTGGCTTCATTGGCGAAAATGAGCTGGAAGAAAAAGCCCTCGAGCGTGAAGCTGCCGGCAAAGCCTCAGATTATCAGGTATTGTCAAAACTGGATTTTGGTGATTGCAGACTGTCAATTGCAGTACCTAAAGAATTCAATTACCAAAACGTCAACGATTTGCAGGGCTGTAAAATCGCGACCACTTACCCTTATCTGCTGGAACGTTTTTTCAAACAACAAAAGGTTGATGCCAAAGCGCTGATGCTAACAGGATCTGTGGAAGTCGCGCCGCGCGCCGGAGTAGCAGAAGCAATCTGTGATTTGGTCTCAACCGGCGCGACACTGGAAGCCAACGGCTTGGTCGAAGTACAGGAAATTTTTCAGTCAAAAGCCGTGCTGATCCAGCGAACCGGCGAGATGCCTGCTGAAAAACAAGCATTGATCGATAAGTTGATGCCCCGTATGGCCGGTGTGATGCAAGCTAAAGAGAGTAAATACATTATGCTGCACGCACCGAAAGACAAGCTTGAGCAGGTAAAAGCCTTATTGCCAGGGGCTGAAAACCCAACCCTCTTGCCTCTTGCCGGGAATGAAAACACTGTGGCCATGCACGTGGTTTGTACGGAAACCTTGTTTTGGGAAACTATGGAAAAGCTCAAGGCGCTGGGCTGTCGTTCAATTCTGGTTATGCCAATAGAAAAAATGATGGGGTAACCATGTTAACTTGGTCTCAACTTTCAAGCCAACAGCGACAGCAAGCATTGCAGCGACCCGCACTCGCGGATGCCGGGGCATTGCAATCCACTGTTGCCGATATTATTAGACAAGTAGAAAACGACGGTGATCGTGCTCTGTTTGCACTAAGTGAAAAGTTCGATAACGTGCGCCTTGATAATTTGCGCTTACCTGAACAACAGATATCCAACGCCGCCGATGAACTGACTGATGAAGTTAAATCAGCCATCGAGCTTGCGTATGAGAATATAAGGGCATTTCATCAGGCGCAGCGTCCTGCTGATGTGGAGTTACAAACATCACCCGGTGTCATTTGCCAACTCAAACATATAGCTCTGGACGCCGTAGGTCTGTACATCCCTGGTGGCACAGCGCCGCTGCCATCAACAGTATTGATGTTAGGGGCCACAGCACAAGTTGCAGGCTGCGCGCGAAAGATATTGTGCACGCCCGCGGGACAAGAGGGGCGCATCGCGGCAGAAATTCGCTATGCGGCGTATTTATGCGGCATTAATGAGATATACCTGGTCGGCGGCGCTCAGGCTATCGCAGCGATGGCGCTGGGAACTGAAAGCATTGCCAAAGTAGATAAAATTTTTGGGCCGGGCAACAGTTATGTTACCGAAGCAAAACAGCAAGTCAGTCAGCGCGCAGACGGCGCTGCCATTGACATGCCTGCGGGCCCTTCTGAGGTTCTGGTTATCGCTGATGGCGCAGCTAATCCCGCTTTTATAGCAGCAGACTTATTATCACAAGCTGAACACGGCAAAGACTCACAGGCGATTTTAGTGAGTGATAATGAACAGATCATTGAGCAGACCAAGCAGCAGGTTGAACTGCAGTTAGCTCAATTACCCCGACAAGAGATCGCCCGGGTAGCGATCGGAAACAGCCGTTTTATCTTAACCGACGATATTGCTCAATCTGTCGAGGTATCAAACGCTTACGCTCCTGAACATTTGATCATTCAAACTCAGGATGCCGAAAAGTTAGTTGACCAGGTCAAATATGCCTGATCAATTTTTGTCGGCCAGTGGTCTCCGGAATCTGCCGGGGATTATGCCAGCGGCACTAATCATGTGCTGCCGACGTACGGCTATTCGCGCACCTATTCTAGCCTGGGTCTACTGGATTTCATGCGCCGGTTCACCGTACAGCAACTTAGCGAAACCGGCATCCGGGCACTCGGCCCCGCCATTATGGCGCTGGCTGATGCTGAGGGTTTAGACGCACACAAACAAGCTGTTGCACTACGATTGGAGGCGCTGAAATGAGTGCGATTGTTGACAAATTGCTCAGTGATGAAATAAAAGCGCTGACGCCTTATCAATCTGCCCGTCGCCTTTATTCTGGTGGCCAGGATTGGCTCAATGCCAACGAATCCCCGTTTGCCAACGAGTATCAACTGGATGACAGTAAATTAAATCGCTACCCGAGTTGCCAGCCTACCACTGTGGTTTCGCGCTACGCAGATTACGCATCAGTTCGGCCAGAACAAACGCTGGTTACCCGTGGGGCTGATGAAGGAATCGAACTTCTCATCAGGACATTTTGCCAACCGGCAAAAGACAGCATACTGATTTGCCCGCCAACCTATGGCATGTATGCAATCAGTGCGCAAACCTGTAACGTTGGCGTAGTTAATGTCCCCACGCGGCCTGACTTCAGCCTGAATGTGGATGAAATTATCCGTCATGTGGGTCAGGTCAATCTGGTGTTTATTTGCTCCCCCAACAACCCCACAGGCAACGATATCGATGCTAAACAGATCGAGCTAGTTCTCGACGCCTTTGCAGACTCGGCGCTGGTGGTAGTCGATGAAGCCTATATCGAGTTTTCGAGCCAAGGGAGCTGGTCGAAAAAGTTAGCCAAATACCCGAATCTGGTCGTGTTACGTACCCTTTCCAAAGCATTTGCGCTGGCCGGATTGCGCTGTGGTTTTACCCTCGCCAATGAAGCCGTTATTGAGGCGTTACTCAAAGTCATAGCCCCTTATCCGATTCCAGAGCCAGTTGCACAGATTGCCTCTCAAGCCCTGAGTAATGAGGGTATCAGCCGGATCCGGGAGCAAATTACCCAGCTTAATGAAGCGAAGACAAAAATGCTTGAGGCGTTGAACCAGTTAGAAACAGTCAGCGCATTTAGTAACACAGCCGCCAACTTTATCCTGATCCGGGCTCAGCAAAAGGATCAGCTTATGTCAGCCTTAGTCGAGCAAGGCATACTTATTCGTGACCAATCACGCCAACAACAACTGGATGATTGCCTGCGCATCAGCATTGGAAACACGGACCAGAATAGGCGTCTTATTGACGCGATTACACGCTTTTATCAGGACAAATAACATGAGTCAGCAAGCTATTCTTTTTATTGACCGCGACGGTACCTTGGTCGAGGAACCGGCCGTCGATAAGCAATTAGATACGTTAGAAAAACTGGTATTTGAACCTATGGTGATACCGGTTCTCACCCGATTGCAACAGGCCGGCTATCGCCTTGTCATGGTGTCAAACCAAGACGGGTTAGGCACTGACTCGTTTCCACAAGCCGATTTTGATCTCCCCCATAACAAGATGATGGACGTTTTCAATTCTCAGGGCGTACGTTTTGATGACGTCCTGATTTGTCCGCATTTCGACAGTGACAATTGTAGCTGTCGTAAGCCGAAACTGGGTCTGGTGAGCGATTACCTGCAGCAGGGAAAAGTTGATTTTACTAACTCTTTTGTGATCGGTGATCGGGATACTGACCTCCAGCTGGCCAGTAATATGGGCATTGTCGGAATCAAATACGATCGTGAGTCCTCGCCATGGTTGGCCATCGAGAAACAATTGCTCAACAAGGCAAGAGTCGCGACCGTGGTACGTAAAACCTCTGAGACGGACATAAAGGTGGAGGTTAATCTCGACTCGCAAAGCAAATCAACCATTAATACCGGCTTGGGTTTTTTCGACCATATGCTGGATCAAATTGCCACACATGGAGGCATAGAATTGAACGTCAGCGTGGATGGCGACCTGCATATCGATGATCACCACAGCGTCGAGGATACTGCACTGGCGATCGGCGAAGCGCTCAAAAAAGCGTTAGGGAACAAACGTGGAATTGGCCGTTTTGGTTTCGCCTTGCCGATGGATGAATGCCGAGCAGAATGCATCATGGATATTTCCAATCGTCCGTTTCTGAAGTTTGATGCGCAGTTTAGTCGCGATGCCGTGGGTGAAATGGCAACAGAAATGGTACCGCATTTCTTTTATTCTCTGGCCCAGTCTATGGGGCTCTCATTGCACTTATCGACCACTGAAGGCAACGCCCACCATCAGGTAGAAAGCTTGTTTAAAGTATTTGGCCGCGCACTGCGTCAGGCTGTCAGTAAACAAGGTGATGAACTGCCATCAAGTAAAGGAGCCCTGTAATGCAATTGGTCATCGTCAATACCGGCTGTGCCAATATCTCTTCGGTCCGTTTCGCCATTGAGCGCTTGGGTTATCAGGTGAGCGTAAGCGATAACCCAGAGCAGATACAGCAGGCTGATAAGGTTTTCTTACCCGGTGTCGGCACCGCTAACGCGGCCATGGCGCAAATCCGAGCCAAGGGACTGGATAGCGTTGTGAACCAATTGACCCAACCTTTACTGGGTATCTGCCTGGGTATGCAATTACAAACTCGTCATTCCGAAGAAGGTGATCAGACTTGTTTGGGTATGATAGACACACAGGTCAAACGGATGCAGGTTGGCGCATTACGCTTGCCGCATATGGGGTGGAATCAAGTCAGTGCGCAACAGCACTCGGCGTTGTTTGATGGCATAGCGGATGGTAGTTATTTTTACTTTGTGCATGGCTATGCAGCGCCAGTCAGCGACGTCACTCTGGCCAGTTGTGATTACGGCATTCCCTTTTCTGCCAGTATCGGCCAAAACAACTTTTACGGCGTGCAATTTCACCCTGAGCGCTCCGGAGCCAATGGCGCCAGACTATTACGCAACTTTATCGAACTTTGTTAAGGACACGCCCCATGATGTTACCCGCTATAGACTTAATTGAAGGTAAAGTTGTCAGGCTTTATCAAGGCGATTACGGTCAAAAAACCGAATACCAACTCGATCCTATTGAGGTCGTTCACCAATATGCCGATCAAGGCGCCGATCGCCTGCATATCGTTGACCTTACCGGCGCCAAAGATACTAAGCGACGCCAGTTGGCGTTAATTAAAGCCATGGCGGCAACCCAACGTATGCAGTTTCAGGCCGGCGGTGGTGTGAGAACCGAACAAGATGTCGAAGATCTGTTAGAAACAGGTATCGCCCGTGTCGTCATTGGCTCTGTTGCTGTCAGCCAGCCTGAAATGGTACAGGACTGGTTTCGTCAATACGGCGCTGAAGCCATTGTATTAGCATTGGACGTCAATATTGATGAGCAGGGCAACAAGCATATCGCCACCCATGGCTGGCAAACCAACAGTGGAGTGAATTTGGAAACCCTGCTACAGGAATTTATTCGCAGCGGCGCTAAACATGTTTTATGTACCGATATCAGCCGTGACGGCACGTTAAAGGGTGCCAATGAAACCCTCTACAAAGAAATGTGTCAGGCATTTCCCGGGGTTCAATGGCAGGCATCAGGCGGTATCGGCAGCTTAGATGATATTGCGCGCCTTAAACCCACCGGGGTAGACCGGGTGATTCTCGGGCGAGCACTTTTGGAAGGCAAATTTACCTTAGCGGAGGCGATTCAATGCTGGCAAGACGCATAATACCCTGCCTGGATGTACGTGACGGCAAAGTAGTTAAAGGGGTTAAATTTCGTAATCACGAAATTATTGGCGATATCGTCCCTTTAGCCGAGCATTATGCCGCAATTGGTGCAGACGAGCTGGTTTTCTATGATATTACCGCTTCCAGCGATGCCCGAGTTGTTGACAAAAGTTGGGTCAATCGTATCGCAGAGGTTATTGATATTCCTTTTTGCGTCGCAGGTGGCATTAAGTCAGTAGATGATGCCGGCCGTATCCTGGAAATGGGGGCCGATAAAATTTCTGTCAACTCGCCGGCTCTGACTGACCCTGGCTTGATCACCGAGCTCAACCAAACCTTTGGCCAGCAGTGTGTGGTGGTAGGAATCGATAGCTACTTCGATCAGGCCACGGGACATTATCAAGTTCATCAGTTTACCGGTGATGAAAGTAAAACTCAGAAAACCCAATGGCAAACCGCAGACTGGGTTAAGGAAGTACAACAACGTGGTGCTGGGGAAATCGTTTTAAACTGTATGAATCAGGATGGTGTGCGCCAGGGTTATGACATACAACAATTGGCTGCCATCAGACAGGCCTGCAAGGTACCGCTGATTGCCTCAGGTGGCGCAGGTGCCATTGAGCACTTTATTGATGTTTTCAACCAAGCCGATGTTGATGGGGCGTTGGCTGCGTCAGTATTTCACAAAGCCGTTATCGGCATGGATGAGTTAAAACAGGCGCTACGAGACGCCGGAATAGCAATTAGGAAATAAGCAATGAAAATTACTCCGGATACTATCGACACACTTGCCTGGGACAAAATGGATGGCCTGCTCCCTTGCATGGTGCAGGATGCCGTTAGCGGTACTTTGCAAATGCAGGGGTTTATGAATGCAGAAGCGCTGCGCAAAACCCTTGAGACTGGCACAGTGACCTTTTATTCACGCAGTAAGCAGCGACTCTGGACCAAAGGCGAATCCAGTGGCAATGTTCTAAAGCTGGTAGATATCAGCGCAGATTGCGATCAGGATGCGATACTATGCTTGGCACATCCAGTCGGTCCAACATGTCATACAGGGGCCCCCACCTGCTGGCATAAGGCACAAACACCGGCAGTGAGCTTTTTAGCGGAACTTGAACAGGTGATTGCATCGCGCAAAGATCAGGATCCCTCGTCCAGCTACACTGCAAGCCTTTATGCCAGCGGCATTAAGCGAATTGCCCAAAAAGTCGGTGAAGAAGGCGTGGAAACAGCATTGGCTGCCACTGTCGGGGATCTTGACGAACTCAAAAACGAATCAGCTGATCTACTTTACCACTTGCTGGTGTTATTGCAGGCCAGTAATCTGTGTTTAACAGACGTCATCGATGTGCTTAAACAGCGCCATCAGAAATAGTCGATAGGCCCCTCTCAGGGGCCTTAATCATAATATCCGGCCTCAAGCATAATTTTTTCAGTTTGTCGTTGCGCACGATATAAAGCTTCCTCTACTGAGATCTCCCCTCTTACTGCAGCAGCAAGTAAATTCGCTACCTGATAGCCAATGGCGGGAAACTCAGGGATGGGGACAAACTGCAATCCTACCTCAGGGAGGTTGATGGTATTTCTGTTGTCCATATCAGCTAACAATTGTTGGGCAACAAACTTTGCATAACCATCGGCTACGCCAAAATCGCGCTGATAATCCTGTTGCCGCGGACTCGCCGCCTGATAGCGAGCTTGTTGTTGAGAAGCAAGATTACTTTCTACTGAGCCAAGCCATAATGCCAGTTGTTTTGCTTCTTGATGATGCTGGGAGGTTTGCATAACGGCAAGATTCCATCCCCAATACCACCTGACGCCCGGTTGATTCCCTGTACCCGGATGAAACGCGAAACCAATATGTTGAGGCTCAGAAAAAAATGCCGGATCGTAAAGTCGGTTAATTGCAGACGACGCGTCGACTAAAATGGCCATTTTTCCCTCTGCAAAGAGCTGAATATTTTCTTTCCACCCGTATTTGGTGGGGTCTTGGGGGCCGGCTTCGCGAAGCGCTTTGACGTATAAGTTGACAGCCTTTCGCCACGCTTCAGTCGTCAGTTGGGGTCGCCACCGATGATCAAACCATTCACCACCATACGCTTGCGCCAAAACAGTAACAAAGGCCATACTTTGCCCCCAACCGGGCTTAGCCCGAAAACCTAATCCGTGAACATCCGGCAACTTTCCATTGATTTCATTGGCTAGCGCCAAAATTTCTTCATAGCTCGGGTGCATGGGCATGGTCAGCCCTAGCGCGTGAAAAATATCTTTTCTGTACACGGTCACCGAGGTCTCACTTTGCAGTGGTAAAGCATAGAGTCCATTCGGACTATGCAATCGCCGCGCGGCTATCGGTATGAGGTCTTTGCTTACGTCGGCAGTCATCTCTTCATTGAGGGGAACTAACCAACCTTTTTCTCCCCATACCATGACTTCATAATCACCGACCATCACCAGGTCAAATTGTCCATCATTGATGGCAATATCTCCGAGTAAGCGTTTACGTAACGTGGTTTCGTCCATCACCCGCCACTGAACTTTCACATCTGGATTAATACGCTCATAGTGTTCGGTCAGCGCCATAAGCCGATTGACCATATTAATATCGACCGCACCAATAACCAGCTCGGTGCGACCATCTGAGTTTGAGCGTGATGGGTAAAAACCGTACTTGTTAAGTATTTGCTGCACCCTACCATTCGTTTTGAGTGCTGCCATACCCTCATCAAACAAGTCCCTTGCTGTCATTGAATTCGACGATTTTGGGTTAAAGGCCAGGTGTAATCCACCAGCCACCTCGGGCATAGTGAAATAATCCAACTGACCTATCAACGATGGCATATGGGTCACCATTAAATCCGCTGCGGTGTATTTATCCATGATCACGGCGTCGACTCTTTGCTTTTGCAACAACCCTAGCTGTTGGAACTCCTCTGACACTAAAATGGGGGGGTTGGTGAGATGTTGTTGGTTTGCTAATGTCATCGGACTGCCCCTCAGCAACGACAGTTGCACCGAGGTTTGTCGCATCGTTCGCCAGGTTTGGATATTGATATGCGTGTTACGGTGCTTGAGCACTACCGTCTCACCACCCGGAATCGGTGGAGAATAACTGAAGAGAGGATCGGTATCGGCTAGTACCGGCACCACTACATCAACATTACCATTTTCGAGTAGCCTCAATGCCCGGGCCAAGGGGTAAAAGGTCACTTGCGGCACAACACCTGTTGCTTGATAGCTATGCACAACCAACTCATTGACCATGCCATTCTGGGGCAAGGATTCACCCGAATAAGGCTGGCGTTCAACGGCTGCAATCCTTACAACCATAGCGTGACTTAGCTGACTACTAACCAGTAAAGCCAGCAAACATCCAAATCGAGTCATAATGCTACCGCATATCTCCAATGATATCCCTGTCCAGATTGTCGCTCGCACTCCAGTATAGTTTATCTGACCAGACTCACCACACCCTGCTAAGCACGTGTTTATTTTACCAAATTTATTTCATTCAGGCTTGCTTACCCATGGATAAGATCATAAGCTAAATAACAACCATTATCATTTAGTTTATTGTTAAATATGAAACCATCCCCTCTTGCACTATCACTCGCTATCGCCTCAGCAATTTCAAGCTCTGTTCTGCAAGCGCAGCAAGCCGAAAAAAACACAAAAGAAACCGATGATATAGAAGTCATTGAAGTGGTTTCGAAACGCAGCGTATTTGGTGCGACCAAGTCTAATACGCCTATTGTTGAGCTGGCACGATCATTGTCAATTGAGACCAGTGATGACTTTATCGAGAAAGGCGCGCTGAACCTTTCTCAAACCACCAGTTATATGGCGGGAGTAAGTGCGGAAACCTATGGTTTTTCTACCCGAGGAGACTGGATTCATTCTCGGGGACTTGAAATCCCACGATATCGTGACTCGATACAGGAACTGTTTGGCAGTTACAATACAACGCGCGCAGAGATCTACACCATGGAGCAGGTCGAGCTGCTGAAAGGCCCAGCGTCGGTGCTGTACGGTCAGGGATCGCCAGGCGGCCTGGTCAACTTTGTTTCCAAGACACCACGCCCGCAACAAAGTGGTGAAGTTAATTTGCAATTAGGCAACTATGGCCGCAAACAATTGGGTGTTGATTTCACAGGAGCGCTGAATGATGATGCCTCTTTACAAGGGCGTGTGGTCGCTTTATACCGGGATTCGGACAGTCAGGTTGACTATGTTTACGATGACACCAAGTTACTGATGCCATCGATCAGCTTTTTGCCCTCCGACAACACCACCCTGACGCTGATTGGATTATTTCAAGACTCAAGCAGTGACGTCGCTGCACAGTTCATTCCGATTGAAGGTACATTGACCCCTTTACCCAGCGGGGGTTTTATTGGTCAAGACGTTTATGCTGGGGAACCCGACTTTAACCATTTTGACACCCAGTCAACCCAAATCACCTTACTCGGTGAACATGCATTCGACGACGCTGGTACGCTGGCGTTCACTGCGTTATGGCGTGACGGTGAAGCAGATTATGCTCAAGCCTGGCCAGTGTTTTATGGCGCTGGAAACAGCCGCTATCTAAATAGCATTGTTGGTTTACCCGTGGCCAGTGAAACCACTGTTCCCCGATCTTTTTATCAGGCTGACAATACCTCCGAGCAGTATGCTTTTGACGTTCGCTATAGCCAAACTTTTAACCTTGCTGACACCGAACATGAAGTGTTGGTCGGGATTCAATATCAGGATGTCACAACTGACAGCAACACGGCTTACTATTACGGCGGTGGAGCACTTAGCGGAGACTTCTCATACGCGTTGGATTTAGCCAATCCAGTGTATACAGGCGCACCTGAGCAAGCCATTTTCGATGCAATATACAATGATGCCCCCGAACAGAAAGTCGATGAAATGGGCTTTTATTTGTCCGATCACATTCGGGTAGACAACTGGCACATTACGCTTGGACTGCGCCATGATAAAGTCAATAATAACGACGGTACAACCGCTACAGACGACAGCCAGACATCCTACTCCGCAGGGCTGCTATATACCTTCGACAACGGCTTATCGCCTTACATTAGTTATGCAGAGTCTTTTCAAACTGTACTGGGCTTAGACGATAACAATAATCAGCTTAAACCCCGCGAAGGCCGACAATATGAAGCCGGAGTTAAATACGAATTTAACGCCTTCCCCGGCTATGTCACCGCCGCCTATTTTGATATTGAAATCAGCAACCTTGATAACCCAAACACCATACCTGCAAGTGCTGGCCAACAATTAGGCGTGGCAAAGATCTCCGGTTTCGAGGTTGAGGGCAACATCGACTTTGGCGAGTTCCGGGCTCAATTTGCCGCAGCAACCCTTGATGGTGAGGACCCAGATGGGCTGGCGTTACCTGCTGAGCCTGATAGCAATGCGTCAATTTGGCTGGTTTGGGCGCCGTCCGACCTCGAACAATTAGAAGTTGGAGGGGGCGTTCGTTATGTCGGTGAAAGTATTTCCGAGCAATACCTGAGCGAATCAGAACTACTGCGCTACACCACGCCCTCATATACCCTGATTGATTTCATGGTGTCTTATCGTATCAACACGCAATGGGACCTCGCGCTGAATGTTCGAAACCTGACTGATAAGCAATATCTGACCGCTTGTTTAACCCGGGGAGACTGTTTCCCAGGCCTGCGACGGTCAGTTAACGCCACGGTTAATTATCGCTTTTAAGGACAGCTATGTTAATGCTGATCAGTTTTCTCCTCACGCTAGTATGCGTGGGGATTTTTTATATGAGTTGGCAATCCCAGAGCAGCCGACTTTTCATTTTGGCTTGCGTTGTCTTGATTGCGAGTAATGTTTGCTGGTCATTTTGGCTGGGCTGGGAGTTAGGCCTTGTGTTCTCAGTTTCAGTCATACCAATATTGGTATGGCCGCTAATTGCACGTGAGCAAAAATCCGTTGGCAATGTTGAAACAATTCCTCGACGCACCCTGCCCCCGCTTAAATGGGGACAAGCAATAACTCATACCGGCCATTGGCTGGTGGTTATGTTAGTCCACATGCTACTGGCTACCATAGTCACAGTTTGCCTGTGTTTTTGGCTGCCTATTGAGGAAACCAACCAACTGGCACTTGGCATTGTGTTATTGCCGTTGGTATGGGCTGCAATGAGTTATTTCTATCTCACCTCCAAGACTTACTGGCAGACATTAATTCTACAGGCATTTGTTGCACTACTGGCGTTAATGAGCCTGTGGCTAAGAGGAATCATTTAATGAACAAATCGGTAAGTAAAAAATCACTTAAAGCCCACAGTTGGCTGGGTGTTTTCACTGGATTCCTGCTGTTTTTGGTTTGCTTCTCTGGCACTCTGGCAGTGGTCCATAAAGAATTCGAGCGCTGGGAACAACCTGCCATTGAAGAGATGTCCAGTATCTCTGTGGACGCGGTACAAAGAGCGTATGAGACATTTACCCGGCAACACACTGAGCCCACAGACCACTACCATATCGTATTTCCAACCTCAGGCATCCCGCGTTTTGTGGTCGAAAATGACGATGTAGCTTACTTCGCCACGCCAAACGGCGACTTGCTCACCACTGAAGCAAGTCCCTGGACATCGCTGTTGGTGGATTTACACCTTTATCTGCATCTACCAAGCAGTTGGGGAATGATACTGGTCAGTGCCCTTGGTGCTATTATTTGCGCGCTGGTATTCAGTGGCATATTAGCCCATAAACGCATCGCCAAAGATGCTTTTAAACTCCGTCACGGAGGCAATGGCCAACAAGCTAACATCGATTTACACAATCGTTTTGGCGTTTGGGCCGCCCCTTTCCATCTAATTATCGGCGTCACAGGCGCTTACTTTGGTTTGGCCGGCCTGTTGCTGGTTTTAGTCTCGCAATTGTTTTATGACGGTGATCGACAGGCCGTCATCGACAAAGTGTTTACCCCTGAGCCGGTATTGGAGGCAGAGGTAATGCCAGTCAATGTCGGTATAGCCTATGCGCAGTCATTAGAAATGGCACCTGATGGAAAACCTGTTTTTCTTACCGTGCATGAACCCAATACACCAGCGCAGTTTATCGAGATCTATACTTATCTACCGGACAGGTTGATCTACTCAGAAAATTATCGTTTTGATGCAGAGGGGAATTTTCTCGGTACAGCTGGGTATCAGGATGGTCTCTGGGGCAAGCAACTTGTCTATTCACTTTACCGCTTACATTTTGGTGAGTTTGCCGGATGGGCGGGTAAAGGACTCTATTTAGTTTTAGGCATGATGCTGACCCTGTTATGTACTTCGGGTATGAATATCTGGTTCTCCAAACGCGGCGACACACACTCTAAGCTATATCGTGTATGGCATGGGTTAGTGTGGGCCACCCCCATTGCGCTAGCGCTCACTGCAATGGTTGCATTATTTACCCAGCAGGCACCGGCATGGTTGTTCTGGTTGATAATTGTTGCCAGTCTGATGGCCAGTATCCTTATAACCAAGTTAAATAAGGTGATATGGCGGAGACTGACAGGTGCGTCTCTCCTGTTGTTGTTGTTCTGCTACGTCATCGTTCATCAGGAGTACAGCACTACATTGGCTGCCTTACAACTCAATATACCTATTCTCATCATTGCCTTATGGCTGCTGCGACCGTGGAAAAGGGACTCTGTCAGTTAACATAGGGTGGACAACCACCCTATTGATCCGTTGGCCGTTATCTTGTCTATAGTAATGTGAGACAACGACAAGGAACGCTATGCCAACTTTGGTAAAAACTCAGCCAGACTACCTGACTATCCAACGTAGAAAGTATGGTCGCGGCTTTCAATATCTGGATGAGAAGGGAGAAAAAATTTCTACCCCTTCACATTTGCAGCGCATCCGACAACTTGCAATCCCGCCTATGTGGTCAGCGGTGCGCATTTCCCACGTTGCGCGCAGCCATATTCAAGCCAAAGGAAAAGACGGCCGCGCCAGGCATCAATACATTTACCACCCAATTTGGCAGCAACAGCAACAACAAAAAAAGTTTGCTCGTCTTAGCACGTTTGTCGAGCAACTCGGTGGATTTCGCGATCATTGCCAGCGGCTGTTAAATCAGCCTGAGTGGAACAAGTCACGTGTGCTGGCATTGGCCTGCTTGCTCTTAGATGAAACCGGAATACGCATTGGAAATCGTAAATATAGCGAGCAAAATCAAACCTATGGGCTAACAACATTAAGGCGCAAACACTTAACGGTAAATGAGCACGGCGTCCAGTTTGACTTTACCGGCAAAAGCGGCAAAAACCGCCATCTGGATATCGATGATGCAGAGCTGGCCCGACAGGTGACGAACTATGCCTCTCAGCCTGGCTACGAGCTATTTCGTTACCAGCAGCAAGGGAGTTGGCAAACTATCGACAGCGAAGATGTAAATACCTTCATCGACCAGCACATGCGCGGGGACTTCAGTGGCAAAGATTTCAGAATGCTCCATGCATGTCGGTTGGCACTGGCAAACCTGCCGATAGCGATAAAAACCTGTCAGTCTTCAGTGCGCAAGAAGCCACTAAACTGTGTGTTAACCTTGGTCAGTAAAGAGTTAGGCAATACGCCAAAGGTCTGTCGGGACTATTATCTGCACCCAAGTTTGATTGACTTTATTGAAAATAAAACTAACCACAATCCACGCTTATTAAACCGGCTGGCGTCTGCCGATGAAGCTGCGTTGGAGAAATACCTATTGGACGTTATCCGCTGACGCTTGTGTTTCACGCATTAATTGTTCAATGCTTCCCGATTGTTGCATCTTAGTCAGCACCTCTGTGAGCCTGATTGCTAAATCCTGATGTTTTTTGTGCAGGTAATGGTACATAGGTAATTGTGTCAGGGTATCAGCGCTAAACACAGTGTCTGTCTGAGCATCTAAAGACGACTTTGTAAGGATTTGCGGACTGATGAACCCGTCGATATTGCCAGCTAAAATCATATTTAAGCCGTTCAGTGGCTCTTCGATGTCATGACAGCGTAACCCATGCTTAGTGGCATACTGCGCAATGGCCACAATCCCTTTTAAACATCCCAACCGCTTACTTCGTGCAGTTAACCACTGTTGCACCGTGAGCTGAGAGTCCGACGATTGCCGATACAGGTTGATATTAACCTGATTAATTGCAACAGGAATCTGAATAAGATTGGGATACATGTCGGTTAACCCGGTGATGCGTGACAACTCACCATCCGTCTCTCCCTGATTAGCCATTTGCAGCGCTCTTGCTACTGGTAAGCCCGTGAGTTCAAAATCTATCTCGAGTTGTTCATAGGCATAGCGCAATACCATTACGGACTGATTGTGATTGGGTGCCTGATAGGGATAAGAAAACGTTAATGTCACCGTCGATGAGTGAGAAATCTGGGACCACAGCACTAAGCAAAGTAACCATTTCATCGTGTACAGCCGCAACTAAAGACAATCCATTTCAAACCAAAGTATAGCCAAAAAAAAGCCCGGTATATGCCGGGCTGATTTTACATTTTGCGCAATACCAGACTGCCTATCGAATAGCCTGCGCCAAACGAGCAGAGCAAGCCGTGTTCTCCGGTCTCGAACCCGTCGCGATACAAGTGGAAAGCAATGAGAGATCCTGCGGATGCGGTATTAGCATAGGCATCTAATACGATAGGTGCTTCACCGGGTTCAGGGTCGCGACCAAGAATTTTCTTAGTGATTAACACATTCATATTGATGTTCGCCTGATGCAACCACCAGCGTTTAACCTCGGCTGGGGTAAGGTTATGCTTGCTTATATGCTCAACAATATGCTCAGCGGCCATCGGACATACTTCTTTAAATACTTTGCGGCCGTGTTGGTAAAACAGTTTGTCAGAGGCGCCTGGGTCCTCATCGTTGGCGGTATTTACATACCCAAAATTTGCACGAATATTATTTGAAAATTGAGTCACAGCTTTAGTGCTGAGGATTTCAAAGGCATCGTCGGTATTACATTCTGATTCAGCTTCAATAATGCACGCCGTCGAAACGTCGCCGAATATAAAGTGACTGTCTCGATCCGTATAGTTTACCAATGGCGAGGTAAGTTCTGGGTTAATCACTAACACGGCCCGGGCAGTACCGGCTTTCACCATTTCATAGGCGCGGTGCAGGCCAAAGGTTGCAGCAGAGCATGCGACCAGCATGTCAAAGGCAAATCCTTTGATGCCTAGTGCTTCTTGCACCTCGATCGCTACGGCGGGAAAACTGCGTTGTGTAATAGCGCAAGACACAATAACAGCATCAATATCCCGAGCCGACTTATTCGCTGCAGCCATGGCTTTTTTGGCCGCCAATACCGCAATCTCGGCTTGATCGGACAGCTCATCATCTGCACGTGCCGGTATCTTCGGACGCATACGATCGACATCCAAAATGCCCTCTTTGATGTAGGCATACCGGGATTTTATCCCTGAGGCTTTTTCAATGAACTCAGCACTGGATAGCGGTTTTTCTTTCACCTCTCCTGCAGCAATCTGATCAGCGTGTTGCTGGTTATAGCGACTCGCCCAGGCGTTATAGCTCTCGACTAACTCTTGGTTAGTTATTGTGTGTGGTGGGTTCCAGAGTCCGGTACCACTTAACAAGACTTTTTCACTCATATATCTGATCTATTCAGGTTTCATCGGCGCATTGTACCCCGTATCCGCTTGGTTTTCATCGTTGAGCGATACAGGCGCCTGTTCGGTTATTTCCAAACGCGCTTGGCCCAACCGAATAACCAGAGTTTCAGATATTTTATCCTGAATCGCTTGTCGGTTTGGCTCCCAGTAAATTTGTAAAAAGCCGAGTAATCCGGTTGCAAAACCCGCTCCATAGCCACCATAACGTTCAAAGCTCTCCCACAACGACATGGTCGAGCCGTCGAGTTTTATGACTTTGATACGAGTCAGGAATTTACCGGGTGTTTGACCGCGCATCCAATAACTGAACGCGGTGAAATAAAGCGCCGCCCAACCGAATCCAATACCGAGATCCTCGGCAATGCCTCTGAACCAGGCCAGCAAGCTCGGATCCCCATTATCATTGAGCGGAATGACGGATGATTTTGATGTCTCAGGCACTGTTGTCTGATCTGCCGGCAACGGCACTTGTTGGGGAATTGTTTCTTCGAACAACATCAACATTTGCTTTTGCAGTTCAACGCGCTCAGCACCGGTGAGCCCGGGCCTGTCTTCGCCAAACAAGTTTTCAGTAAACTCCAGCGCAACCTCACGATCAATCTCTGCATCAGCGAAATCAGTAATCATCTGACTGCCTAATGCTCGCCAGCAATCTAAAGGCTGGCAAGACTGATTATTGATATCCGCCGCCAGGTTCTCAGCTTTCGTTCCATAGGTAACCGTTAACACCACGGTATCGATGACCTCAGCAGTTTCGGGGTTATCTCTGGCACTACCAGGCCCAAATTGCGGGGGACGCAAAGCCTCAATACTCGCCAGCACGATTCCGAACAAAAGTATCGCTGCAAAAAACCTAAAAATTTTTCGCAACCAAACAAAACGCTGATTCGCGTTCTTTTTCCCTGCCCGCCAAAAAAACACCGCCGATACGCCCGCGAGCAGTATGCTGGGTAACTCAGTCAGCATTGAGATCAGTAACAAGTCAATCAGCATAGCTATGCCCCTGCGCATAGGGCGAGCCAATTCTGTGCCGACGACATGATCCGCAACACCAAATTCGTAGGGGGTAATAATCTGACGGATTTGTTTATCAGTCAGACGCTGTCCGTTTGCGTATAGAGGCGATTGCTGCTCATCCATGATGCTGTCCTGTCGGGCTATTACAATAATTCTGAAATTGCGTTTGTCAGCCCGTCAAGTGTCATAGGGAACATACGCTTATCGATAATATGATGAATCATATCGATGGATTGGTAGTACTGCCAATAATTTTGTGGTTGCGGGTTGAGCCATACTGCATCGCTAAAGTGGTCCAGCAGGCGTTGCATCCAAACGTTTCCGGGTTCTTCATTCCAGTGCTCGACACTTCCGCCAGGATAACTGATTTCATACGGCCCCATGGTGGCATCTCCAACGAAAATCAGCTTATAGTCTTTGCCAAACTTGTGGATCAGCTCCCACACCGATATGCGTTGTTCATCACGGCGTTGATTACTTTTCCACACTGATTCATACACACAATTGTGGAAATAGAAATATTCCAGGTGCTTAAACTCTGTATGTACGGCCGAGAAAAGCTCTTCACAAGCCTGGATGTGCCCGTCCATAGAGCCTCCAACGTCAAACAGCATTAACACCTTGACCGCATTATGCCGCTCTGGCTGCATGCGTATATCCAGATATCCCGCATTCTTAGACGTTGCTTCGATGGTTGCGTGCATATCGAGTTCCTGCTCGGCACCTGAGCGGGCAAATTGCCGCAGCTTACGCAGCGCCACTTTAATATTACGTGTGCCTAGTTCGACGTCACTGGATAAGTCGCGAAACGATCGTTTGTCCCAGACCTTTGCGGCAGAAAACTGGCGATTGCTGTTCTGACCTATACGCACGCCTGAAGGATTGTACCCATATGCACCGAACGGCGAGGTACCTCCCGTTCCTACCCACTTATTACCGCCCTGATGACGTTTTTGCTGCTCGTCCAATCGCTGTCTGAGCGTTTTCATCAGTTCATCCAGACTGCCCATGGCTTCCATTTGGCGTTTTTCTTCGTCACTGAAATGACGGTAAATTTCCCGTTTGAGCCATTCTTCCGGAATCTCATCGCCAAACAGCTCGATGGATGACACCCCCTCAAAATAGTCCGCAAATGCTTTATCAAACTTATCAAATTGACTTTCGTCTTTAACCAAACACAAACGCGACAGGTAATAAAACGCCTGCATGTCCGCAAATACCAAATGCCCCTCAAGCGCGCTCAGCAAATCCAATAACTCCCGCACACTGACCGAAAGCTGGTATCGACGCAGGGTAAAGAAAAACGATATCAACATTAGCGCCGGGCCATAAATGCTAATTTTTCGAACAAGTGTATGTCTTGTTCATTTTTAAGCAACGCGCCATACAAAGGTGGAATAGCGTTTTTGGCGGTTTTGTCCCGCAGAGTTTCCGGATCAATATCTTCTGCCACCAGCAATTTTAACCAATCAATTAATTCCGACGTTGAGGGCTTTTTCTTTAGCCCCGGAATATCCCTGAGATTGAAAAAGCACTCCAATGCTTCCGTCAGCAAGGTCGCCTTCAGATTAGGAAAGTGGACGTCAACAATTTGCTGCATCTCCTGCTTGTCTGGGAACTGAATATAATGAAAAAAGCAGCGGCGCAAAAAAGCATCTGGTAATTCTTTTTCATTGTTCGACGTAATGATGACAATCGGGCGTTGCACTGCTTTGATGGTTTCACGCGTTTCGTACACATAAAATTCCATTTTATCCAACTCTTGCAGCAAATCGTTGGGAAATTCAATATCGGCTTTATCGATTTCATCAATCAATAGTACAGGTCGCTGTTCGGCAGTGAATGCCTGCCAAAGTTTACCTTTAATGATGTAGTTACTGATATCGTGTACACGCTGCTCACCCAATTGAGAATCCCGCAAACGAGACACCGCATCATATTCATATAAGCCTTGGTGTGCTTTAGTGGTCGACTTGATATGCCACTGGATTAACTGCGTGTCCAAAGCGGCAGCTAACTCTTCTGCCAATAAGGTTTTGCCGGTACCCGGCTCGCCTTTTATCAGCAAAGGTTTCTGTAATGTGATGGCTGCATTAACCGCAAGCTGCAACTGCTCACTCGCAATATAATTTTCAGTGCCCTTAAAGGCCATAACGTCTCCTAACAATAACCGCCCGACGACACTTGCGTTGCCGGGTACTAATAGGCAATGTAGGGCATTGTACTTAAATGAGTAAAAAGCACCATGAGCAAAATAAGCCACTACCTGTCGATGTTGTTTGTTGCCGCTGGCATTTTGCTGGGGGTGCAATTACCCAACTTAATGCACCAATATGTACAACGTATCGATGCGCATTATTTAGAGGTAAAACGCGCCGCACAGCCCTACCATCAATTGGCAGACAGATTATTTGAAGGGTCGATGGAACAACTGCTGTTAACACACAGTGCGAGTGACGAACCCTTGTTTCAACAGGAAGCAGAGCCTATTCGACAGCTTATCCAGCGAGAGGACTACCTGGAGATTCACAGACAGAATTTGTCCGCCCCTTTGTGGCATCAAACCTGGTATTTGGCAACGCAACCTGACCGCGACATTTTACAAGAAACACTCGACAACTATCAGACCACCATTCCTCTTACTACGAATGCAATTGTTTGCGGTTTAATTGCCGCCATCCTGGCTGCACTGCTTTATGAGCTATGTCTGTTACTGCTTTTTTTGCTATTTCGGCCACGGAAAAGACTGAATAACAGTGCAACCAGCCACTAATACACTGACGACTAACCAAGCGCCGCCAAAGAGAAGACCTGCGCCACCAACGCTCGGGGCTCAGCACTAGGATTTGCGCACAGGTAGCTTCTCAATCCCATGATCTGGATTTGCACTTGCTGAGCGAGTTGTTGCGCAGTGCGACTTGACGTCAGCTCTCCGACCGCCATTGCTTGCTCCAGTTGAGTGGCAATTCGATTTTCAGTCGCTGCCAACAAACATTGCGCTTTTATCAATGTATCACCATCGTTAGCACTTTCTGTCAGCGCTTTATTCAACAGACAGATCGCGTTGCCCTGATTTTTTGCCTGCTCAATCGCAGAGCAAAAAAACTCTTGCAACCCTGCTAAAAAGCTACCGGTTTGCCGGGTAGTGGCGTCAAGCTGGTTGGCCATTTCGTCAGCATAATACTCTAACACCTCTTCGGTTAGTCCACGCTTACTGCCAAACGCTGCGTACAAACTACCTGGCTTTAGTCCCGTGGCGTCTTGCAACATGCGGGTGGACGTAGCCTGAAAACCCTGTATCCAGAATAACGTCATTGCTTGCTTTATCACCTGCTGGCGACAAAATTTAACCGTGTTCGCCATCTACTCCTGGTCCCCGATTCGGTCTCATAACTAAAGATTCTACCTTATTTACAGTTTAAATTTGAACACTCGCTCAAAATTAAGCTACAGTATAATCAAATTTGAGCAGTCGCTCAATTTAACTGTCCATTTAGGAGCATACAATGAACGATTTTACATTACACACAGTTGAAACCGCACCTGAACAGAGTAAACCGCTACTGGAGGCGTCTAAAAAGGCGTTTGGCATGTTGCCAAATTTACACGGAGTAATGGCGACCTCTCCCAGCAACCTGAAGGCTTACCAACAGTTGCACGAAGCATTTTTAAATACCTCTTTTAATGCAGAAGAAAAAACCGTGGTCTGGCAAGCAATAAACGTTGAACATGGCTGTCACTACTGCGTCCCTGCGCACAGTGCAATCGCTGACTCAATGAAAGTCGACAAAACCATCAACCAAGCCCTGCGTGACAAACAACCACTTAAAGATGAAAAGCTTGAAACCCTGCGTACAGTGACACTAGAACTCGTCCGTGAGCGAGGACATTTAAGTGATACGAGCAAGAAAGCTTTTTTTGAAGCCGGTTACTCGCATCAACATCTGCTGGATATCATTGTAGGTATTGCTCAGAAAGTCATGAGCAACTATGTTAATCACTTAGCAGACACCCCTGTAGATGACGCTTTTAAAGCCTATCTGTAAACAATATGTCTCAATAAGGAGTCTTAATGAGCAGTTATCAGCCCCCCAAAGTTTGGCAATGGAAACCTGGCAACGGCGGTAAGTTCGCGTCAATTAACCGCCCAACAGCAGGTGCAAGAGAAACCAAAGCACTCCCTAAAGGCGGGCATCCAATCCAACTATATTCACTGGGCACCCCAAATGGCATCAAGGTGACCATCATGCTCGAGGAACTGCTTGCCGCTGGGGTATCTGATGCCGAATACGACGCTTGGTTAATCGATATCATGGAGGGAGACCAATTTGGTTCGGATTTCGTCAGTATCAACCCAAATTCAAAGATACCTGCTCTGAGCGATTACAGTACTCAGCCAGTGACCAGAGTGTTTGAATCCGGCAGTATTTTGCTGTACCTGGCTGAAAAATTTAGTACTTTTCTACCGGAATCAGCGAGCGCACGTACCAAATGCCTGAACTGGTTATTTTGGCAAGTGGGCGCTGCGCCTCTGTTGGGGGGTGGCTTTGGGCATTTTTATGCTTACGCCCCCGAGAAATTTGAATACCCAATCGAGCGTTACACTATGGAAGTAAAACGCCAACTGGACGTCCTGGACCAGCACCTACAACAACATACCTTTATGGCTGGCGACAATTACAGTATTGCCGATATTGCTATTTGGTCATGGTATGGTTTGTTGGTGCTAGGTGAGTTATACGAAGCCGGTGAGTTTTTGCAAGTTGATGATTATCAACATGTGCAACGTTGGGCACAGCAAATAGCTCAACGACCGGCGGTCAAACGCGGACGCATTGTTAACCGTACCTGGGGCGATGAGCAAGTCCCTGAGCGACATAGCATGGAAGACTTTCCTGAACACTTACGCTAGCACTGGTTGACGAGTAAAAACCGCCCGTTTGGGCGGTTTCATTCATTCAGCGTCTGGCTGACTTGCTGGATGTGCTTTAGTGAACGCAGGCAAATTGATGAGATTTTCATTCACTCTTGCAATGGTTGGGTAGCGGCTCATATCCACGCCAAACCGGTTAGCATTGTAAACTTGGGGAACCAGACAAACATCGGCCAAAGTAATGTCAAAGCCAAAGCAATACTCTGCTGCTGTTGACTGCAACCGTTTCTCAATGCCACTGAAAGCTTTATCGATCCAATGCCGGGCCCATGTCGCTTTACCCGCTTGGTCCACACCATACTCCGACTGCAGATAATTCAACACCCTAAGATTACCCAACGGTTGGGTTTCGCAGGCAATATCATAGGCCAATGTCCTGACACGCGCTCGCTCAAGAGCGTGAGCAGGTAGCAATTTAGGCAAATCTGGATATTTTTCATCCAGATACTCACAAATCGCTAAGGACTGATTGAGAATCACATCTTCGTCATCATCCACTAACGAGGGTAATAAACTCGCTGGATTTAAACGCGTGTAATCCTCTTTGTGTTGCTCACCGCCATCCTTGACCAGATGTACCGGCTGTAGCTGATAATCAAGGCCCTTCACATTGAGAGCAATACGCACCCGATAACTGGCGGTTGAACGCCAGTAGCTGTATAAAGTCAGTGCCACGTCGGCTCCTTAGCGTTTACGGATTTTCTGATCGATTTTACCAAAGATACACTGCCCCTCATCATCATGCATGTGGATTTTTATGCTGTCGCCGAAGGCCATAAACGGGGTACTCGGTTTTCCGTCACGTATGGTTTCAATCATGCGGACCTCAGCAATACACGAATATCCAAGTCCACCATCCGCAATCGCACTACCGTGCTCAGTCCCTTGCTTATTAGAAACCGTGCCCGAGCCAATAATACAACCAGCTCCTAAGTTACGGCTT
The DNA here is from genome assembly GCA_964228145.1 of Alteromonadaceae bacterium. GTDB lineage: Bacteria > Pseudomonadota > Gammaproteobacteria > Enterobacterales > Alteromonadaceae > Pseudobowmanella. Next base: position 47,849 of record CAXQZJ010000071.1, on the reverse strand, counting down.
TTTGCAGCATGAGCGATTAACTGACCGAAGTGAAACGTCATGTCCTCGCCGGCTTCAGGTTTACCAAACAACTCACCGTTGTACTCACTGAGTAAAGGCAGATGGAGCTTGCCCGAATGCCACTTATCACCTAGCTCATCCGGCGTTACAGCAACTGGCGCAAAAGAAGAGGAAGGCTTGGATTGGTAAAAACCAAACCCTTTGGCAAGCTCACCGGGAATCAATCCTCGCAACGACACATCGTTGACAAGCATGACCAACTTGATGTGCTCCAGCGCGGTATTTTCATCTACCGCCATCGGCACATCATCAGTAACTATGGCAATTTCTGCTTCAAAATCGATCCCCCATTGATCCGACGGCAGAACAACATCGTCTCTGGGGCCGATGAAGTCATCTGAGCCGCCCTGGTACATTAATGGATCGGTCCAAAACGATGCTGGCATTTCTGCGCCCCGCGCTTTGCGCACCAACTCCACATGATTTACATAAGCACTGCCATCGGCCCATTGGTAGGCGCGAGGAAATGGTGATTCACACTGACTTTGATCGAACGGTTGTGAGTCAATCTTTTGTTGATTTAACTGTTGATAAACGGAATCAAGTCGGGGCGATAGCTCAGCCCAGTTATCAATCGCCTGTTGCATGGTTTCGGCAATATCTGCAGCTGTTGTCATGCGGCTTAAGTCCCGGCTGACAACAACCAGCTGACCGTCTCTTGTTCCGTTTTTAATCGTGGCTAATTTCATTGCATTCCTATTCGGGGGTTAATTGCCAGGAGTTGACATATTCTGGATTTTCTACAGACGCAGCAGCGCTGCCGACTTCCAGCGCATCACGGGTATCTAACATGACGGCAACTTCATCGGTAAACTTTTTACGGTATTCTTGTCCTGCTTGAAACGCTTTCGGGTGCGGCCCATGGGTGAACCCGGCAGGGTGAAATGTCATCATACCTGCGTCGATGTTATCGCGACTGAAGAAGTCACCATCATGGTAGAAAAGCACCTCATCATAGTCATCATTATTATGATAAAAAGGCACCTTGAGCGCCCCTGGGTCACTTTCTATCGGCCGAGGTACAAAGGTACAAACGACAAACCGAGATGCTACAAACGTCGTATGTGCGGAAGGTGGTAAATGGTATCTATGGCTCATAAGCGGGCGGATATCGCGCCAGTTCAATCTAACTACACACAAATCACCGTGCCAGCCCTGGGCATCTAATGGATTAAATGGATAAGTAATAGTTGATACCTGATCGTGACGCTTTACCTCAACCTGCCAACTATTTTCATCCTGCTGGGCCAGAAATTCCGCGTCAATTTGTGGGATGTCTAATACCGCTGGATCGAATACCGCATGGTTACCGACCATGCCTTTTTCCGGCAATTGATAACTGTCGTTTGTCGCTTCGATTAACAATAAGTCCAGACCCTGTTCGGTCTCAAGACGCCACATGGTAGACCGTGGAATAACGATATAGTCACCCTTCGTGATGGATAAGCGACCATAGTCACAAAACAAAATCCCTTCGCCATGGTGCACAAACAACAACTCATCGCCATCAGCATTACGAGCCAGGTTGGGCATAGATTCTTTGAGTTGCCATTTACGCACCTTACAGTGCGCGTTATGCAACACCTTTGGCAATAGCCATGGCGACAAGGGCTGTATGTCTTTGAGATTGTTTAAGTCAAACAAGCGTGGACGCAGTGGCCCTTTCCAGTCTGTCCAACCGGTGGGCGCATGCTTATGGTGGAAATGAGTTGCCGGGCCAAAAAATCCACTGCGCCCTGCTTCACGTTCATAAATCGCCTGTTCCGGAAAATCAGCATGGGCTTGCTTAGATGCCAGCCCTTGTGATTTCGGAAAGCTAATCCATTTACGCATTCTCCAACACTCCGCGTCGAATCTGATCTTCTTCAATAGACTCGAATAAGGCTTTAAAGTTGCCTTCACCGAAGCCTTCATTGCCTTTACGCTGGATTATTTCAAAAAACACCGGCCCGATAACTGTATCAGTAAAAATTTGCAACAGGATGCCATCTTTCATCGGTGCACCATCGATCAGAATGTTCAGCTCTCGCAGGGTGTCCACATCCTCTCCGTGTCCTTCTACCCGGGCATCGACCTTTTCATAGTAGGTATCTGGTGTAACCATAAAGCCCATCCCGCGCTCTCGCAACGTACGTACTGTTTGATAAATGTCATCGGTCGACAGAGCAATGTGCTGGATGCCCTCACCATTGTATTCACGAATAAATTCTTCTATTTGCGATTTGTCGTCTGAAGATTCATTGATCGGGATACGTATTTTGCCACAGGGGCTGGTCATCGCCTTACTGACTAACCCCGTCAACTTACCTTCGATATCAAAGTAGCGAATTTCACGAAAATTACCGATGCGCTCATAAAAATCCGCCCATACAGCCATGTTGCCACGTCGCACATTGTGGGTAAGGTGATCCAAGGTGTGTAAACCTACATCGGCATTGGCAAGACGTTGTTGATAATCATCGTAAAAATTAAAGTCGACATCGTAGATAGATTTATCCCCGTAAAGATCAACAAAGTACAAGGTGCTTTCGCCGATACCGTAAACCGCAGGAATGTTTAATTCCATTGCCCCCAGGTTACCAACGAACTGTTTTGCGCCATTTTCCAACGCATGCGCCAGCGCGGCATTCGCATCTTTCACTCTGAATGCCATACCACATACGGACGGACCGTGATGTTTGGCAAATTCTTCTGCTTGTGAGGCGGGTTGAGCATTGACGATAAAGTTCACATCGCCCTGCTTATACAACCACACCTGTTTAGAGCGGTGTTTGGCGACTTCTGCAAAGCCAAGAGAAACAAATAAGTCTTTTAACGCATTAATGCCTTGCTCATCCGCTGCTGTGTACTCAACGAACTCAAATCCGTCACTGCCCAATGGATTAAATACTTGTGAATCGGTTGTCATGTTAATGCCCTGTTATCGTTATATTAGATAAGCGCATTTTGCGCGAAAACCGGCTGGAGGGAAGATCTGGGCTGCGTCTTCATGTCTTTGTTTGCGTCATAACAAAGTGTACAGCTTCAAATACATAATGATGAAGACAGAAAAAAACCGCCAAATATGGCGGTTTCCTTATCGACATCAGCGCAAATCTGTACAGCAAATCTGACAAACGCGTAACTAAATTTTTACGGTGCGCTTATTGATACCATAGTCCCTTAATTTGTTGGCGATGGCGGTATGACTTAATCCCAGTTTTCTGGCGAGTTGACGGGTGCTCGGATATGAGGGATACAAGCGACGCAGAAGGTCTTTTTCAAAGCGCTTGACCGCTTCGTCCAGCGTACCGGTGATTTCAGCCTGTACAAACTGAGAGTCAGCGTTAGCGCTGGGTAGCTGGACATTGTCCTTATTGATTTCGTCGCCATCCAGTAAGGAGACGGCCCGATACATGGCATTTTGCAGCTGTCGCACATTTCCCGGCCAGCTGTAGCTTTGCAGGTATTCCACGCAAGAACGACTCAGTTTTGGTGGTTTCAACCCTAAGGTCGCCGCATGTTGTTTCACAAATCGTTCTGCCAGCGGTACCACATCTTGCTTGCGTTCGCGCAGTGCTGGGATTGCCAAAGTAAGAACATTCAGTCGATAGTACAGGTCTTCTCTGAACTGCCCATCAATCACCAACTGACTTAAGTCTTTATGGGTGGTGCACATGATCCTGACATCAACACTTACTTCATCACTATCGCCGACCCGTCGAAAGCGCCCGCTTTCAAGCACTCGTAATAACTTCGCTTGCAATTGCGCCGACATATCGCCAATTTCATCTAATAGTAAAGTGCCGCCCTGAGCTTGCTCAAACAGTCCCTGCTTACTGGTTTGATTACCGTACGCCCCTGGTGCATAGCCAAACAGTTCGGGTTCAGCCACATTGTCAGGCAACGCCGCACAATTGAGGACTAAAAACGGTGCTTCACTTCGCCGACTGGCGGCGTGACAGGCTCGGGCCATCAACTCTTTACCTGTGCCGGTTTCCCCCATAAATAAAATGGGGGCATCCAACGCCGCAACCTTTTGCGCTTCTTTAACGACTTTACGCATATTGGCAGATGCCACGGAGAACTGGCTAAAACATTGTGCCACAGCATCGTTCTCTGCCACCTGCTGAGTTACGTCAGAACGCAGCACTAACATGGCCCCGGCTAAATTACGTGCCCCTTCGCTATCGGTTACCTGAACCGGCAGTAGCTCAGCGCTGAAGTCTTGCTCGATAAACTTCACGTTCACCCGTTGGGTATCTATTTTTTTGCTCTCTAGCCAACGGTTAAAATTAAAGCCTTTGACCCAGTCACCAATTTCCGCACCTTTAAGTTCATTGCACGTCATCTCGGCACCACTGGTAACAGCACCATTGACCATCAATATACGTCCCTTGGGATCGATTGAAAAAATCGGATCAGGTATGCTGTGCAGAAGTGAGATAAGTTGATGCTTTTCCCTTTCAATGGGCATAAATGGCGTTGTCTTAACGTCAGAGATGCCTTTAATGCGACGAATTTCCGGCATCAGATGCTGGAATTCAGCAAACTCAATATTAGGGATATTGAGGTAAATTTTGCCCGCTTCATCGACTTCAATGCCGCGCAGGTCTATTTCGTGGCGAACCAGAATATCCAACACGTCTTGAGTAATACCAAGACGGTCTTCACAGCTAATTTCCAATCGCATAAGTGTAGGGTTCCGTTATCTTTACATATCGTAAAGATTTTATTACAAAACACCACGCGGGCACAATGGAATTTTTAGCATTTTTGTAACAAACGAAAGGTTTGGATGATCACGGCTTGTATTCTGCGAGGGTAAGGCCGACACAGGCGTGCCAGCCTGGTGGAGTTTATGCGTCTAGCAGAGCGTCCGTCTTCGCTGCGCAAATAAAATCATTTTTGTGTAGACCATTAATTTTGTGCGTCCACCAAGTGACTTTGACTCGCCCCCATTCGATCACCAGCTCCGGGTGATGAAATTCTTCTTCAGCGAGCTCTCCCACTTTGTTGGCAAATGCCTGAGCTTGTTTCCAGTTCTTAAAACTAAATTCTCGCTCTAACATCATTATTCCGTCTTTGGCAGTGGGTACCCAGTCAGGAATGTCTTTCATTAATTCAGCTAATTCCTGCTCTGTCACTTTCGGTGCACCTGCCTGACAGGCTTCACATTTTTGTTCAGTTAAGTTTGTCATTATTTTACCTAATTAACTTGCTTTCTTTTCGAATAACGGAGGGAGCAGACCGAGCTGCATGGCATCTTCCACCAATGCCATAATATCCAGCTGAGCAATATCAAACAATTGCTCAAGACCATCTAAAACATAGTACTGGGGCTGCATTATATCTATGCGATATGGCGTTCGTAATGCCTTGATAACATCCATTTTTTCACGCACCGCCACGTCACTTTCTAGAGCATAGTGGGTCTCGCCTGGTGATGACAAAATGCCCCCGCCATAGATGCGCAACCCCTCGTCAGTTTGGACTAAACCGAACTCCACGGTGAACCAGTACAAACGAGCTAAAAATACCCGTTGTTGCTTGGTCGCCGCTGCCCCCAACTTGCCATACACGTGGGTAAAGTGGGCAAAATTAGGGTTGGTCAGCAGCGGACAATGGCCGAAGATTTCATGGAATATATCCGGCTCCTGAAGGTAGTCAAATTCTTCCGGCGTTCGGATGAATGTCGCTACCGGAAATTGCTTATTGGCCAGCAGATCAAAAAACTTATCAAAATTGATCAATGCAGGTACCTGCGCAACCTGCCACCCTGTGGTCTCGGCCAGCACACGATTAACTTCGTGCAATTGCGGAATTCTGTCCTTTGGTAAGTTGAGGCGATCCAAGCCGTCCATATACGCCTGGCATGCTCTACCCGGCAACAAGGCTTGTTGGCGTTCAACCAGTTGTTGCCATGTGTTATTTTCAATCTCTGTCCATGCAATGTTGCCGTCCTTATCAGGCTGTTTGGACACATACTTCGACTGTTTACTCATTTCTGACCTGTTGTTACTGAACCCCAACGGTTCTTACGGGTTTTGCCAATGAGTCTACGGATTTGTGGGACTAAAAGAACCATCGGAGCAGCCTAATCCCCGGCAAAATACGTAACAACTTGTTTACACTTCTGCTTCACTGGTCGCCTAAAAAGCCGGGGCCTGCAAATGCAGGCCCCGGATGTTCACCACCACGCTAATGGATTGATTACAAACGACTTATTTCTCTGTTTAACTGATATTCACGGGATGTTACGTACTTTTCAAGGCCACGCAATCTGTCTTCTATTTTCTGATACCTCATCTGGATATCCCGGGCTGCCTGACGTGGCGGCTCACCGGCTTGCCAAATTTTGGTTTTCACTTCGATGTGCTCACCGTTGGCCTGAGGATTTTTCCATCCTTTACCATCATCCTGATAGTCAGTACCTTGCGGCGCTGACCCTGCGGAGGGGTGTCCTTCCGGCGCTTTGTCCAATACCAACCAAGCAACAATGTAAGCGAAAATAAAGAACGGACCACCCAGCAACAGTACTGCAGAGATAAATAAAATGCGTACCAGCCAGATCTCAATTCCAAAGTGTACCGCTATCCCTGCACATACACCGGCTACCTTGCCCTTCTTGGGTAAACGATATAATTCGCCGCGTTTGCTCATACCTTGTTCCTCCAATCCGGCGCTTCTGCATCGAGGATCGCTTCCAGAGTCTGAATACGTTCACTCATTGCCTCTGCTTTATCAGCAAGCGCCTGCAAGTTCGCTTTCTCTTCATTGGTCAAGCCCTGGCTAACCTGTCGTTGCGCCCGGTAGTGCATCACTACCCAAATTGGCGCGACGAATATCATAAACAGAATCAGGGGTACACCAATCAGTTCTTCTACGCCCATCGCACTTACTCCTTATTGATGTGCCCAATTACTTTTTAGCTGGTTTGGCTGGCTTTTTCGCTGCCGGCTTGCTCCCTTGTACCTTTTGTTTCAGCGCAGCTAACTCGTCATCGATTTTATTATCGGCTTCTAATTCCGCAAATTCATCGGCGAGATTTCGCTGACCCAAATCATAGGCTTCTACCTGAGACTCAAGGTCGTTAATTTTACTTTCATAACGCTCAAATCTAAACATCGCGTCATCAACTTTACTGCTGTCCAGTTTTTGTTTCACTTGCAAACGCGAACTGGCTGTTTTCTGACGCAAGATGATCGCTTTCTGACGATTTTTTGCATCGGCCAATTTTTCCTGCAACTGCACAATCTCGCTTTGCAGTTTGCCGATTTGATCTTCAACCTGCACCAGTTCGTCTTCCAAAGCGACAACATGATCGCTGGCTTTCTGTTTCTCAGTTAACGCCGCACGAGCCAGATCTTCCCGCTCTTTGGTGATGGCCAGCTCTGCTTTAGCTTGCCAATCATCAGCGGTCGCCTGATATTTAGCAATCTGACTACTAATATCTTTTTTATTAGCAATCGCTTTCGCTGACACTGAGCGAACCTCAACCAAGGTGTCTTCCATCTCCTGAATAATCAGTCTGACCATTTTTTCAGGATCTTCAGCCTTGTCCAATAACGCATTGATATTCGAGTTAACGATATCAGTAAAACGTGAGAAAATACCCATTGTGTTTACCTCTTTTGTGACAATTCATTTTCGTTATGAATGAGTATTCAAGTAGCTTGCCAACTTTTCAATACAGAATAAACTACTGATTTATATAGCCTTTTAATTTACTACCTTTTTCAATCCAAGTACCATATTATGTAGTTAAACCAACATTTAGTGGTTTTAGCCACTTTTTTGAAAAAGGCTAACGGCATGGGTCGTTTCAGAAAACAAGATAATCTGCTCGGGGAATCTAATAGTTTCCTCGAAGTGCTCGAACAAGTATCCCAGTTAGCGCCATTAAATAAGCCCGTACTTATTATTGGCGAACGGGGTACCGGTAAAGAATTGATCGCTGCCCGCCTCCACTACCTGTCCTCTCGTTGGGATCAAACATACCAAACCCTGAACTGCGCAGCACTTAACGAAAATCTACTGGAAAGTGAATTGTTCGGACATGAGTCAGGGGCCTTTACCGGTGCCAGTAAGCGCCATGAAGGCCGCTTTGAGCAGGCCAATGGCGGCACATTATTTCTTGATGAACTGGCCAACACATCCGGGCTAGTGCAGGAAAAACTCTTGCGTGTAATAGAATACGGCGAATTTGAGCGCGTGGGCGGATCGCGCACCGTTAAGGTCGATGTACGGCTTGTCGCCGCAACCAATGAGGATTTACCCTCGCTCGCAGAATCCGGTGAGTTTCGGGCTGACTTACTGGACAGATTGGCCTTCGACGTTATTACTTTGCCTCCGTTAAGAGAACGTCCTGAGGACATTTTGCTTTTAGCGGAGCACTTCGCGATTAACATGGCCCGAGAACTCGATCTGGAGCTATTTTCCGGATTTACCGAAAAGGCCCGCCGTACCTTGTTGGAATATCATTGGCCGGGAAACATCCGTGAATTAAAAAACGTGATAGAGAGAGCTGTCTATCGTGGCAACAACCCACATTTGCCGGTTCACGAGATTGTTTTAGATCCGTTTGAGTCACCTTTTCGTCCGACTGGCAGGATTAAAACTCAGGATCGTCAAGTGCAAGTCAATACTCAGGCAAACGACGAAGCTGAGTGTCCGCCCACGTCGGTTGAAATACAAGCAGCCGAAAATGACACCGTTTTTCCGCTCGACTTGAAGCAGGCATCCCAGGACTTTGAGATAAAATTACTGAAAAAAGCTTTGGCAGACAGTCAGTTCAACCAGAAAAAGACTGCCGAGAAGCTATGTTTGACGTATCATCAACTCAGAGGTTATCTGAAAAAATATAATTTGCTGGAAAATGACGAGTAAGGCACGAAAATTTGCGCTTCTGGCCGGCTTATCCTGCCTGATCGGGGCTTGTGATGACTACCGGCGCACGGGCGTCGCCGAAACCGGCGTTATTTATTGTTCCGAAGGCGACCCTGCGACGTTTAATCCCCAATTAGATGCCTCCGGCACCACGGTCGATGCGACCTCTTACCAAATTTATGACCGCTTGTTAGATATACAAGCCGAGTCCAACGACCTTGTCCCGGCGTTAGCCACCAGCTGGTTAGTGAAAAACGATGGAAAGACTTATGTGTTTCAATTGCGTAAGGATGTGGCATTTCATCAGACCGGCTATTTCACCCCTAGCCGGAACTTTAACGCCGACGATGTGATTTTTAGCATTGAGCGTTGGCGTGATGCTACCCACCCGTACCATCAGGTCGGAGGGGGGAGCTATCCTTATTTTAATAGCATAGGGCTCAACACCCTGATTAAAGACGTACGTCGCATCAACGGCTACCGGGTAGAGATTGAGTTGCATCGACCGGATAGTTCCTTTTTGGCCAACTTGGCTACCAACTTCTCAGTGATTTTGTCGGCTGAATACGGTGATACCTTACTTCAGCAAGGTAACCCGGAAGCATTGGATTCATTGCCCATTGGCACCGGTCCGTTCAAGTATGACCAGTATCGAAAAGGCCAGTACATCCGATTTCGCAAACACGAAAATTACTGGGGCGGCGAGGTACAATTAGATCCATTGATTTTTTCCATTACACCCAGAAGTTCGTTACGGGTCGCTAAGTTACTTACTGGAGAGTGCGATGCTATTGCTTATCCGGCTCACTCAGAATTAGGCATTCTTGATCAGCGCCCCGAAATTGCATTAGATGAAAAACCCGGACTGAACGTCGGTTTTTGGGCGTTTAATACCATAAAACCGCCCTTTGACAACCCTGACGTACGCCGTGCATTAGCACTGGCCATCGATAAAGATACTCTGATTAATGCTGTGTACTTTGGTAGTGCTGAACGCGCCAAAGGCTTATTACCGCAAACCAGTTGGGCATTTCAGGGAAGCCTGCGGGATACCAGTTACAATCCCGTTGCAGCACGTGAGCTGCTGGATAAAGCCGGCGTCCCCAGGGGGTTTCAGATGGATATCTGGGCGATGCCAGTGGAACGTGCCTACAATCCTAATGCCCGTCGCATGGCGGAACTGATTCAAGGCTATTTAAAAGCCGTAGATATCAACGTCAATATTGTCAGTTATGAATGGGGAACCTTCCGCCGACGTCTGCGTGAAGGCATCCATGATTCGGTGCTAATTGGTTGGTCAGCAGACAGCGGTGACCCAGATAATTTTTATCGCCCATTGCTGAGCTGCTCAGCAATTTTCAGCGGCACCAATCGTGCCAACTGGTGCAACAATGAATACGACCGCCTGATCGATCAGGCACTGCAATACACTGACTTTGAGCAGCGTAAGCTTTTCTATCAATTGGCCAATACCATTATTGCTCAGGATATGCCCCTGGTTCCTATCGCTCATGCGTACCGCTACCATGCCTATCAAAGTCATCTGCATAACTTTCAACTTAATCCCTATGGCGGACTGAGTTTTGCCGGAGTGATAAAGCAATGATGTACGCCTACATCATCCGCCGGGTCAACTTATTGGTCGTCACCCTGTTTGTTTTAACAGTCGCTTCCTATGGTTTAGCCTTCTTGTTTCCCGGCGATGCGCTGATGAATCTGTCTGGCGTCGTTACCACAGACCCTGACCAATACGCCGAACTCAAGCAAAAATACGCCTTTGATAGCAATTATGTTTACGGTTTCTTTGTGTATCTAGGTCACATCCTAAGCGGCGACTGGGGTATCAGTTTATACAGTGGCGAACCCGTGCTGGAGGAAATAGCCCGCTATATGCCAGCCACCATTGAATTGAGCAGCTACGCGTTGGTGCTTTCGATGTTAATCGGCGTCCCCGTTGGATTTTGGGCCGGGCTACGTTTCCATCGCAGTATTGATTACACCATCATGACCGGTAGCGTGATTGGATTCTCAATTCCTGTTTTTTGGCTGGCGTTATTATTGATCATTGTTTTCTCTTTGCAATTAGGTTGGTTACCCATGTCCGGCAGGCTGAGTTTGCTGTTTGACATTCCTCAACGTACCGGCTTCATTTTGCCAGACATATTGCTCTCAGATTTGCCCAATAAGGCGGATGCACTTTACAACGCAGCGTTACATATGGTCTTACCTGCTATGTCTATCACTATCGTTACCAGTGCCGTGGTGGTGCGAATTACCCGCCGATCTGTAGCTGATGTAATGGAAAGTGATTATATGAAAGCCGCCATCGCCAGAGGATTTTCGCCGGCGCAAGCTATTATGCGCCATGGTATTCGCAATGCGTTACTGCCCATCCTGCCTCAAATTGTCATGCAGTTTACTGTCTTATTAACCAATGCCATGATAGTTGAATTAATCTTCAGCTGGCCCGGTATCGGTAACTGGTTACTGCAAGCCATTTACTTGCGTGACTATCCCGCCATTACCGGCGGAATGCTGGCAGTGTCTGCACTGGTTATTATGGTAACCTTGAGTATGGACATGCTGATTCGTGCGATTAACCCATTAAAGCGCAGGGATGTTCATGGCACGATCTAATTTTTATCAGGAAAGCCAGTTTCCATCTCCCTTTCAGCAAACCTGGATGGAGTTTAAAAAGAGCCATATGGCGATGATTGGACTGGTACTGTTCGCCATCTTTATCCTGTTATTGTTGTTCGCGCCTGTGCTTGCTCCTTACTCCCCTGACCAACAAGACACAGAATCACTACTATTGCAGCCTGCATGGGATCCACGAGGTACGTTCAGTTACCTGTTCGGCACCGACTCTTTGGGCCGAGATATTTTATCCAGGGTAATTTACGGCAGTCGCACAACGCTGGGAATTAGCATTTTGATGGTACTGATGGCGATGTTAATCGGCTGCGCAATTGGCGCATTTGCAGGTATGAGCCGTGGATTACGAGCCAGTGTTTTAAACCATCTTCTTGATTCAATTATGAGCCTGCCCAGTTTGTTAATCGCCATCATCATTGTGGCTATTTTAGGCACTGGCTTAAGTAACTGTATGTGGGCGATTACGCTTGCCCTGATACCACAATTTATTCACCTGACAAGGGACATGGTACGCACCGAATGGCATAAGGAATATGTTACCGCAGCCCGGCTCGATGGCGCCGGCAAAGTCAGAATCCTGTTCGACTCTATGCTGCCCAACATGACTGAAAAATTGGTCGTAAGCGGTACCATGGCATTGTCTACCGCAATCCTTGACATCAGTGCTCTGGGTTTTTTGAATCTGGGCGCCCAGGCACCAACCACTGAGTTAGGTGCAATGCTATCAGAGGGGTTAGAAATGGCCTATGTGGCGCCATGGACAATCACCATTCCCGGTGCCGCAATATTACTTATGTTAGTGGCCGTTAATTTAGTGGGTGATGGCGTTCGCTCCGCACTCAGATACAGGTTGCACCAATAATGCAATTACTTGATATCAAGAATCTGACCCTCGAGATCGAAACAAACAGTGGCACAATAAAAGCCTTGGACAAGGTCAGTTTGTCCCTTAAAAAAGGTGAAATATCCGCATTGGTCGGGGAGTCTGGTTCCGGCAAAAGTTTGATTGTCAGAACCATCGTTGGCGCGATTCCTGACCGCTGGAAAATCACCGCAGACAGAATGACCTGGAAAGGCCAGGACTTATTGGGAATGCGTGCCGCAAAGCGCCGCCGCCTGATCCGCGATGAGATGGCCGTGGTATTTCAAAACGCGGTTGGCGCATTGGACCCAACCGCCACGTTGGGCGAACAGTTGTTGGAAAGTGTGCCGTCGCGCTTACTGCCGAAACACAGCTTCTGGCAGCGCAAACAATCACGGGTTGAAATCGCTAACCGTCAGTTACATCGTGTTGGCATCAAAGATCACGTCCAGTGCATGAAGTCTTACCCGCATCAGGTTGCCGATGATGTGTGCCAGAAAGTTATGCTCGCGATGTCATTGGTGTCACAACCTGAGTTGCTGATTGCCGATGATCCAACCATGGGCATGGAAATCAGCACCAAAGTGCAGATTTTGCGCTTGCTGACAAAACTAAATCAGACCAAAAACCTGAGTATTTTGTATGTCAGTCACGACCTGCTGGCGATCGCAAAAATGGCAACCAATATGACCGTGCTTTACTGCGGCCAAACCGTAGAAAGTGGCACGATGGAAGCGTTGCGTGCAACGCCATTTCACCCCTATACCAAAGCCTTACTCGATAGCGCCCCGAGTTTCCGCAAAGATTTACCACGCAAGTCACAGTTGTCCTCTTTGTCGGGCACAATTCCAACCTTGCAGCACTTACCCATCGGCTGTCGCTTAGGTCCACGCTGTCCGAGGGCACGTCGGGAATGTGTTAAAGCGCCAGCAACGCGCAAAGTCCATGGCCACTCGTATAATTGCCACTTTCCGTTGTTTGAGGATTGCTGATGACCCCCTTGTTATCCGTCGAAAATTTAAGCTGGAAGAAAGTATCTAAAACAGGCTGGTTCAGTACCCCTCGCGTGTTTAATCTGATGCCGGTTAACTTTTCACTGCAGCACGGTGAAACCATGGCGATAGTGGGTGAAAACGGCTCTGGAAAATCAGCCTTGGCTAAATTATTGGTGGGTGCTGAAACCCCAAATGGCGGAGCGATTTATCTTAATGGTGAACAGCTTGCTCCAGACAACCTGCAAGAACGCTGTTTAAAAGTCAGAATGATCTTTCAACAGAGTCAGGGCTCCCTGAACCCGGGTATTCCTTTGGGCACCTTGCTAGATGAACCTTTAAAACTTAATACGCCGTTGTCCGCAGCCGAGCGACGGGAAAAGATCATCCAAACCTTAACCCAAGTCGGACTGCTGCCAGAACATTTTCACTATTATCGCCATATGCTCTCTGAAGGTCAGAGACAGCGTGCCGCATTGGCTAGGGCATTGATACTCAATCCTCAGGTAATCGTCGCAGACGAACCCTTTGCCGCACTGGATCCGTCAGTGCGCTCACAAACCATCAACCTGCTGTTAAAGTTACAGGACGAACTTGGCTTGGGCTTTATCTTTATCAGTCATAATATTGGTATTGTACGCCATATTAGTGACCGCGTATTAGTTATGCGCCAGGGAGAGGTGATCGAAAGCGGCAAAACCAACGATATATTCACCTGGCCAAAGACTGATTACAGCAAAAAAATTGTTTCTGCCTATCAATCCCTGACCAAGAAGTGACACACTTATTTCTGGTTTATAAGTAGTGAATCCAGTGACATTTTTTCAGGTCTGAATTGATTGACAGGATGATTATCGGGATAGCCTAACGCCAGCCCACACACCAGTTTGTACTCTGAGGGGATATCAAAGTGTTGCTCCAGCGGGGATCGCCACATGCCCAGCGCACCCTCAGCACAAGTTCCCAGCCCCCTGGCAGTTGCACCTAACATCAAAGACTGCATAAAAATACCTAAGTCTACCAATGCGGTATGTGTCATGCCTGGATGAATAAAAAAGAACATCGCTACTGGCGCATCATAAAAATAGAAGTTCTTTGCCATTTGCTCGTCACGGGCCTTTTTATCATGACGCTCGATACCCAGCACCTTATACAAGCCTTTTCCGGTATCCACTCGTCGTTGCTGAAATTCGCCCGGATATTTGCCAAGGATTGTTTTAAAGTCGCCGTCAGGCAACACCCCGCCTTTTATTGCTGCAATTAATTTATGCCACAGGGATTGTTTACTGAGCATATTGGCCTGCTGATATTTCGCCAGTAGCGCCTGACCTAACACCCGCGCTTTCTCGCCTTGCGCTATGGCAATTTTATAAGGTTGGCTATTGGAGCTGGAAGGCGACTCTAACGCTTCATTCAGGAGCGCGTTGAGCACGGCGTCATCAACGTCCTTTTGTTGAAATGAACGAATACTGCGTCGCGAAGCCATTGTTTGCGAAAAGTCCATACAAATTCCTTAAGACATTTTTGACCAACACAATGACATTGCCGTTAATGAGTTTCAACCTTAAAAACAACATGTTAGAAACCAGCAAGCATAAAAAAAGCCGCTCTAAGCGGCTTTTTTCGTCACTACCAAACTTATAACGTTGAGTAACGCTCAATATCGGCTTGTGCACGTAAAGCAGCAATATAATTGACTAACGTTTGCTGCGCATTGGCGTTTTGTAACTGACGTTGCATCAGGGCCACCGACTCAGCCGGCGCTTGTTCGCCTTGTTTCACAGCCAGTACCTGAACGATAGCCACATCACCGTTAAATTTCTCAACCACGGCGGCGTTGGAGCCTGTCTCTGTACCTAGTTTAAACGCTTGCTGTGAAACCTGACCATCCAGTTCACCACCAAAACGACCGGCACTCTCAACGTTTTGCCACTCAACACCCTGCTCTGCCAACAGGGTATCGACGTCTTGCTCAGATTCCAGCGCCGTCACAACCTGACTTGCCCATTCAGAGGCTAATGCTTGCGCTTTTTCTACCTGTAGCTGCTCACGAATACCTTCTGCCACCTCATCAAGAGTTTTGGTGCGGACCGGCTCATACTCCGCTATACGCATAACCAAATATTGGTTTTCTGCCACTTCGAGAACATCGCTGTTTACCCGATCTTCGATTAACTCAGGGCTGAACAAGACTTGCTGTACAGCATTAGCGGAAAATGGCGCTGGCGCTTGCTGACGGTTGAAGGCATCTGAGGTTGATACTTCTTTATCTAATAATGCGGCCACCTCATCTAAGTGGTCTGGCATTTCAAACGCTAGCTGCGCGACTTGTTCTTTAACTTCGAACAGTTCGTTTATTGCTTTCTCACGCTTAATTTCTGACTCAATTGCATCGCGTACATCAGCTAATTGCGCTGCTTGCTCTAATTGCGCGTCTAACAGTTTAATAAGATGAAAGCCAAACTCAGTCTCAACAATGTCTGATACCTGACCGACTTCGGTCAACTCAAATGCAGCCTGTTCAAACGCAGGCTCTTGATCGCCTTTGCCGAATTCCGGCAGAGCACCGCCCTCATCTTTACTAAAGGAGTCTTCAGAGCGAGAAGCAGCAAGCGCTGCGAAATCTGCACCGCCATCCAGCTCAGCTTTAATCGACTCGATCTCAGCCTGCGCCGCCGCTTTATCATCTTTGAACTCGACCATGATATGCGCCACTGTGCGAGTCGGTTCGCTGATATAACGCTGTTGATTAGCAGCAAAATATTCTTCTACCTCGGCGTCAGAAACGTCAATGCCCTCAACCAAGTCCTGTAAACCAAATTGAATATAATTTACGCTGACTTTCTCTTGGGTATCATAGTTAGCCAAGTTCGCTTGGTAATATGACTCAATATCTTGCTCAGTGATTTCAACTTGGTCCGCGAAATTGGCTGCGCTAACTGTTGCCACCCGTAAATCGCGCACTTGCTGTTGCAACATAAGTAACTGTTGAACTTCACTTTCCAGTGCAAATTCACTGCCGGTAATCGCTTCAATCAATTGCTGGCGTGTCATTTCAACGCGTAATGCACTCTTGTATTCAGCAGGTGTGCGGCCATTAAGGCGTAACATGTCATTGTAGCGTTGATTATCGAACTGACCATCGATCTGGAACTCTTCAGTCGCAACGATACGCTGATTAATTTGCTGCTCACCGATGCGCAGACCCATTTCAGCCGCAGCCTGGTCAAGCAGTAATTCAGAAATCATTTGCTCTAAAACCTGCGCACGGGTAATACCTTCACCGTAAGCTTCTAAAAGTTGTTGGTAACGAGCTTCTAACTGTGCGCTGCTAATCTGCTCTCCATTCACCTCTGCAGCTGGCTGATCACCCTGTTCATTCAAGTAACTACCGACACCGGCCAGTGCGAAAGTAATGATGACCAATCCAAGGATCACTTTGGCCCAAAAGCCTTGCGATTCTTCGCGAATTTTTTCTAACATGTGGTTTCAAACTCCAGATCAAACCAATAGGGGTAAAACTGTCGGGATTATAACCCAGAATGCCAACGTGAATGGTGTTTTTTATTAAACGTGGTGAGAATCAGGCCCAACAGAATTTGCTTAACGGCAACTGCGTTTTTGCAAACAAAAAGGCGATGACTAAGCATCGCCTTTTTTCATGTCTTAAATCGACTTAGTTACAAGCGTCTTTCAGCGCTTTACCTGCTTTAAAAGAAGGTACTTTAGCTGCTGCGATCTCGATAGTCGCACCAGTTTGAGGGTTACGGCCACTACGTGCAGCACGCTCACGTACGCTGAACGTACCGAAACCTACCAGAGCAACTTGCTCGCCTGCTTTAAGCGCTTCAGTGATTGCGTCAGTCATGGCATCCAGTGCACGACCAGCAGACGCTTTAGAAATGTCAGCACCAGCAGCGATTTTGTCGATTAATTGAGACTTGTTCACAATATCATCCCCTTCAATTGTTATTATATTGCTTTGGTCCATTTGACCAATTTTTGGTTAACAGGTCGAGGTGCAACTTTACACCCTAGCAACCCTTGTTATTCAGTTTGAATCGCCGCTATCCCTTTTGCGACAAGGCCTGTGGCGAAACTGAATCCTAGGCTACCACAACTTTTATCTGGGTAAAGCCCTAAAAATGAAAAAAATGTAAAAAAAAGGGCCTTTTTGGCCCTTTTTCGCAAGTTTTTATCCTACTGGAGTGAATCCGCGCGGGTCATTTTCCAACGCTACAGCAAGAACATCGTCAATCCATTGTACCGCATGGATAGTAAGGTCTTGCTTCACATTGTCCGGAATTTCTTCCAAATCACGCTCGTTTTCTTTAGGAATAACGACAGTGGTAATGCCTCCGCGGTGCGCAGCAAGTAGCTTTTCTTTTAAACCACCGATCTGCAATACTTCGCCCCGTAAGGTGATTTCTCCGGTCATTGCCACATCACACCGTACTGGGTTACCTGTCAAACTAGAGACCAATGCCGTACACATTGCAATACCGGCACTGGGGCCATCTTTGGGCGTTGCACCCTCAGGAACATGCACGTGGATATCGCGCTTCTCGTAAAAATCCGGATTAATCCGCAGCATATCCGCGCGACTCCGAACCACCGTCATGGCTGTTTTGATTGACTCCTGCATGACATCACCCAAAGAGCCGGTGAAGGTAGTTTTGCCTTTACCCGGTACTGAAGTGGTTTCGATGGTGAGTAGATCCCCCCCCACCTGAGTCCAAGCTAAACCTGTAACCTGCCCAATTTGGTTATTTTTGTCTGCTTTGCCGTAGTCGAAACGTTGCACACCCAAAAACTCAGAAAGGTTATCCTGATTTACGGTGACTTGTTTTACCGACTTGTTCAACAGGATTTTCTTCACTGCTTTACGACATACTTTACTGATTTCACGCTCCAAGCCCCGAACTCCCGCTTCGCGGGTATAGTAACGAATCATACCGATAATCGCAGACTCTTCGATTTTCAGTTCAGACTGCTTCAAGCCATTGCGTTCCATCTGCTTGGTGATCAAATGCTCAGTGGCGATATTGAGTTTTTCATCTTCGGTATAACCGGATAAACGAATGACTTCCATGCGATCTAACAAAGGACCCGGAATGTCCATACTATTAGAGGTTGCGACAAACATGACATCGGAGAGGTCGTAATCCACTTCTAGATAGTGGTCACTGAAGGTACTGTTCTGTTCTGGATCTAGTACTTCCAATAACGCTGATGATGGATCGCCGCGCATATCCGATGACATCTTGTCGATTTCATCGAGTAGGAAAAGCGGATTCTTGACTTCAACCTTGGCCATCTTCTGAATCAGTTTACCAGGCATAGAGCCAATGTAAGTACGGCGATGGCCACGAATTTCGGCCTCATCCCGCACGCCACCAAGCGCCATGCGAACATATTTGCGTCCGGTGGCCTTAGCGATAGATTGCCCTAATGAGGTTTTCCCCACACCTGGGGGACCAACCAGGCACAAAATAGGTCCTTTAAGCTTTTTAACCCGCTGTTGGACAGCCAGATATTCCAGAATACGCTCTTTGACCTTTTCCAAACCATGATGGTCTGCGTTCAACACATCTTCAGCAATCGCCAAGTCTTTTTTAACTTTGCTGCGCTTAAACCAAGGCACATTCACCAGCCAATCGATATAACTACGCACCACCGTCGCTTCTGCCGACATTGGTGACATCATTTTCAACTTCTGTAGCTCGGTAGTGGCTTTTTGTTTGGCATCTGCGGTCATCTTGGCGTCTTCAATCTTTTTCGCCAAGGCCTCAAATTCATCGGGGGCGTCATCCAGCTCTCCGAGCTCTTTCTGAATGGCTTTCATTTGTTCATTCAGATAATACTCGCGCTGACTGCGCTCCATCTGCTTCTTTACCCGTGAACGAATGCGCTTTTCTACCTGTAGCACATCGATTTCACCTTCCATCAGTGCCATCAGGTATTCGATACGCTCGTTCACGTCAGGCATTTCCAATACCCGTTGTTTTTCAGCCAACTTCAGGGGCATATGGGCAGCCATGGTGTCAGCCAAACGAGCGACGTCGTCAATACCGTTGAGTGAGGTCAGCACCTCCGGCGGAATTTTTTTGTTGAGCTTAACGTAGCCTTCGAATTGCGAAATCGCGGAACGAATTAGCACCTCTTGCTCTTCTTCAGCAACATCAGCTTCTGACATAACATTGATTGTTGCAGAGAAATACTCTTCGCTATTGCGAAATTCCGCCATCGCACCACGCTTATTCCCTTCAACCAGAACTTTTACCGTTCCATCAGGTAGCTTGAGCAATTGTAAAATCGTCGCAACAGTACCAATCGGATACAGGTCATCGGCCTCGGGTTCATCAACCGCAGCATCCTTTTGCGCTACTAAAAAAATTTGCTTGTCATTGTCCATTGCCGCTTCAAGGCATCGAATTGACTTCTCACGACCAACAAATAAAGGAATCACCATGTGGGGATAAACAACCACATCCCGCAGTGCCAGTACCGGCATGTCGATAGTGTCGACTTGGCTTTCGCTCATGCTTTCTCTCTTAAAAACTGTTAGATGACTTTGCGTCAGACTTTCTCATCATATGGGGTTAAAGATGAAAAGATCAATTAACCTGACAAGTAAATGCTAATTTGTCCTGCTTACAACAGCATCAGGATCAAAAAAGGGCCTGGTCAGGCCCTTTTTTCTCATTGTCAGTTTATTCCGAAGCGGCTTTTTTATCCTGATTTTCATAAATCAGAATAGGCTTTGACTCACCCTTTATCACTGTTTCATCGATTACCACTTTGCAGACATCTTGTAATGACGGCAAATCATACATGGTATCCAGCAACACAGCTTCGACGATGGAACGTAATCCCCGAGCGCCTGTCTTGCGTGCCATCGCTTTAGCAGCAATAGCCAGTAGTGCATCTTCTCGGAACTCCAGTTCAACATCTTCCATTGAGAACAGTGCGGCATATTGCTTGGTAATGGCGTTTTTCGGCTCACGAAGAATCTGAATCAAGGCCTCTTCATTCAATTCTTCAAGAGTAGCTACCACAGGTAGGCGGCCGATAAACTCAGGAATCAACCCGTATTTGACTAAGTCCTCAGGTTCAACCTGCTGGAATAAGTGCGATAACGTCGCCTTATCACTCTTGCTCTTAACTTCAGCACCAAAACCAATCCCGGTTCCGGTTACCGCACGCTGTTCAATCACCTTATCCAGCCCGGCAAACGCCCCACCGCAAATAAACAAAATTTTGCTCGTGTCTACTTGCAGAAATTCTTGCTGCGGATGCTTTCGGCCACCTTGTGGCGGCACTGAAGCAACGGTGCCTTCAATCAATTTCAGCAACGCTTGCTGAACACCTTCACCCGATACGTCACGGGTAATTGATGGGTTGTCCGATTTGCGTGAGATTTTATCAATTTCATCAATGTACACTATGCCACGTTGTGCTTTTTCCACATCGTAGTCACATTTTTGCAGCAGCTTCTGGATGATATTTTCGACATCTTCACCCACATATCCGGCTTCTGTTAGCGTTGTTGCGTCAGCCATGGTAAAGGGGACATCAAGTAGGCGCGCCAGTGTTTCAGCCAAAAGGGTCTTACCACTGCCGGTTGGACCGATCAGCAATATGTTACTTTTTCCCAGTTCAACACCGTCATGCACATCCCCATTCCGTAACCGCTTATAATGGTTGTACACTGCCACCGCCAACACTTTCTTGGCATGCTCCTGGCCGATAACATAATCGTCCAGATGACTATGTATCTCCGCAGGTTTAGGCAAGGATGCGCCTTCTTTCTTAGGCACTTTGTCGGAAATTTCTTCCTGAATAATGTCGTTACACAAATCGACACATTCGTCACAAATAAATACCGATGGACCGGCAATTAATTTGCGAACTTCATGCTGGCTTTTGCCACAAAATGAACAGTACAACAGCTTGCTGTCATTTTTATCGTGGTCATCACTCATTAAACACTACCTCAGTGTATCTGCACGTAAGCTGTAAACTCTTACTTATTAGATAAGCATAACTTTACAGCCATGCAACTTTTATTTGTCCAGACGACTGGTTAACACCTTGTCCACTAATCCATATTCCACCGCATCTGCCGCACTCATAAAGTTATCGCGGTCGGTGTCATGGGCGACTTTATCGTAATCTTGTCCGGTATGCTCAGCCATCAGGCGATTGAGCTTCTCTTTAATGGACAGGATTTCTTTGGCATGGATTTCAAAATCCGAGGCCTGGCCCTGGAAGCCTCCCAGAGGTTGATGAATCATTACGCGCGCATTCGGCAAACAGAACCGCTTACCCTTTGCGCCCCCTGACAACAGAAAGGCACCCATACTCGCGGCCTGCCCAACGCATACGGTTGAAACATCAGGCTTGATGAAATTCATGGTGTCATAAATCGACATGCCGGCGGTGACGGAACCACCCGGTGAATTAATGTATAAAAAGATATCTTGATCTGGATTTTCAGACTCCAGAAACAGCATTTGTGCCACGATTAAGTTCGCCATATGGTCTTCAACCGGGCCAACCATGAAAATGACGCGCTCTTTAAGTAAGCGAGAATAGATGTCGTAAGAACGCTCTCCTTTCGAAGTTTGCTCCACGACCATAGGTACTAATGCGTCCTGCACATCAAAATTTTTGTGATTCATCATAGGATTTTTCGATTCCTGAAATAAAAAATGCCCGGTACTACACCAGGCATTTAATCAGTTGCTGACCTTTGAAGTCAATCGGCAAACGCAGGATTACGCTTGTTTGTTCATGATCTCGTCAAAAGGCTTTTCAACTTCCGTTACCTGAGCCTTTTCTAAGATAAGGTCGATTGCCTGCTCTTCAAGGGCAACATTGCGCATCTGGTCCATCAACTCTTTGTTGCTGTTGTAGTAGCTGATTACTTCCTGAGGATCTTCATACGCTGATGCCGCGGTTTCGATCAAGGCATTTACGCGAGCATCATCAACTTTTAACTCATTCTTTGCAATCACTTCACCGAGCAACAGACCGATAGTTACGCGGCGCTTAGCATTCTCTTCGAATAACTCATTTGGCAAATCCGGAGTTTGATCACCCATTTGACCGCCAAAACGCTGCAATGCCTGCTTACGCAGAACTTCGATTTCTTGCTCTACCAAAGCCTTTGGTACATCTACGCTGTTTGCGTCAGCCAAGCCTTTGAGCACCTGCTCTTTCACCATACCCTTAAGGGTTTGGCTCAGTTCACGGTCCATATTCTTACGCACTTCGTCTTTGAGCGCTTTAATGCCGCCTTCAGCAACACCGAATTTCTCAGCGAACTCATCGTCCAGCTTAGGTAACTGTTGCGCTTCAACTTTAACAACTTTGATGTCAAACGTAGCCGCTTTACCTTTAAGCGCTTCAGCATGATAGTCTTCTGGGAAGGTCACTTCTGCTACGACTTCCTGACCCGCTTTGGCACCAACAATGTTGTCTTCGAAGCCAGGGATCATACGGCCTTTGCCTAGTTCCAGTTCAAATCCTTCAGCCTTACCACCGTCGAACTCTTCACCGTCAATTTTACCTACGAAGTCGATAGTCACTTTGTCGTCTTCTTTGGCTGCACGCTTCATTTCTTTCCAGGTAGCGTGTTGCTTGCGCAGCGTTTCCATCATGTTTTTGACGTCGTCAGCCATGATCTTAACCACAGGCTTTTCAACTTTGATGGTGTCCAAACCAGACAACTCAACTTCCGGATAAACTTCAAAAGATGCAACAAATTCCAGTGCTTCACCTTGCTTGTCGTTTTTCAGTTCGAATGTAGGCGCGCCTGCAGGGTTCATTTTCTGTTCAACCACAGCCTGGTAGAAGCTGTTACGCATGACATCACCGGCAACTTCCTGACGAACAGCCTGGCCATAACGCTTTTGAATCACGTTGACTGGCACTTTGCCAGGACGGAAACCGTTAATACGTTGTGTTTTTGCTAACTGTTGTAAGCGAGATTTAACCGCAGCATCGATCTGCTCGGCTTCTACGCTGATAGTCAGACGGCGTTCTAAACCCTGAGTCGTCTCAACTGAAACTTGCATTTTGTTACCTCAATTATGCGTTTTTATTACGCTTGTTATGGTCATCCGGTTAAACAGGAAAAATGCGACAGACATGGACTGATCTGATATTCCGTGCAGCCTGCCTCTACCTTCTGAGGACGACACCCTAAAAAAAGACGCAGCATTATAGCGGCCTTGCTACACAGAGTCGAGATGAAAACGCACAAAAAAAGCGCGAATGCGCGGCTTTAAGAAAGAAAAATGGTCGGTGAGACAGGATTTGAACCTGCGACCCCTTGTACCCAAAACAAGTGCGCTACCAAGCTGCGCTACTCACCGACGGAGGGGATGAAAAAACAAACCGCTTGAGAAATCTCAAACGGTTTGGTTTTTTAAATATGGGGTGGACGATGGGACTTGAACCCACGACAACCGGAATCACAATCCGGGGCTCTACCAACTGAGCTACGCCCACCATAGATGTGTAACAGCGCGACTGGCGCGCCCGGCAGGATTCGAACCTGCGACCCACGGCTTAGAAGGCCGTTGCTCTATCCAGCTGAGCTACGGGCGCAATGGTCAGCACGCTAGCAGTAAATGGTCGGTGAGACAGGATTTGAACCTGCGACCCCTTGTACCCAAAACAAGTGCGCTACCAAGCTGCGCTACTCACCGATTTACTGTTTCGACAGTGCCCTGCCGCTACGGGACGCGAATATTACCCACTTGCCCTATGCCCGTCAAACACTTTTTCGAGCAAATTTACTAAGTGAGCATAAAACACCCAAATCGATTAAACCCCGAACAAATTCGGACATAAAAGCTCAATTGCCCCCTGTTTAGTTTCTATGGGACAATAGCCTTTTCACCAGCACAGCGAAAAAACACCTATGCCAGCACAACTTATCGATGGAAAGCTAATCGCCCAACGGGTACGAAATATTGTAAAGGAAAACGTCACGTCAATCGTGCAAAGCGGTAAACGTCCACCTGGCTTGGCAGTGGTATTGGTCGGCAGTGATCCAGCCTCGCAAGTCTACGTCGGTAGTAAACGCAAAGCCTGTGACGAAGTAGGCTTTCAATCTCGCTCATATGATTTACCTGCTAACACCAGCCAACAGCAATTGCTCGATGTCATCGATGAGTTAAATAACGACCCGGAGGTCGATGGGATTTTGGTGCAATTACCGCTTCCTGCCGGCCTCCATGCTGACGAAATACTGGAACGCATTCATCCGCACAAAGATGTAGATGGCTTTCACCCGTATAATATCGGCCGACTGGCCGAGCGTATGCCAGTATTACGTCCCTGCACACCTAAGGGTATTATGACCCTGATTGAGTCCACCAAGCGGCCCATGAAAGGGTTAAATGCGGTGGTAATCGGTGCATCAAACATTGTTGGCCGTCCCATGTCACTTGAGCTTTTATTAGCCGGTTGTACAACAACGGTATGTCATAAATTCACTAAAGATTTACAGTTCCATGTCAAACACGCAGATTTACTGGTAGTGGCAGTCGGTAAACCTGAGTTTATCCCTGGTGATTGGATAAAGCCCGGTGCTATCGTGATCGATGTCGGTATTAATCGTCAAAGCGATGGTCGCTTAGTGGGTGATGTTGAATTTGAGCGAGCCCGTGAAATCGCCGGTTGGATAACCCCAGTACCCGGCGGCGTGGGTCCAATGACAGTGGCCAGCCTGATTGAAAATACACTTGAGGCCTACGTTAAATTCCACTCAGAATAAAAAAGCGCCTGAGGCGCTTTTTTTAAGTGTTTTTTATGTACCAAGGCATAGTTAACGATATGCCTTGCATAATCCGGTAGTGGGGGTTATATCCCAATATATCTTTTGCTTTACTCACATCAGCCTGAGAATGGCGCACATCACCCGCTCGAAAATCCCGATAGACCGGCTCTTTGTCATATTCAACGCCCTGTTCTTTTAGCGCGGCCTTAATCGCCGCAAACAGTTCGTTAAGTGTGGTACGGTCGCCGACTGCCACATTAAATACCTGTGACTGTTCAAAGCCAGTAGTGGCCGCCAATAAGTTTGCTTGGATAACATTTTCAATAAAGCAAAAATCGCGGCTTGTTTCGCCGTCACCGTTAATAAAAACGTCTTCACCTTGGTTCATCGCCGCCGTCCACTTGGGAATCACCGCGGCATAGGCGCCATTGGGATCCTGACGCCGCCCGAACACGTTGAAGTAACGCAAGCCAGCGCAGTGGAACCCGTAGCTGCGAGAGAAGACGTCAGCATAAAGTTCGTTTACGTACTTAGTCACCGCGTAAGGCGAGAGCGGATTTCCAATGTTCGGTTCTACTTTAGGCAGCGCTGGATGATCGCCATAGGTTGAGCTGGACGCCGCATATACAAATGCAGACACCTCGGCATCACGAGCTGCTACCAACATATTCAAGAAACCAGAGATGTTTGCTGCATTAGAGGTAATCGGATCGGCCAAAGAACGAGGAACGGAACCGAGTGCAGCCTGATGCAGTACATAGGTCACACCCTGGCAAGCCTGCTGGCATACTTCCAGGTCGCGAATGTCGCCTTCAATAAAGCTAAAATTCTGCCATTGTTGTGGATTGACTAATCCTTTAACCTCATCCAGGTTCTTCTGATGACCGGTCGCGAAATTATCTAATCCCACAACCTTTTGATTCAATTTTAATAAGGCTTCTAACAAATTAGAGCCGATAAATCCTGCTACACCTGTCACCAGCCACGTTGCTTGTTGGTTTTCCAGCTGCTGTTGTAATCGTTCAAATGCGTCCATGACCAGTCCTTATAAATCATCCAGGTAGGCGTCGATGTCTTCATCAAGCGCTTTTTCTTGCTCTGTGCGTTCTACTTTACCATCACTGACTTTAAAAGCCTGCTGTTGGAAATAAATATCTTTCACCATAGCGTAGGGGTCAACCGATTGTTCTATCAGTTGCTCTTGTTCCATGAGATTTGCGCGTAATTCAATCGCTTTAATGGCAGTAGTGAGGATCGTTACATAGCCATTCAAATCTGCTAACGGAAAGTATGATCCGTCTACCACATCACCGGTCAAGTTGCGTGGATCATTCGGTCCCATTGCCGGTATCATCAGGAAAGGCCCGGTACCCACGCCCCAAACACCCAGTGTTTCGCCAAATTCCTCATCCTTCCTGCTCAGCGACATACTTTCGGCCACGTCAAACAAACCAAATACACCCAGGGTGCTGTTAATCACAAAGCGACCTACGCTGGTAGCGGAATCACCAAATTTTCCCTGCAGTAAATTATTTACCGCACTGGCGGGCTCCTCCAGGTTTAACGCTGCGTTATATAAGCCCTTGCGCGCAGGCGCTGGCATATATTCAACGTAGGTCACAGTCAAAGGACGAACAATATGCTCATCGAGGATGTCCCAGTTGAAGTCCCAGATATCTCGATTAACTGATTCAAACGGATCCGGGCCATGGTGTGGCTTCAGTGCTTGCTCAGATGACGCACATGCGGCTAATACTGCTGCCGCGCAGAGGATAAAAACTCGTCTTAAAAATTTCACTGACTGACCTCGGTATTTATTTCAATATTCACGCTTTGAGTAGTTCCCGGTGAGAGAGTAAGGTTTGCTATACCTTCGATGTCGCCATCCTGTTTCGCTGCTTGTCCTGAAGCCGATATTCTGACGATTACCTGAGCCTGTTGCAGCGCACTCAACGTGTAGTCCGCCAGCATCGCATCTTGCTCAGTTAACACGACCTGCCTCATGGCTGGATCGTACTGAGTTTTAATGACAGCTGCAGGCATTGGCGGCCCACCTTGGGCACTTTTAGCCAGCACAAACAAGGTGGCGTTATCCGGTATCAAGGACTGTAATCTCGGTGCGACAGAAAAATTTACCACCAATCGGGTACCCAGCCCTTGTAAATCACGAATTTTCGCCTGCAAACCCGCATAGGCGTCACTGCTTGGGTCTAGCAATTCCGCGACTTGTTGCCAACGGCGAACAACCTCGTCACTGTCCGCGGTTTTTTCACCCAACAACGCATACAACACCTTGGCGTTAAGGTTTTGCGGCTGCTGCTCTTGGACACGCTGTAACAGCGCGGCGGCAAACCGATATTGCTGCTGCTGTTCACTGGCGATAATCGCTTCTGCCAACGCGTATTGGACATCAACCTGCGATGGCTTTAACTCCAGCGCTTTGGTTAGCGCCTCTATCGCTTGTTCAGCATAACCCAATGCACCATAAAGCTTGCCAAGTGATAACCAACCTTCCCATTGTTGGGGGTTTTTATGCACTTGAGTGCGCATAGCCAGAATTAACTGCATGTATTCTTGTTCTGTGGCGGTGGGATCTTGATCAATCAGAATTTTTCTCGCCAATGGCTGTAAATTATTATAAGCCTGATGCCACTCTGTTACTTTTCCAATCCCACTGGCTTGCCAATACACGACACCGCTGACAGATAACGCAAACAATGCCGAGAGCCACAAAGCACTGGACGAAGAGGTTGTCGACACATGTTGCTGACGCAGTTCAGTTGCCAACGCCATGGTCAGTTCTTGTTCCGCCTGCTTATAGTCCTCGTCGCTCAACACCCCAGCTGAGCGTTCTTGCTGCAACTCAGCAAGCCGCTGACGAGCAAGTTTGACGTTGAGGTCATTGATTGGCGTGTCATCCACATCATGTTTACGCCCTCGTATTGACGGGATCAAAACAAAGCTAAAGGCAAAAATCAGCAGCACCAGGACCGCCAGGTAAAACCAAGTCATTGCTCACCTTCCAACAAGCGTCTGGCTTTTTCGACGTCATCTGATGCTACGCTTTGGGGCTTATTTTTTTTCAACAACATGCCCCCTCCGATCAACACAACGCAAAATGGCGCAATCCACAGGAACAGGGTCAGGGGTGTCAGCGGGGGTTGATAGTGGACAAAATCACCGTACCGCTGCTTCATAAATGCCACAATTTCATCGCGATCTTTACCTTGCATAATCAGCTGATAGGTTTTGCGTTGCATGTCTTTGGCAACCGGCGCATCCGAACCACCTATGCTCTGATTTTGACAACGAGGACAACGCAACTCCTGATTGAGCTGAGTAAACAACTTCTGCTGTTCGGCATGCTCAAACTTCCAGGTATCTTCACTGGCAAACACAGTCGTGCTCAGCGACAGCCCGATAAACAAAATTAACGCCCTCATTGTGCTAACAACTCCTGGTACAAGGCGGCAAACTTAGCTTGCCAATTTTGCGGGTTAACATCACCAATATGGTGAAGGCGAATGACCCCCTGCTTATCAATCAAGAAGGTTTCCGGTGCGCCTGTCACCCCAAGGTCAAGGGAATAGTCCCGCTGCGCGTCAAACATATTAAACTCATAGGGATTACCCAAGCGCGCGACCTTGGCGGTAATTTCCTGCTGGATCTGAGCCAAAGGTTTAATGCCGAAGTCAGCATCTGTATTGAGCGGTACATACAAACCAACAATGCGCACACCTTGTTGGGACAACTCGGTTAAAAACGGCAACTCCACATCACAAGTGATGCACCATACGCCCCAGACATTGAGGAGCGTTACCCGGCCCTTGAAATCGTCAACTGTGTAGGCTTTGGCAGGGTCCATTACGTCACTTAACTGCAGCGTCGGCAAAGGACGGGCTACTAACGATTGGTTAGTGTATGACGCTTCGGAAAATAAGCCGCTAAACAGAAAAACACTTAAACTCAAAAACGCCACCAAGGGCAATATCAGCATCCATTTAGACCGCATTAGCGCACTCCCTCCGCTAGATTATCCTTACCTTTGGTTTGGTGAACTTGTTGGCGAGCTCGCTGGTAGGTGCGATAACGTTTATCAGCCATTGATAAGCCACCACCTAACGCCATCAGCAAGGCTCCGGCCCAAATCCAGCGTATAAACGGCTTAACATACAATCGAACTCCCCAATCACCATTCGGGAGTTGCTCGCCTAAGGCGACAAATAAATCGCGCCAAAGACCGGGATCGACCGCAGCTTCGGTCATCATATTACGTTGAACTACATAAAAGCGCTTTTCTGCCGCCATTTGCGCAATCAATTGCCCCCGCTCGAAAGCGCTCACCATCGCCACTTCTCCACGATAGTTAGGCCCGGTCAATTCCTCCACGCTATCGAGCCTGAATTCATAACCGGCTAAGGCAGCTGATTCACCGATCGCCATCCGTACGTCTTTTTCAACGCTATACTGGCTGGTCAATGCGATACCCATAAGACAAACGGCAAACCCTAGGTGGCCGGTAACCATACCCCAATGGCTCGGCGTCATATTACGCAGTTTGCCGCTGAGCGTGTGTTCAGGAAATTGCCCAATAATCTCCTGAATCGTGGTTACCACTACCCATATCGCCAACAGACTTCCGACGTATGCCCACATCGCAATCGTTGCGTATTGCCAATTTATCAACAAGGCGCCACAGGCTGCTAATACCAGCCCCAACCCTAATTGATTTCGAAGTGCAGCTAACGACTGATTTTTCCAACGAGACAAGGGTCCTAGCACCATTAACACCACGAACGGGATGATCATATAACTAAAAAGCTGGTTAAAAAACGGAGCTCCAATAGAGATACTACCCAGGCCAAGTTCTTTGTGTACTAGGGGCAGTAAGGTTCCCAACAACACAACCAGCGTGGCTGCGGTAAGGAAAACGTTGTTGCCCATCAACATCACTTCACGACTGACCAGTTGATAGCGGCTAACACTGCGCAGTTGTGCTGCCCGCAGCGCAAATAACAACAAAGAGCAGCCTATGGTCGCGCCCAAGATGGCGAGAATAAATAAACCACGGGTAGGATCGCTGGCAAACGAATGCACTGAAACAATGATCCCGGAACGCACAATAAAGGTTCCCAACAAGCTTAATGAGAATGCTGAGATTGCTAGTAATACAGTCCAGGATTTAAATAGTTTACGTTTTTCAGTAACCGCCAGTGAATGAATCAGGGCTGTGCCCACAAGCCAAGGCATGAATGAAGCGTTTTCCACCGGGTCCCAGAACCACCAACCTCCCCAACCAAGCTCATAGTATGCCCACCAGCTGCCAAGCATAATCCCTATGGTCAAAGACACCCAAGCGGCCAACGCCCATGGTCT
The DNA here is from genome assembly GCA_964228145.1 of Alteromonadaceae bacterium. Taxonomy (GTDB): domain Bacteria; phylum Pseudomonadota; class Gammaproteobacteria; order Enterobacterales; family Alteromonadaceae; genus Pseudobowmanella. The sequence continues at coordinate 17,242 of CAXQZJ010000071.1, read as the reverse complement.
TGCCCAGCGCGCCCAGGCAGAGTCTAATCGGCCACTTAATAGCGCAGCCACGGCCAATGCAAATACCACCGCAAAACCGACGTAGCCCATATACAGCATGGGTGGATGAATTATCATCCCTATGTCTTGTAACAGTGGATTGAGATCGCGGCCATCGACCGGATAAAAAGGCAGTAAACGTTCAAACGGATTCGACGCAATTAATACGTACAGGTAAAAACTCAGCGACACCAGGCCAAGAATACCCAGTACCCGGGAAACCATTATCAGCGGCATGGCACGGCTGAATGCTGCCACAGCCAAGGTCCAGCCGGACAACATTAACAACCACAACAGGAAAGACCCTTCATGGCCTCCCCACACGGCAGTGACGCGATAATACCAAGGTAACAAGGTATTGGAGTTCTGTGCTACATAGGAAAGGCTGAAGTCATTTTCCAGAAACGCCTGAGTCAACACGGCGTAGGAGATCAAGGTAAACGAAAACATGGCGACAGCCAGCGGCCGCGACATCGCCATCATCTTGAGGTCGCCTTTGTGAGCTCCCCACAAAGCGTAAACCCCCAATAATAATGAGAAAAAAAGCGCTATTGCTAGGCTAATATGGCCGAGTTCTGCAAACATGACTGCTCCTAATACGTCGCGTCCTGAGGCTTGACATGCTTGATGCCTTTGAGCTTTTCAGCTAATTCCGATGGCATGTATTCTTCGTCGTGCTTCGCCAACACCTCATCCGCCACCAGCAGGTTCGCCTCCTGCAAGGTGCCGGTGACTACAATGCCCTGACCTTCTCGGAATAAGTCTGGCAACAATCCTTCATAGGCTACCTTGACCACAGGGCCAGTGTCGGTCAAGGAAAAGCGTACTAGCAAAGAGTCCTCAGCCCGCTCCACCGTGCCGGGAATGACCATTCCGCCGATACGTAATCGTTGACCTATAACGGGCTTCTGGCCATCCTTGCCGTCTATCACTTCACTGGGAGTAAGAAACAAGTCCATATTTTCGCCCAAAGCCTGGGCGATTAAATACACCGCACCACTGAGTAAAACGAGAATGGCAACTACGCCCATTAGACGGTTTTTTCTTCGCGGATTCATGGTTGATTAGTTCCTGCCTTTGCTGCTGCAATACGTTCACGCCGTCTTTTTTCGACATCAATCTGTTTAAAAATGCTGCGTCTGTGAATTTTGAAAATCGCCCATAGTCCAATCAGGGAGACGATAAATGCTCCATAGGAAAGCCACACGAATAGCCCATAGCCCCCCATATCCCAAAACGCTTGCCAAGAATCAAATTGCATTATTTTGCTCCCCAGTCAACTTACCTACCCAGGGCCGTTTAATTTCGCGGCGCAGTATCTCATTTCGCAATGACAATAAAACCAATGCGCCAATGATAAAGGCCAGACCGACTAAATTAATCAGCAGCGGCCATAACATCTCATTGGCGATGCTCGGCTTGTCGAACTTGGTGATAGATGCGCCCTGATGCAGGGTGTTCCACCACTCCACTGAGAAATGAATAATCGGCAAATTGATTACGCCGACTATGGCCAGCAGCCCAGCAGCGCGCCCGCCTTTTTGCTTATCATCAAAGCTACTGTACAAAGCCAGTACCCCCAAGTACATAAACAGTAAGATGAGTTCAGAGGTCAAACGCGCATCCCAAACCCACCATGTGCCCCACATCGGCTTGCCCCATGCCGCGCCGGTAAACAGGGCCAATGCCGTAATTACGGCGCCCACTGGCGCGATCGCAGCTACCGCCATATCGCAGGTGCGGATTTGCCATACCAAACCAATAACCGCTGCGATCGCCATCGCAGCATAGGTACTCATGGACAAAATCGCCGTTGGCACATGAATGTACATAATTCGGGCAGAGTCACCCTGTTGATAATCCGCAGGAGAAAAAACCAAGCCCCACACCGAGCCTGTGACAATCAACAGCAAGCCTAAAACCGAAAACCAGGGTAACAAACGCCCACACAATAAATAGGTTTGTTCTGTTTTGGCGTAAGGGTGTAACCATTTCCACATTATTCTAAACTCACCTTTAACGCGTAAGCGGCGGCAACGGGCGCCAGCGCTAGCGATAATAATAACAATGCAGCCAGTATCAATATCTGACCTTGATAAGGTAATTGCACGGTCGCGGCATCCACCGCAGCCGTTGCGACAATCAGCAAGGGTACCAAAATCGGCAATAACAATAAGCTAATCAGCACCCCCCCCCGTTGCACGCTGACCGTCAAGCCAACCCCGATTGCACCGAGTAAGCTCACAACAGGAGTGCCAAGTAACAAAGTGAGAACCAACGCCTGCAACATGCCAGAGGTTAAATTCAAAAATAACGCCAACAAAGGGGATACGATAATGAGCGGTAAAATGCTCACTATCCAGTGACTAACAACCTTGGCCATGACTAACACTGGCAGTGGTGTGGGTGACAACAGCATCTGTTCTAAATACCCGTCGTTAAAATCGTCTCTGAACATACGCTCAAGGCCAAGCATAGCGGACAACAAGGCCGCCACCCAGACTATGCCAGGACCAATTTTCTGCAAAATTTGCGGGCCGGGTCCGACCCCAAGGGGGAACAGACTGATAATCAAAACGAAAAACAGTAAAGGTTGTAACACTTCTGAGCGTTGACGGAAGGCGAGTAATAAATCCCGCTGGCACTGAGCGACAAAACCACTAACTACCATTGGTACTCCAGCGTCAATTGATTAACGTCAAGTTTCGCAGAAGGGGGTTGATGTGACGTCATCACAACAATACCGCCTTGGGCAGCATGCTGTGCTATATACTCTTCCAATAACTTTATCGCCTCAACATCCAGTGCCGTATAGGGTTCATCTAAAATCCAAACGGCACTGGGCTTAAGCCACAAACGAGCCAATGCAACACGGCGCTGTTGCCCGGCTGAAAGTTGTACTACCGGCAAGTCTTCTAAGCCTGTCAGCCCGAGTTTAGCGAGCAAACCATACAAATCCGGAATCGGTGAAACTTGCTGCAACGCGCACCAGGCATTGAGATTCTCCAGTGCCGAGAGACGAAGGTTATTAGCGCTGATATGACCGATATAATTTAACTCACTGCTATACAGTGAATGACGCGCTATATTTTGGTCATTAAAATAGACCCCACCCTCGGTGGTCTGCGCGATGCCCGCCAAAATCCTCAGCAACGAGGTTTTGCCCGCCCCATTTGGTCCGCGCACATATAAAATAGCGCCAGCCGGGACACTGAAGGTCAGTGGCCCAAATAGCTGTCTGTCATTTTTAATACATACCAGGGCTTCAGCCCGCAGACTATTCAAAAGCGAAACTTCTCAGATGGCAAAATTGGCGCGAATGATAGCATAATCCCAGCGCGCTTACAGACCTTACAAATCGACAATCTTATTGAAAACTGAGCTGAATCAATCGCTTTATTAAATCATTAGTTTGAGGTTTAATCATTTCAACGTTTCGCCGATATAATAGTATGCAAAATCTACCACCGGTCGATGCCACCACAATCAGCCCGTCCGCTGACGTTGCCCAAACGGGCAAGCAAGCTGTGCCTGAACACGCAGCGATAAAGGCGTACATTGAAACCTTTACCCAGCAACAAATACTGCGCATAACACCACTTAACCCTCTATCAACAAAAGAAGCTCCTCCGTTGGGCGATGGGCTGACGAAACCGACCTTTATCGACATGCCTTTGCAACAAGGTAAACATCAACTACCTGACAAAGCCGTTGTCGATGTTTTGTTCAATCCAGGCAAAACCCAAATAACGATTGCCCAGCACATACCTGTCACTACAACTCAGGCCAACCTCAGTAACCTGCCATCGCTGCTGGAAAAAGTAATGGCTGCCAGTCCCAACGGATTTGTTCCTGTGCGCACTTCGGTGGATGTGATCGGTCAACAACAAAATGCCATTGAGATTAAATTAGCGGGTCAGCATATCGCCTTGCCTTTACAACGCACACAAGCGTTAATTTCGCCGGGCCCTGCACAACTGACTTTGACAACTTCGCCTCAAGGCTGGGTCGTCAGCTTATCCCGGGACAATCAACAATTGACATTGCCGGTGTCGCCTCCGATAGCGACGAAATTGTTCAATAGTCAGTTGGGCCGTCAAGCCCTGGATATCAGCGCCCTGGTCCAGCAACCACAAAAGTCCAATGTTGTGGTTGCGGATAGTAGTCGACGTGCGTTGCTGGACGCCATCAATTTAGATAAGACTGCTCAGCAGCAATTCGCTCTTGCCAGCAGCACAGACGCGCGCGGCAATGGACTAACCAATTTACGTCCACAATTGGTCATTTCCAACAATCTCAACGGAAACCAGATTGAGATTAAATTTCAGCCGGCGCGGGACGTGTTGAGCCGATTACCTGTCACCCCTCAACTCAGTGCTGCACTTGACGCCCTTGCCCACACGAAAGCCCCTGACAGACCTGCAATGACAGATACTACCGACAACAAAATTACGCAGCTTCTCAGGGATCTGTTGCCGCGGACTGATGCCACAAAGCCCGTCGACCTGGTCAGTCTTGTAGCCAAAATTGAACAGCTGAATAGAATGATATCTGCGCCTGACAGTTCGCTTAACGGATCGATTTTGGAGCCCCTGAAACCCTTGCTGGACGCAAAGTCTGCCCCACCTGTGGGGCTGCTTCGCGCTTTATTGCAGGCGCCACCACTAGTGATCTCGCCGACCGTATTAATGGGTACCCCGACGCAGCCCGGCTTGGTTAGCTCCCTGAATACCTTGCTACAGTTGTTCCAATTTGCCAGCGTTGCCCAACACGACAACGTAAAACTGCAAACGGTACTCGACGCCGTCAATCAGGTCATTCCCGGTAAAACCAACAGTGGTGGTGCAAACAGTCTGTTGCTGAATGAGCTCAGCGGCTTTGACCAAAGCCAACGTATGACTGAAACCCTGTCTAAAGTTCTTAACCAACACACTACCGCTAAGTTATCGGGTAGTGACGCTGGGCAAATTCAAAACCCAATGTTTTATGCCTTGTCGCTGCCCTTTGACCCCATCGATAAAGACATAGAGTTGTTGTTAGAGAAGCGGGTTGACGATGACACTAAAGACGCCAATAACGGACAAAAAGCCTGGCAGCTTAGCTTGCGCCTTGATGTTGGCAAGTATGGTGTAGTGCTGGCGAAAGCATCGATTCGTGAGCAGCACTTAGGTTTGCATTTTATTTGCGATAACCAGCCTTTATGTCAGCGCGTTGATAGTTTCTCACCATTACTTGAGGCCAGACTCAGTAAACTCGGTATCCAGGTCACCTTTGCCCCCAGTCAGGTTGGTGTGGTGCCCGATACGCTAAAAACCCAGAGCTACCACCTTATAGAGACAAAAGCATGACCACAGAGAAGCGCACCACCCGCAGAACGGTGGCGTTACGCTACCAGGCCCCTGATGCGCCTAAAGTCGTTGCCAAGGGCTTTGATGAATTAGCCGAAGAAATAGTAAGGGTGGCTAAGGAAAATGGTGTTTTAGTTCACGAAGACGAAAAACTGGTTTCTTTCTTAGCCCGGTTGGACATGGGACAAGAAGTGCCCGACGTGTTGTATCACGTTATTGCAGAATTAATTGCCTTTTCTTATGTTCTGCAGGGTAAGTTTCCTGAGGGCTGGGACATTCCTCCGGGCCACCTGCATACTCAGGCTTAACGGACCTTTCTATTCAGGCCTTTGGTGTAAGCTTACCAATAATTCGGCTTCAGCCCGCGGCAACTCACAGGCCTCAACGATATCATCTGCATTGGCACCCTGAGCAGCCATGCGTGTTGCTTTACTGTACAAGCGCAGTTCAGGCTCCTGATCTTCCAATTGCTCTTGCTTGTACTGAGTTTGCTGTAACTGTCTTGCTAACTCACCAACCTTGGTACCTACACCCATCGCACCGGTATGAACTTCATGCACTTGCTCCAACAATAATTCATGCTGCTGAGCCAATTGAGCCAAACGCTCATACATTTCTTGCTGTTGCTGTTGTACCTGACGTAGCCGATGTCTGCCAGTCAAAGTGAGGCCCACCAAGCTCAACACAACGAGTGCTATTACCGCTAAAACAGTAACTAGTATGGATTCTGAAATCATCCCTGACTGTACATCCCTAAGCAGATTAGAAACCTGAGATTTCGTCCCATTCTTCGTCTGATAGTAATTTATTCAGATCAACCAAAATCAGTAACTCGCCATCACGATTACTCACGCCTTGAATAAACTTAGCGCTTTCTTCTGTGCCAACGTTAGGTGCACTGTCGATCTCAGAAGTCCGCAAATACACGACTTCTGCCACTGAATCGACTAATATCCCCACCACCTGCTGCTCAGACTCGATAATCACGATACGCGAGTTATCCGTGACATCGGCTGGCGGCAGACCAAACCGAGAGCGAGTATCAATCACAGTCACGACGTTGCCGCGCAGGTTAATAATTCCCAACACATAATCGGGAGCACCTGGTACGGGGGCAATTTCGGTATGGCGCAACACTTCTTGCACCTGCATTACATTAATCCCGTAGGTTTCTTCACCTAACCGATAAGTTACCCACTGAAGGACCTCATCGTTGCCATCATGGGTGGCATTAGCTCTGTTCTCAGTCATTTGCGTTTACTCTCCTGCCTGACGAGGCAATTCCGATTCACTACTATCGATGCCACGGTTCAACAATGCAATCATTTCCTGCGCGTTAATTAACGCACACATTTTATCTTTGACCATTCCGGCCAACCAAGGCCGCTTACCTTTACTTTCTCGCCATTTCACCTGATCAGGTTGCAGCGTGTGTGTTGAAAGTAACTGCTCGCAAGCAAGTCCCCAGTGACTGTCACCTAACATAATAAGATATTGATAATTTAGGCTATCTGCCAGCTTTTCGCTGTATTTTTCTGGCATTATCCAGGCACTGGTGTCAACCACGGACAATTTTTGCTCACGATGGGTCATCACTCCTTTAAACCAATCAGGGCGACCGAACAGGGGGGTTATCTTTTCAATTTGGTGAATCCCCCCCAGCTCCGTTAGGGGCACAGCAAGGGTCAAACCCGCCATTTTAAAAAACAGCGCCTGAAACGCCTCTGCAGGCAATGTCTGAGTGGATTCCGCAGCAGGCTGTATTGCTTGCTTGGTCTCAACGGGTGCACTCCGTACTTGCTGCTCTCGTTGTGGAATATCTGTGGTTTCCAGTGCTTCAGGTTTTGCAGCAGGCATGTTGTCAAACAAACGCTGTACGGTTTGTTTCTGAGTGTCATCAACAATGGGAGTATCGTCGGTCAACAACGCTGACAAATACTCCTGCATCACTTCTTCTTTTGCGAATGCGCCTTTGGACATAAATCTCTTAGTGAATCAATTGTTTTAACAATGCACGATAACTATACACACCGCGAGAGCGCGGACAAAATATCGAGGGTGGCGTTTGTGCCTGACTCGCCTCGCATAACTTAGTATCGACCGGAACCACCGAAGACCACACAGATTTTCCATAGGTAGAACGTAAAATTTTGTAGGTTTCTAACGCAGCCCGGGTGCGTTTATCAAACATGGTCGGCACTATGGTGTATGCGAACGATTTTTTTAACATCACCGCCATGATTTCCAGCGTATGCATCATACGTTCCAAACCTTTGAGAGCCAAAAATTCGGTTTGTACCGGAACTAAAATATGGTTACAGGCAGCGAGTGCATTGACCATTAACACCCCCAGCGTGGGCGGACAATCAATCAGGACCACGTCGAACTCATCTTCAACAGTGGCCAACGCTTTTTTCAGGACTAGCCCCATGCCGTTACGGGTGCCCATTTTTCGATCCAATGTCGACAATGCCATACTGGCAGGCAGCAAAAACAGCGAATCGAATTTAGTCGGGCAGAGACTGTCGAGTACCAACTCTTTGTCCGGACCCGGAGATGCCATAAAAACATCATAGACGCTGCGGGTGAGTTCTTCGCAATCAATGCCGAAATAGTACCCCAGAGACGCTTGCGGATCTGTATCGACCAATAGCACGCGTTTGCCTTGCTCAGCCAGTAAGCCACCCAATGTTACAGCGGTAGTGGTTTTACCTACCCCGCCTTTTTGGTTGGCTATCGTCCAGATTTCCACACTGTCCCCTCAGTTGGGTAATTAACGCATTTCCGTAAGCAGACGGCTGGCAAGATTTTCCAAACTGTTTACTTCGTCTGTTAACCCTGCATTTGCCACAGCCATTGGCATACCGTATACCACGCAGCTCTGCTCATCCTGAGCCCAAATTTTGGCACCTAAAGCCTTAAGTTTACGGCATCCTTCACGACCATCCGCCCCCATTCCGGTCAGGATCATCGCCAAAACTTGACCACCATAACATTGACCTACGGATTCAAAGGTTACATCCACGCTTGGTTTGTATAAGAACCGATTATCGTCAGGCTCGTCACGAATTACGATCACATCGCGCCCTTGCCTCTTTTCAACCAACATTTGCTTACCACCAGGCGCTAAATAGGCCACGCCGGGTGTCACAGGATCACCATGTTGAGCTTCTTTTACCCGGATCTGACATATCCCATCTAACCGTTGAGCAAAGGCTTTTGTAAAGGTTCCCGGCATATGCTGCACGATAAAAATCGGAAATCGAAAGCCTTTGGGAATACGCGATAACAGGCTTTGCAGCGCTGCGGGACCGCCTGTCGACGTACCTATCGCCAATGCCTGATAGTCTTTAGCACTGGTTTGCACCCTTGACGGTGGACGACTAAAAACCCGTGTCGCTGATTGCGCAGTCGTTGCTGCGCTTTCAACCGGACGCTGCTTAAACTGACGACTGGCTAACCCTGGGCGCAATGACAGTTTGCGCCTAGCAATGGCACGAACCCGGTGACATAACAACATCTGCGCTTCTGTTTTATTTTGTGCTATGTCTTCAAATTTTTTCGGAAGGAAGTCCAGCGCCCCGGCATCCATCGCATCCAGTGTTGCCGTTGCCCCTTCATAGGTCAGTGAGGAAAACATCAAAATAGGCACGGGCTTGCGTGCCATTATTTCCCTTACAGCAGTAATGCCATCCATTAATGGCATCTCTATATCCATTGTCACAACGTCGGGATCAAGCGACATTACTTTGTCGATCGCTTCTTTCCCATTAATCGCCGTTCCCACGACGTCTAATTCTGGATCTTTGTTTAGAATGTCGCTAACACGGCGACGAAAAAATGTGGAGTCATCAACTACCACGACCCGATACGACATTGTCTACGCGGACTCCTATTTTGAATTAAAGCTCTTTTTAGCGTAGCGTTTTAATAAACTTGGGATATCGATAATTAATGCAATACCACCATCGCTGGTGATGGTGGCCCCGGCCATGCCAGGTGTACCCTGCAACATCGCATCGAGGGGTTTAATCACTACTTCTTCCTGACCAATCAGCGCATCAACTAAAAAGCCCACCTGTTGGGTGCCAAGTTGCACAACCACCACATGTCCTTTGGTTTTATCTATTTCACCTATTGGCCGACGGTTCAGCCATTCAGCTAGGAAAAACAAAGGAATCGCTTTAGAGCGCACTATCATTGTTAACTGGCCATCTACCGTGTTGGTCTTAGAAATGTCCATATTAATGATTTCGCTGACCGCAGCGAGTGGGAAAGCAAACGTTTGCTTGCCTAACATCACCATCAGGGTAGGCAAGATTGCCAGGGTTAGCGGCACTTTTATTTCCAGCCGAGTGCCGACCCCTTTTTCTGACTTTATTCGCACAGAGCCGTTTAACTGATTAATCTTGGTTTTCACCACGTCCATACCAACGCCGCGGCCTGATATGTCGGATATTTCCGTTTTGGTTGAAAAGCCGGGGGCGAAGATCAGATTAAAAGCCTCTTCATCTGACATGCGTGCAGCAGCGTCGGCATCCAGCACACCTCTAGAAATAGCAATTTCTTTGAGCTTTTCTGGATCCATCCCTTTACCATCATCTTCAATGGTAAGCAGAATATGATCCCCTTCCTGAGAAGCGGATAGTTTTACGGTACCTGTCTTAGACTTACCCGCGGCAACGCGATCGGCAGGCATTTCAATGCCATGGTCGACTGAATTTCGTACCAAATGCACCAGCGGATCAGCCAACGCCTCCACCAAGTTCTTATCTAAATCCGTGTCTTCACCAACTAACTGTAAGGTGATTTCTTTTTTCAGGCTGCGTGCTAAATCCCTGACAACACGAGGAAACCGACCGAATACTTTTTTAATCGGTTGCATACGGGTTTGCATTACCGCACCCTGCAAGTCACCGGTCACCACATCCAAATTAGCAATCGCCTTTGACATAGACTCATCTGCGATATTGACGCCAAGGCTCAGCAGCCGGTTACGAACCAATACCAGCTCACCGACCATGTTCATAATTTGATCTAAACGTTTGGTGTCAACCCTGACCGTGGTTTCCGCGGCAGGTGCCGCAGCGGGTTTCTTATCGTCCTTCTTAACCGGACTTTTCGCCGCTGGCGCCGGTGTGGGAGCGGGTGCCGGCGCAGGTGTAGGAGCTGGCGTAGGAGTAGGTGTTGGCGCCGGAGTAGGCGCTGACGCTACCGGCTGCGGTGTTTGAGCCTTACCCGGTCCTTGCCCTTGACCATGTAAACTGTCTAATAACTTTTCGAATTCGTCGTCTGATATTTCATCGCTATCACTGCTGGCTGGTGGCGAAGCTTTCGCGTCGTCTTCAGCTTTAAATTGGCCTTTGCCATGCAACTCATCGAGCAATGCCTCGAATTCATCATCGGTGATATCGTCGTCGTTACCACCGGCTACTGGTGATGCTGATTGGGCAGGTGCTTTGGAATCAGTTCCTGAAGTGCCAGGTCCTTTGCCACTACCATGTAATTCATCTAGCAGGTTTTCAAATTCATCGTCCGTTATGTCATCAATGCTGCCATCAGTGGCGGGGGCTTGTTCAACCGCTACGGGTTCATTTACTGGTTCCGGCTCACTAGGTGCTGCGGGCGGATCTTGGCTTTCCGGATGACTCAAGCGATGAAGTGTTTCAATTAACTGAGGATCAGCCGGCTCAGGTTCTTGTCTGGCTTTAACCAGCTCAAACATCTCATTAACGGTGTCTAGGGATTGCAAAATAACGTCCATGAGTTCCGGCGTGACGCTACGCTGACCGGTTCTGAGAATATCAAAAACGTTTTCTGCACCATGACAAATATCAACCAGTGCTGTCAGGGATAAGAACCCTGCTCCGCCTTTTACCGTATGGAAACCCCGAAAAATAGCATTCAGAAGATCACTGTCCTCTGGATTGTTTTCCAGTTCAACCAGTTGCTCTTGCAACTGTTCAAGAATTTCGCCGGCTTCAACCAGAAAATCCTCTAGGATATCCTCGTCTACTTCGAATGCCATTCGCCGTTCCTCTTAAAACCCCAGACTAGATAGTAGGTCATCCACATCATCTTGTCCTGTCACCACATCATCGCGTGCTTCCGGATTAATGATCGGTCCTTCTGCTTCCACTGTATCGGGTTGATTTACAGACTCTTTATTCTTTTTAGTCGATTTTTCAGCGACTTCAACGCCACTGAACATAGAGAGTAAGTGAACAAGGCTGTCTTCTACCTCTTTGACTAACTCTATTACCCGACGGATAACCTGACCGGTGATATCTTGATAGCCCTGAGCCATAAGGACTTCGGTCAATAATGACGTCAGTTTGTCTGTGTCGGCTTGGGTCTTCTCCAGGAAGCTATCTAATTGATGACACAAGCTTTTAAACTGACCCAATTCAATTTCACGGGCCATCAACTTTTTCCACTCGGGCATAATATCCTGAACGCCTTGCTGCATGCTTTCCGCGATTGGCATGCATTGCTCTACAGCGTCCATCGTGTTGTTGGCTGCTTCTTCGGTCGTCTCAATCACATAGGTGAGCCGCGACTGGGCATCAGGAATTTCTTCTTTGGTTAAATCAGCTAACCGGCCATCAAGCTGGAAGCTGTTTAACGAGTCATGCAATTGACGGGTTAACTTTCCAACCTCGGCAAATAACTCTTCTGAGCTATCTCTTGACAGACTCTCGACAATCTCATCGGCCTGCGCCTGCTCACCTTTTTCGAGCAACTCCACTAAAAGACGGGCGTCTTCGAGCGTAATCTGATTACTCTTATTCGTCGCCATTCGGCACCTCCGTTCAGGATAAGCCAGGTATTAACCCAGGCGTTCGAATATTTTCTCTAGCTTTTCCTTGAGCGTGGCGGCTGTAAATGGTTTAACCACGTAGCCGTTGACCCCAGCCTGGGCAGCAGCAACGATCTGTTCTTTTTTCGCTTCTGCGGTCACCATTAACACGGGTAGGTGCTTTAACTTGTCATCAGAACGAATAGCACGCAGTAAATCAATTCCCTGCATACCTGGCATGTTCCAATCCGTTACTACGAAGTCGAAATCTCCCTGTTGCAGCATAGGTAATGCAGTACTGCCATCATCAGCTTCCTGGACATTGGCAAAACCAAGGTCTTTCAGCAGGTTTTTAATGATTCGTCTCATGGTTGAAAAATCGTCAACCACGAGAATTTTCATGTTCTTGTCCAAATTCGGCCTCCCGTTTGGAAATTTTTTTTCTTGTAAAAGGTTATTAATCGGTTCGCCAGCTTTGCATTCGCGACTTAAGCCTATGCATCGCCTGACTGTGGATCTGGCTTACTCTGGATTCACTGACTTCCAAGACTTCACCGATCTCACGTAAATTTAGTTCTTCATCATAGTAGAGAGACAGCACAATCGCTTCTCGTTCTGGCAATGTAGTAATAGCATGAGCTAGGGCTTTTTGAAACGTACCTTGGGCAAAATCATCAAAAGGTTCGTCGTGGCTTTTGTCGCTGTCACCACCGAGTACGTCTTCCGTTACGCCGAGATCCTCAATGCCAATAATCCGACCGGCATTTACTTCGTTGAGCATCTGATGATAATCATTCAGAGAAACCCCCATAAACTCTGCGACTTCCAGGTCACGGGCATCCCGGCCGGTGATTTTTTCTACCTGGTTGATTGCTTCGGTAATCGCCCGACTATTTTTGTGCACAGAGCGAGGAGTCCAATCACCTTTGCGAATCTCGTCTAACATGGCACCGCGTATGCGGATACCGGCAAAGGTTTCAAAACTCGCGCCTTTGCTGCCGTCAAAATTTCGTGAAGCCTCGAGTAGCCCTATCATGCCTGCTTGAATCAAATCATCAACCAGTACACTGGCCGGAAGCCTTGCCAGTAGATGGTGGGCAATCCGTTTTACCAGCGGCGCATGCTGCTCAACCAGCTTGGTTTTATCGTCATGCTGCAGATAGGCAGCGGCTTTGCTGTTCACGCGCAACCCTATGCCTGTTTGGCTTGCTGATCGACCAGTTGTTCTATAAAGAACTCCAGATGGCCGCCAGGTTGCTGAGGAATTGGCCAGGACAACGCCTTGCCTGCCAACTGTGTAATTGCAACTGCTGCTGGTGAGGATGGGTATGCTTCAACCAGCGCTTTTTGTTTGCGCACCGCGTTACGGATGTTTTCATCATGAGGCACAGTAGCCACAAGTTCTAATGCGACATCAAGGAACCGGCCTGTAACCTTGGACAATTTAGCGAACAATTCCTGACCTTCACGCAGATTTCTCACCATATTGGCAACAATTTTAAATCGAAAAACGCCGTGATCGCGGTTCAGCAGTTTTATCAACGCATAGGCATCAGTAAGAGAGGTTGGCTCATCACACACCACCACCATCACATCTTGAGCCGCTCGGGAAAAACTCAACACCATATCGGAAATACCCGCTGCGGTATCTACCAACAGCACGTCCACTTTTTCGCTAAGCTCGCTGAAAGCGCGAATCAGTCCTGCATGTTCAATTTGGCTTAATTCCGTCATCGACTGGGTGCCGGAGGTTGCAGGCGCTATTTTTACCCCATATGGGCCTTCCACCAACACATCTTCCAACAGGCATTCACCCGACAACACATGGGATAAGTTTCTCCCTACACGCAAACCCAGCATTACATCTACGTTGGCCAAACCCAGGTCCGCGTCGAGCACCATGACTTTCTTGCCTTGTTTGGCCATCGCAATCGCAGTGTTCAGGGTGATATTGGTTTTTCCTACTCCACCCTTTCCGCCTGTCACAGCAATGACTTTAACTAGATGTGGTTGCTGCATTTTTCGTAAACTACTCGCTTGATCTTCAATCATACTGCTATCGATGATACTTAATAACCCGCTGCACGCACCTGTGGCTCTGCATGGCGACGGGCATGACGTTTGAATAACCTTGCAGCACTCGCTACTAATTGCTTCGCGTCTGCACTATGAATGTCTTCCGGTACACTCTGACCATCGGTGATATAACTCACTGGCAGTCGCGCCGCAATCGCCGCGCTGATAACCTGTCCCAGAGAGTAACACTCATCTAATTTCGTGAAAATACAGCCCTGTAAAGAAATTTGCTGATATTGAGCCAAAGTTTCTTCAAGGACCTCTCGTTGCGCACTCGCTTGCAACAACAGATAGTTATGTATAGTAGCACAGCCACTTTGCTTTAACGTATCCAATTGGTTAATCAAACGTGAATCTCGCTGTCCAAAACCTGCAGTATCGATCAAGATTAGCCTACGCGAGCGAAATTGTGTTAATGCATCACTCAGCTCTTGGGCGTTCGCTGCTTTTTTAACTGAGCAACCGATGATTTTTGCATAGGTCGCCAGTTGTTCAAATGCTGCAATTCGGTAACTATCGATGGTAATTAAGCCGACTTGATCGGCACCATAGCGCTGAGCGAATTTGGCTGCGAGTTTAGCCACTGTTGTGGTTTTGCCTGTCCCGGTAGGACCGACAAAAGCGAACACGCCGCCTTGCATAATTTGGTCTTGCCCCTGGCAATGCAACCGATTTGACAGCAACTTTAATAAAAATAACCAAGCTTCTTTTTGGGTCATTTGGGTTTCGAGATAACCCACCAACTCTTCTGCGAGTGACTTATCCAGACCCATTTGAGTAAATTGTTGTTCAAAATAGCTATGCAATGGGTGGCCACGTTGACGACGCTGATCCAGTAAGCCATTGACCTGAAACTCCAGCACTTGTCGCAAACTACTCAATTCTTCTTTGATCAGTGCAATTTCGTTATTGTCGGATTGAGTCGGCGTAGCTGTTAGATTCTCAGTGGCAGCAGGCGCGTTAGCAGTGATTTTAGGCGCATGCTTGGTCGGCGCCTGGAACTGAGGTGCAGGGGTAACATTCTGAGATACCTGTTTTTCTAGTAGTTCCCGCAAAGAATCCGGGCCACTATCTCCGATAATTTCACTGAGCGAGGCTGTTTTGGGGGCGGCGGCTTGCGGTTTCAGCGGTGCTGGTTTTGGTACTGGCTCTTTGTCACAGGCTGCCACAATTTCGACACCACCATCGACTTTTTTGTTAGACATGATCACAGCATCTCCGCCAAGCTCTGCCTTTACCTTACTCAAAGCCTCGCGCATATCTTTGCCTACAAAACGTCTGATTTTCACTGAATCTACTCCTACTTGCCTATCGCACTGACAATTTTAATTTGCTTATCATCGGGGACTTCCTGATAGCTGAGAACATGAAGACCTGCGATAGCATGCTTAACAAACCGCGACAACACTGGTCGCAACATGCCGGATGTGAGTAAAACTGAAGGTTCACCAGCTAATTCCTGTTGCTGATGGGCTTCGTTTAGCGATTGCTGCAGTTTTTCTGCTAAGCCTGGCTCAATGCCGGCGCCCTCGTCTCCACCCGCTTGCAGAGACTGGTGCAACATTTGTTCCAACTCTGGCGCCAAAGTTATGACAGGTATCTCCGGCGCACCCTGACTGATTTCCTGCACGATCAATCGCTTAAGGGCAATACGCACCGCAGCAACCAGAACGTCAGGATCCTGACTCTTAGGACCATATTCGCTGAGCGTCTGCACTATGGTTCGAATATCTCGGATCGGCACATTTTCGTACAACAGGGTTTGCAGCACCTTCACCACCGTGGCGAGCGGCAACACATCCGGCACGAGTCCCTCGACCAGCTTAGGATTGTTTTTAGCCAGAATGTCCAGCAACTGCTGCACTTCTTCATGGCCTAGCAACTGGTATGCATTGTTGGTCAATAGCTGAATAAGATGGGTCGCAACCACGGTAGCCGCATCGACTACTGTGTAGCCCAGAGACTGAGCCTGTTCACGTTGATTCGGTTTAATCCATACCGCGTCTAATCCGAATGCAGGATCTTTGGTTGGCGTACCGTTGAGCTTACCGAACACCTGGCCCGGATTGATGGCCATTTCACAGTCATGGGCAATTTCAGCCTCTCCGATGGTCACCCCCATCATCGAAATGGTGTAAGTGTTAGGTTCCAAATCCAGGTTGTCGCGAATGTGCACCGGTGGGATTAAGAAGCCGAGTTCCTGAGATAACTTTTTCCTGACACCCTTAATTCGGGTCAACAGTTCACCACCTTGGGATTTGTCCACCAAAGGAATTAATCGGTAGCCCACTTCAAGGCCAATGACGTCTACCTGCTGGACATCATCCCAACTGAGTTCTTTCATTTCAGTGCCCGGGGCGTTCGATTCAACCAGCTCCGCCCCTTCAGTGGTTTGCTCTTCGGGTTGTTGAGCACGCTTCCAGCGCAAGAATGCGGCACCACCGACCAAAGCAGAAAAACCCAAAAAGGCCAAATGCGGCATCCCCGGTACAATGCCCATCACAAATAAAATAATACTGGTAATGATCATTGCTTGCTGATTACCCAATTGACGCTTCAGCTCGGTGCCCATCTCACGGGCATCATTTTCCCGGGTGACAATGATTGCGGTGGCAACGGACAACAGCAATGACGGAATTTGTGCAACCAAGCCGTCACCAATGGTTAAAATCGTATAAATTCGGATCGCTTCGCCGAACGCCAGATCATGCTGAATCATGCCGATAAATAAACCACCGACAATATTGATGAGCATGATCCATAAACCCGCTATGGCATCCCCTTTGACAAACTTCGAAGCACCGTCCATTGAACCATAGAAGTCCGCTTCAGCAGTAATGGATTCCCGTCTTGCACGAGCCTCGTCTTGATCGATAAACCCTGCATTGAGGTCTGCATCAATGGCCATTTGCTTGCCAGGCATAGCATCAAGGGTAAAGCGGGCACTTACTTCAGATATACGCCCAGCACCGGCTGTGAC
>CAXQZJ010000070.1:0-11006 GCA_964228145.1 Alteromonadaceae bacterium | reverse complement strand
CATGACGGGCAGTTGGCGGTATTTTTCGATGGTGATGCTGACGCCGGTACACCTGCTTCAGTGCAGGTCATCAGCGACACTGATATCAGCAGTGAAACGGCGGACATTGCAACCTTAAACTACAGCGTCAACATGCATGGTGTCGCCGAGCCCCGCGGTGATCATCTGTTTTCGACTATTCGTCGCGATGATGCGGAAAGTACATCTAACGCGAAAGTCTTACCCGATCAGGTTGGCGTTTATCATTTACATGATGGCGAATACGAGCTGGAAACCACGTTGGCCATGACCTGTCCTGACTTGCATGGTGCAGCGCAAAACCATGAATTTGTTGCCTTTGGCTGCAGTGATGGTGTGATGCTGGTTCACGAACATGATGGCGAGTTTGAAGCAGAGAAAATCGCCAATATAGCCGAGCTAAACGGCATGAGAATTGGCACTATTTACGGCCATGAAGATGCAGAAGCGTTCATCGGCATCGCCAGTGCTCACGGCGGTGGCGCTGCAGTGTTGGTTGCGATTAACGGCGAAGAAAATGAAATGGAGGCATTGGAATGGCAGCCAGCAGCAGGCGAAAGCCCGGTAGCTTATGCCTTTACTCAAGGAGCAGAGCATTTTCTTATTCTCGATTCCGCGGGCTTCTTAAATGTATTGATGCCGCATGAGCATGATGGTCATACCCATTGGGAGCTTGAGGAGCGTGTGGATATTACTGAAGAGGATGTCAGCACCATGCCAGAAGGTAGCAAGTTCACCATGGCCGTGGCGCAGAATGGCCATTATGTTTATGTCACCGACCCGATTGCTAAACACGTCCTGCAGATAGATCTGGACGATTTTAGCATTGCAGGTGACACCGAACTCGACTTTATTCCTGCAAGCGTTGTGTGGTTAGGTATTGCCGAAGAAGGCGAAGAGCACGACCACGCTCATTAATCATTATCACTTTACTCGTGATATGTGTCCTGCCCCGCTTTTGCGGGGCTTTTTTTTACGCGTTTATCGATATCATTGCTATCAATCTCGCCGGTGAATGACTTGGCAGCCAGAATAAAATTTGTTAATTTAGATTTATCTAAATTAATAAGGGTGGGTTATGCCTGATATTTTTATTCAAGCCCTGATAGGCGGCGCTATGCTGGGAGCGGGAGCGCTCCTTTTGATGCTTACTTTGGGAAAAATTGCGGGTATTTCCGGGATCACAGCGGGCGCTTTGCTGCCTAAAGGAAGTGAGCGTGGCTGGAAGTTGGCATTTTTAGTCGGCCTGATTATTGCGCCAATATTGACTTCGCAATTGGGTTTCGGACTGCCAGAAGCGCTGCCGGGCAGTTCCATTGCACTTGCGATCGCAGGTCTGTTAGTCGGGTTTGGAGCGCGTTTAGGTTCAGGCTGCACCAGTGGTCATGGAATCTGCGGTATTGGACGACTATCCAAGCGCTCAATCGTTGCCACTATAACCTTTATGAGTGCGGCGATTGTGACGGTTACCGTGGTGGGAGTAGCAGCATGAAAACGATCATCTTCGCGTTAATTTCCGGGGTCATTTTTGGTGCCGGACTGACCGTGTCTACCATGGTTGATCCGGTAAAAGTACTTGGCTTTTTGGATATAGCCGGAAATTGGGATCCAACGCTGGCGTTCGTGATGGGCGGTGGTTTGGCCGTTTATTTGCCAGGATATTATCTGTTGGTTAAACCTCGCGGAAAAACCTTGTTTGGCGACCCCTGCGACCTACCTACGGCAACCAAGCTTGATGCCAAATTAATCTTAGGCGCCAGCATTTTTGGAGTGGGTTGGGGCTTAAGTGGAATCTGTCCGGGACCCGCGATCACAAACCTGTCTTCAGGAAATACACAAATTTATTTGTTTGCAGGAACTATGCTGGTGGGTATGTGGCTTGCTGGTATGGTTAGACGTAGCCGATAGCATGCGTTAACAAGGACTCGCAGCCGGAAAGGTTGCAAGTCCGAGTTTGTCCGAATTTCCAGATGTTACTTTTTGAATTCTGCTATCACGGCAACCGGGGCAATGTAACCGGGCACAGCTTTGCCTGTGCTGAGGTACATAAATGGGGTACCTGAGATGCCAATTTCACCGCCGGCTCGGTAGCCTTCTCTGACTTTGGCGACGCATTCACTGTCATAACGTTGTTGGACATATTTGCCACCATCCACGCCGTTCTTTAGTTCAGTAATTGCTTGTTGCGGCGTGTCCGAACACATCATTTGCTTGGACTTTTCATAGGTTTCTTCACCTACCTGCAAGCCGCCACGTGGATAGGGAATATATTTGATTTCAACACCAGCGCTGAGCAATACATCCCGCTCATTATGCATTCTTCGGCAATAACCGCAGGTCGGGTCGGTAAAAGCGTAGAGGGTTCCTATTTTGTCTGTGCTGGGTGTAAAGGTAATAAAGTTACTTTCATCAAGCTTAGCAATAACGCCCTTGGCCTTTTCCGCCATGGCGAGATTGCGAAAGTCCTGGGATATGTTCGCCATTTGGGTGAAGTCAAACACATCACCAATCACTGCATATTTACCGCTCTCATGAACCAATAAATTCTGACCGGCAATGCTGACTTCGTAAAATCCTTTAAATTCGTCTAGCGGGACTTCGCGTCTTACTGTGATCTGACTAGCCGGGAAGCGTCCTTTGGTCGCTTCTTCAATATTGTCTTTTACGCTTTGCGTATCAGCCCATACCGCTGTTGTAGCGAACGGTAACAACATGGCTGCGATGAACTTTTTCATTCAATGTCCTTGCTTAAGTTAAACACCGGAGTTTGCGCGGTGAAAATAATGGCTACCTTACCTGAGTTAATGGTGATGTAAACCTGCGACTATCACGCTAATCAGACAAGGTATCGATTATGGGAGATTTGACCGGCAGGCTGGTCAGTTTGTTTCACAGCGATTAGATAATTTAATCAAGGGTTTTGTTGAATTTCACTTTCTCAACGTAACTAAATCGCGCAAAATAGTCACAGGTTTTTTAAAATGTTGGGGCCGCGAAGGCCCGACTAAATCAGGAAATGATCATGCCAAAGGCAAGTGAAATCAAAAAGAATAATACCGTCGTGTTTGACGGTAAAACATGCATAGTTCGTGATATCGAGCGCTCGGTTCCTCAAGGACGCGCTGGCGGAAGTTTGTACCGTATGCGCATGTACGATGTCGTCACCGGTGCAAAAATTGATGAGACCTTTAAAGACTCGGATATGCTGGACTACGCGGATCTGGTTCGCCGTCCAGCAATGTTTTCCTACATGGACGGGGACGAATATGTGTTTATGGATAATGAAGACTACACCCCTTATCACTTAAATAAAGACAGCATTGCTGACCAAGCACCATTTATTACCGAAAGCACCGAAGGTATTCAGGTGCTGATCGTCAGTGAGCAGCCTGTGGCGCTGGATTTGCCCATGAGCGTTGAGCTCGAAGTGGTTGAGACGGACCCTTCGATCAAAGGCGCGTCGGCAACCAGTCGCACTAAACCGGCGACCTTGTCGACCGGACTGGTTGTCCAAGTGCCTGAGTACATCAGCACCGGTGAATGGATTAAAATCAACACTGAAGAGCGTAAGTTCCAAAGCCGAGCAGATCGTAGTTAAGTGACGCTAATATACCAAGGCGAGCTCAGGCTCGCCTTTTTTATGCATGATACGTCAGACCGCAGGCCGATGGGGTGAATTCAAACCCGCAGCAGCTGTGTTTTCCTATACTGGTTTACTAAATGTATTCAGGAGAATCAATGATGACCAAAGTGATGTTAATCACAGGGGCCAGCAGTGGGATTGGCAAAGCCACAGCCGTAAAAGCGGCATCGGAAGGGTTTAAACTCATTCTCACTGCCCGCCGTAAAACGGCGTTGCAAGAATTAGTCAGTACACTGGGGGAAGATAAAGCTATTGCGTTGCCTGCCGATGTGACAGACTTTGATGCGCTTAAGCAAGTCGTTGAACAGGGCGTGGACCATTGGGGACAGCTAGATGTTGTTTTTGCCAATGCAGGTATGGGCGCATCAACGCCTGGTATGGAAAAGGGCGATCATAAAGAGTGGGATGCCATGATTGACCTCAATGCCAAAGCGCTGCTTTACACCGCTAAATTAACCTTACCTTTTCTTAAAAATACCCAAGGGCATTTTGTCCTTACCGCGTCAGCTGCGGGAAGAATTTCGTTACCGGGTTCAGTTTATGGGGCCACCAAATGGTTCGCTTATGGCGTAGGCCAGAATTTAGCCCAAGAAATGAGTCAATGGCAGGGCCGCTGTACGACCTTATGTCCTGGAATGGTCAATACGCCGTTTTTCGATGAAGCGAAGCCAGATAAACTTGACCCTAATGATGTGGCAGATGCGGTACTTTATGCGGTGAATGCTGATCCTCGAAATAACGTGCGCGAGATCTTTTTGATGCCGAGCAATATGGATTAGACAAGCAAGACACTGGGATGAAAACTTGCGACCAACAGCGCACCGCAGGTTTGGCCGGTAGGGTGCATATTGCTATGCTGGCAACACTATCGATAAAAGGAATATCTATGCGAAACCTTATTATTACCGCTGTCTTGGTGCTTGGCGGCTGCACTCACTCTACTGATATTGAGATTACTCAGCGTCCTATTGTGTTCGATGAGCAGCGTGAGCAATTGTCTCTGGATTATATGAAAAACCATTATGGCATGGTGCAGGAAAAGGCCACGATTGACCCCAAAATGGTAGTGGTACATTGGACTGTGGTGCCAACCCTGGAAAAAACCTTTAACGTTTTTAATCCACCCACGTTAGGCGGAGGGCGTAAAGATCTGAATAAGCTCAGCGCGTTGAATGTTTCTGCACATTTTCTGGTCGATCGAGACGGCAGCATAGTTCAGTTACTGCCAACAACAACGTTTGCCCGACACGTTATCGGCTTGAACCATACTGCGATTGGCATCGAGAATATTGCCGATGGCGACACCTTGCCACTGACGCAAGCGCAGATAGAAGCCAATATCAAACTGATTAGCTATTTAAGCGCAAAGCATGATATCGACTACGTGATTGGTCATCACGAGTACCAGCGCTTCATTGGTCACGAATTATGGAAAGAACTGAATCCCGACTATCTAACCGAAAAGTCAGACCCCGGTGATGAAAATATGCGAATTATTCGACAAGGACTGAGTCATTTAGAACTAAAACCTTTGCCGTGAGGCGCAGTAACCGGTATTGAATCACGGATCAAAAAGACGGGCGTTAACAGCCCGTCTCTTATCTTATTGAAGCGTGCAACTAGTCTCGGGTCGACACGTCTTTAGTCAAAATCTGGAATAACAAATCAATCATCTGCTGTTGTTGTGCCAGATGATTTTCTCCGAGCCCATCATCATCCATCCGTTCTGCTTCAACATTGACGTAACGGCGCCCCTGCATTTCAGCCAGCACAGATAACGAGCCATCGTCTTCGCTGGGATCGTTGGCGACTTCAGGGTTTTGCAACACCACATTAAATTGGGCGTGCTGCATTGCATCAAAATCGCTGCGTTCGGTAATAAAAAACAAATCGTCTTCGTCTTTTCCGGCATCATTAACATCGATCAGGTAATTGGCACCGGTCGCGAGTTTCTTTTGGTAGCGTTTAATGGAAATGGTGCCACGACCGCCATGTCCGTCGCCATCATAACCTTGCGTGTTGTTATGAATGGCTATCCAGCTACTGGCCTGTTCTGCTTTGATACTGGCCAGGATAAAATCAGCCAGGTTCGCCGTTAAGCTTTCAGCACGTTTCAGTAATGGGGTATTTTTCTTGAGCTCTGGATTGAGCCTGGTCAGCGTACTGATACGACCCCGTTGGGTAAAGATGCGATTAGGATCAATCTCTAGTGTCTGCTCGCCCAGAGACAGGCTGATATGCCGCTGACCGTGTTGCCTGAGTACCGCAAAAATGCCGCCAAACTCAGACACCTTTTGCTTAAGGTAGTTGTTACCCACATGCTCATTCTCATGGGGAGCAAGAAAAGCCCAAGGCTGTTGGTGGGCTGAATAAGTCATCTCAAGTTGTATGTCAGGCTGTTGTGGAAAACTCAGCAGCAGGTTAAGCAATAAGGCGTAATGGCTCATACTGATCCTTTAGGTTACGGCATTTTCTAGCATACGGATGCCAGGCTTGCTGGTATCAAAGCTAGCATTTACGCCAATGGGAATGGTCGAATTATCTTTGATATGGCCAATCATCAAGCCCCGCGAGACCGGAATTCCCAGCGGTTGCAGATGTTCAAATAATACTTGTTCAAGACTCAGCGTGTTGCCGTCGGAACTACAATCGCTGCACTTTCCAAACACAATACCCGCAAGTTTATCTAATTTACCTGCAAGTTTTAAATGGGTGAGCATACCGTCGATGCGATATGGGGCTTCGCTTACGTCTTCCAGAATCAGTATTTTATCAGTGTAATCTGGCTCGTAGGGGGTACCGACCAGCTTAACCATCAGTGACAGGTTGCCACCAATAATCTGCCCGCTCGCTTTACCCGGCGTGATCACAGTAATGCGATTATCCCGCTCAGCTTTACCCTCGGCAGTCTCAAAAGGCGGAGGCACGGCAATATTGTGCTGGCGAGGCGTAAACAGCACTTTTTTAAACTCGTTTTTGGTGTACTCAGAAAACGTCTGGGCCGCAATAGGTCCATGGAATGTAATCATCCCCGTTTTGGCGTGAATCGCATTGAGCAATGCGGTGACGTCGCTGTAGCCAATAAGTACCTTGGGATTTTTGCCAATCATGTCATAGTCGAGAAACGGCAGAATACGTGGCGAGCCATATCCTCCGCGCAAACAAAAAATGGCGTCGACAGATTTATCTGCGAACATGGCGTTGACATCAGCTGCTCGCTGTTCGTCACTGCCTGCGAGATAGCCATTACGTTGATACAGGTATTGGCCTTTTTTTACTTTAAATCCAAATGATTTAACAATGTCGACAGCAAAATCAATGTCCTGATTTTCCATGACGTTGCTGCTTGGTGCGATTAACCCAATGGTTTGGCCAGGTTTCAGGCGGGCCGGTTTGTGTTGAGCATTTGCCGTATTGGCATAAACCAGAGAAGGGGATAAAGCACTTGCCAGGGCGGTTACGACCATACCCCGAATAAAATCACGTCTTACCAGCATAATTGGCATCCTGCAGTTTTGGTTTTTAACTCATTATAGGGACAGTGTTAAGAATGTCATGAGTTGTGAATGCAGTTGGTCGCAGCGTACGTGACTTCATCGGCCCGATAGCGTGTGGATGGCCGCTAGCTTCACGTTATAATAAATTAGCCTCGAGTAGAAATAGTTGCCGGCATGCAACATATTGGCTATGTTGCAAGTATTGGCTTTGCGGCGAGGAGCGCCGGTGATAAACGAGGATGTATGACATTCGAGCCTGATTACTCAACATACAGTTTGAGCGAGTTGAAAGAAGCGTTGCGCCACATCGATTCGCAAGCCCATCCTCAGCGCGCTGCAGAACTTCAGCAGCGAATTCAGCAGCACCCCAAGCAACAAAGAAACTCGCGACAACAGGTTACGGATGAGCTGCCGGTGCTTCGGCAAGACACGGTGAAATTTCATGGTGACTTCCGTACTTTTTTTGGGATCTGGGTGGTTAATTTTATGCTCACGCTGGCGACCCTGGGTATTTATTCGGCCTGGGCAAAAGTCCGCACCAAACGCTACATGTATGCAAACACTGAGGTCGATGGGCATAGGTTTTCGTATTTGGCTGATCCAAAAATGATATTGAAAGGGCGCCTGGTCGCGGTAGTGTTGTTTTCCGCGTATTTTATTACCAGCTATTTAAACCCTTTTGCCGCCTTGGTATTAGCGGTTGTTTTTGCTTTCTTGTCACCGTTTTTAATCAATGCGGCACTGCGTTTTTCAATGCGAATGACGGCATACCGAAATGTTCGTTTCCGCTTTCATGGTGATTATTGGCGGGCGTTACTGGCCTTTGTGATATTGCCCTTTATCAGTATTTTCACTCTGTACCTGTTAATGCCTTACGCGATGAAAAAAATCGATGAGTATTTAATCGATGAGCGCAGTTACGGGGATCGCGAGTTTCGTTCGCAGTTGAGTACCGGCAGTTACTACGTCGCTTCATTTGGGGCCGGGCTGATTGCGCTGTTTATGGCTATAACAGCCGGTTTTGTTGGCGCGTTTTCTCTTTTTGGTACAAATATAGCAGATAAAATGGGCCTCATGGTGTTGGCAACAATCAGCGGTTATTTGATTATTTTTACCGTCGCATCAAGCTTTTATACTGCCTATACCCGTAATCACAAATATACCCATGCGCAGATTGATGGCATTGCTCGTTTTGAGTCAAATGTCTCATTTATCGGTCTTGCCTGGCTGCGGCTTACTAACTTGTTTGCCGTTCTTGCGACATTGGGATTTGCGCTACCCTGGGTCCGAATTCGAAGCGCACGGTTTTATGCCGATGCGACCAATGTAAAAGTGGTTAATGATGTAGGTGATGTGAACGTAGGTGATAGTGGCTCGGTGGGTGCAGTAGGGGAAGAAGCTGCTACCTTGTTTGACGTTGATATTGCATTGGGGTAGCGGGATGAGTCAGGGACAATTATACGAGGCCAACAGCGCCGCTGCACAGCCCATCAAATGGATGATCATAGGCGGTGAACTGGTGGTCTATCTTCAGGAGCACAATCAACTTAGGCTTTCGCGCCAACAAGTATCCACATCATCTTGGGTACCTGGTACATCACGGGAGCTTGTATTGGAAGATGGCCGGCTGCTTGTATGTGAGGAAGATGAAACACTGCACACTTGGTTAGAGGACCAACAATCCGACAAAATCTCGCGGATGGAAACCAGTCGTGGTTGGATCTTCGCCAGCATTGTCACGATTCCGCTTATGGTGATTGCGACATTCGGTTTCATTTTACCCGGATTAGCCATCGCTTTTTCTGACCATATTCCCTTTTCTGTGAAGCGAATTGCCTCCCAGCAAACCCTTATTAGCATGGATTACACCATACTCAACCCATCTAAGCTCAATGAACAGGAGCAGCAACAGTATCTGTCTGAATTTGAGAGGGTTATCGATACGCTGGACACATCCCACCCAGAATTTAATGTTCAGATCCGTTCGTCAAAGCGAATGGGCCCAAATGCATTTGCACTGCCCGATGGCACCATTGTGTTTACAGACCAATTAATTGCTTTGATGGATGGCGATCAGGCGTTACTTAATAGCATATTGCTGCACGAGATAGGGCATGTTGAAGAAAACCATTCGATGCGACTGATAGCTGAGTCGTTAGTGTCTACACTGGCAATTAGTTACTTTTTGGGAGATTTAAGTGGTCCCCTTGAAGCGTTATTAGGCACAGGGGGCGCTATTGCGCAAAATCAGTTTTCCCAACAGCATGAACGGGCTGCGGATAATTTTGCACTAGCGCAATTGCAGCGGCTGGGGCGTGACCCGGCTGAATTCGCTGAGGCGATGGAAAAACTCAGCCAGCGAACCGGAGAGGAAAGTAATAAGACTAACTGGCTCTCCAGCCATCCAATGATGCAGGAACGAATTGATAACGCGCGCAACTACCCCAAAAGATGACGGGTATGCTGATGTTAGGTTAAGTGCAGCATACCTAAGTATAGGCACAGCTGTTGATGGTGACATAACAGCTTGTTTACACTGATAAAGTCACAATCGTTAAGGAAGACAGTTTGTTCCGTTATCTGTTTGTTTTATGTGCAATCCAATGGCCGTTCTTGGGCTTGTTCAAGGTAATGGCCCAAGGTGTTACATCTGTGCCTTTATTGTTTGCTGTGGCGGTTCCGCTTACGGCGTTGCTGCAAGTCATACTGTTTGGCTTTGCTATAGGGCGCAGCCCCAAGCAGGTCGTTACTTTGATGACTAACGTCACTCACTATTCTCTCGGCCGTAAGCTGTTTGCTTATACTGGCATTTACTTTGCGTGTACGAGCTTGGTGTTGGTATACCTCACTTGGCGAGCAGGCCTGCTAACCAGTGTAAGTGGTGCACTTCTATGGCTTGCTTGTTTTATGCTGGCTGCGGTCAGCTATTATCTCAGCCTGCGCTACTTGTTCTTCAGACAGGTGCAAACCTCCAGAGCACAGTACTCAAATAATAGCAATTTTGTCTGGCTTAGCCGCGTATGTTACGGCATAGGGTTCGTGGGCGGTGTGGCTTTGATAGAGCATTGGCATACCTTTGCCCTTGAGGGGCTTAAATCACAAAACTGGTCTCAACTGGCGATCTATGGCGTACTCACTTTTGCAGTATTTTGGCTCACCATGTGGCTACTAGCGAAAACTTTGGGCAAATCAGTAAGTGATATCCGACGAACCAGAATCTCACGCTCTGAGCGTGCTGAAAACACGTTGGAAGGTGTTAAGAAGATCTTTCTGGACTGATCCGGACTTGGTATGTGGGTGTTGAACAAGTCATCGAGCGTGTATCATTGCAGCAGGTCCATAATGCGATAGATGAAGTATGTCGATAGATTTTCAAACCACCTACGTTTTAGATAAAACCCACTTCGCCGAAACCTATGACCAGTCGGTCGAGCCGGTAAAGGGGCTCAAGCCTTACGCTAAGTCTTTTATTTTATTGATAATTGGTGTTGTGGTGTTACTGACACAATGGATAGCCGCGACCTTTGGTTGGTTTATGTTGGCGTTGGCCGGTATCGATGCACTCGGGGTATACTTTCACCGGACTTGGTGGTTGTGGCGACAAATGCTCAGCCGTGCAGCGAACACCGAGTTAACCTTAACCGTGGATAACGAGGGAATCAAAACTGAATCAAACTCAGTGAAATCCCGCGTGGCCTGGACTGATATCAGTAAAATTGAAGAAACTGAAAAAGGCTGGTTGCTTTATCAAGGCAAAGCTCGATTCTATCTATCCCGCCGTTGCGTCGATGATCAGGTCGCCCAATGGGTTCATCAGAAATCTCTCGAGCTGCAAAATCCAAAGTAAC
>CAXQZJ010000069.1:0-8391 GCA_964228145.1 Alteromonadaceae bacterium | reverse complement strand
TGTTCGTGCTAACCGGTAGCGGCGTGTTGCTAGCTTCGTTTAATCAGATGTTACCACCGCTGCTTCTGGACACACTGGCGAGCTTGAGTTTTCTCACTCACTTTGAGGGGATGGCCAAAGGTGTATTGGCTGCCAGCGATGTAGGTTTTTTCATACTGGTGACTCTGGTGTGGCTATATGCCGGTCGTGTAGTTATTGAATTGAAAAAGGCACAATAAGATGATCAAGTCGTTTAAAAACTGCTTGCTTTTTATATTTATTTCCGTGGTATTTGTCGGCCTGGTGTTGCTAAATAATTAACTGCTAAACAAAGCGCGTTTTGATCTTACCGAGAATCAAATTTATTCACTGTCACCGGGCAGTAAAAAAATCGTTGAACAGTTGGATGAGCCAGTAAACCTTTATTTCTTTTTCTCAGACCGTGCGTCGGTCGGCATGACCAGTCTGCGAAATTACGCGAATCGTGTTTACAGCCTGCTAGAGGAATACGCCAATGCCTCTGACGGTAAATTACGTTTGAAGCGGATTGATCCGGAGCCCTTCTCCGAAGCAGAGGACCAAGCCAACGGCTTTGGTCTAACCGCCGCGTCTGTCGGTGTGGCGGGGGATGCTATTTATTTTGGTCTGGCTGGCCGCAACGACGTCGACGATGAACAAATCATTGCTTTTTTTGACCCGTCTCAGGAACAGCTCTTGGAATATCAGATCAGTAAGCTGATCTACCAGCTGGCGGTGTCACAAGAGGTCAACGCGACTGTCATTACTGACCTGCCGGTACACGGAGGTCAGGATCCATTGAGCGGGCGTTACCAGACCCGTTGGGCGATATTTGACCAGCTCGAGCAGCTGTATGAGGTTGAAGTGTTGGACAGTTCTGCAGTCAGCATTCCTGAACAAACCGATGTTTTGGTCTTAGTTCACCCGCAAAACTACTCTGAAGTACTCAATCTTGCCGTTGACCAATATGTAATGGCGGGGGGCAAAGCGCTGATATTTGTTGACCCCCTGGCCGAATCGGACACCATGGGGGTGATGGCGGGAAGTTCTGTGTCAAATTTAGACGCCTTATTGAGTGCATGGGGGATTGAGTTCAATGCTGGTCAAGTGTTGTTAGATGCTAAAAACGGTCTGGAAATTCGTACTCAGACGGGCGTCGAACGTCACTTAGGCTACGTGGGCGTAGACGCACAGGGGATCAGTGAAAATGATGTTGTCACGAGCGGTCTTGAGGTTATTAATGGCGCGTCATTTGGTGCTTTGAGTAAGGCTAAAAATGCTAAATTTCATTTTTCACCTTTATTGCAAAGCTCTCAGTATGCAGATCTCGTTGATTCGGGGAGCTATATGGCGAGTCAGCAGTTAGATGAAATTGCCCGTCTGCATGCCGGAAACCATCATATGTA
Source organism: Alteromonadaceae bacterium (assembly GCA_964228145.1). Lineage (GTDB taxonomy): Bacteria > Pseudomonadota > Gammaproteobacteria > Enterobacterales > Alteromonadaceae > Pseudobowmanella. The sequence continues at coordinate 6,988 of CAXQZJ010000069.1, read as the reverse complement.
CGTGTTAGCGGCGCGTATCAGCGGGGTGTTGAATTCTGCCTATGAAACCATTCCTGAAAGCGTAGATTGGCCACATCCACTGCGCACAAAAACCGCCGCTGCCAACCTCATTGTTGTAGCAGATACTGACTTATTGACAGATAGGTTCTGGGGTAGCCAAAGCCAGTTTTTTGGTCAAACCCTGTTCACCCCCTTTGCCAATAACGGCGATTTCGTGATCAATGCGGTAGAAAACCTGGCTGGCAGTGACGCACTCATTAGCGTGCGCAGCAGAGGGACATACGCGCGGCCATTTGAAGTGGTTGATGAACTTGCTGTTGAAGCAGAGCAAGCGTTTCGTGATACAGAGCAATCACTCCAGCAACAACTACAGGAAACCGAGCAGGCACTCAATGAATTGCAAGCTCAGTGGGACGCTAGTGGTAATGTTTTGCTTACCGCAGAGCAGCAACAAACCATCGATGCTTATCTGCAACAAAAAATAGAAATTCGCAAAGCATTGCGTGAAGTGCGTCATCAGTTGGATAAAGACATAGAGCAACTGGGTATTACACTTAAAGTGGTCAATATTATGGTTGCACCCTTGGTGTTGGGGATGTTGCTGTGGTTGATAATGAGCCTAGTAAGACCTCGTGCTAAAGGAGGGCAGGTTTGATGAATCGTCAATTGCTCCTCCTGATTGTTATTGCCGTGTTTAGTGTCTCGAGCGTAGTTGTTCTGCTAGTTCGCAGTCCTGACCAAAAAATGTTTGAAGCTGCCCCCTTATTGGCGACATTGAATGATGCTGAGTTTACGCTGCGTGAAATTGACATTACTCCAGCGGGCGGTGCGCCATTTAAGGCGATTAATGACGATGGTCAATGGCGCATCAGTCCAGCAGATTATCCGGCTGACGCGGCAAAAATTTCTTCGTTGATCAGCGCTCTGCAGCAGGCGGAACGCATCGAGCAAAAAACTACTAATCCGGCACGATATGGGCATTTAGGCGTAGCGCCATTTACCCAAGCGGACAGTCAGGCTAGTCTCGTTGTTCTCAACGGCGATGAGTCGAACGCCTTGATAGTAGGTAAACCGAGTAAATCCGGGCAAGGGCATTACGTTCGCTTTCAACATCAAGCGACAAGCTGGCTTGTCGATCAAACGCTACCCGTTCCCGCCAGCTCTGAAGAGTGGCTATACGGACCCTTGATCCCCAGCAATTTCGCGCAACCACAACAGGTTAGCAAATTGGGTGAAAAAGGCTGGCAAGTGCAACTCACCGAGCAAGGCTATCAATTGGAGCCGACTAGATCACAACCATTAAAGTATCCGAGCATAGTCGATGACAGCGTAGGGCAGCTGCTGGGAACCCGCATTCAGGGCCTCGCGAGTGAGCAACAGTGGCTTGAAGCTACACCTGTTGCAGCGTTCCAACTAGTACAAGACGGTAAAACGCTTGAGATGCAGATTGCCCTTGAACAATCCCAACCTTTGGTCATGCTTAGTTCAGATGATGATAAAGGTTATTGGACTAACCGGATCCTGCGGATATCGTCGTTTTCGCTAGATCAGTTTAATCGAGAAGCCGGGCAATTTTTTGCACCTGTGGAGGACCGTCCGATACAGCATGATGGTGAAGAATAACCACATGGACGATAGTGTTGGTTTACCGTGATTAGCTGAAATTAGGCAAAATTCTTGGCGGGTATTGCATACAATATAACGATTCAGGGTCGAAATAATCTGAAATTGGCTTGAGAAAGCCCGCTCAAACCAATACATTATGCGACCATCTTAACGATGGGTATAAAAGGTCAAAGATGAAAGAGTATTCTGACATTGCCGTAGTCGGCTTAGCGGTGATGGGTGAAAACCTGATCCTCAATATGGCAAGCAAAGGATTTACGGTTACAGCGTTTAATCGCTCAACCGACAAAGTCACCCGCTTTATCGAAGGCCGAGCCAAAGGTCAAAGCATCCGAGGCGCTTACAGCGTTGAGGAAATGGTCAATTCTTTAGCAACACCACGCAAAATCATGTTAATGGTTAAAGCCGGCCAAGCCGTCGACGCCATGATAGAGCAATTGATTCCGCATTTATCGCCTGGTGATATCATTATTGACGGCGGCAATACCCATTTCCCTGATTCTAATCGTCGTACTCAATACCTGGAAGAAAAAGGGTTGCTGTATATCGGTACGGGTGTGTCGGGCGGTGAAGAAGGCGCGTTGACCGGCCCATCGATTATGCCCGGTGGCTCAGCTGCTGCATGGCCAGCGGTTAAAAATATCTTTCAGTCAGTGTCTGCCAAAGTTGAAGACGGCACCCCGTGTTGTGATTGGGTAGGACAGGACGGCGCTGGCCACTTTGTTAAAATGGTTCACAACGGCATCGAATACGGTGACATGCAACTGATTTGTGAAGCTTATCAGATTATGAAAGAACTGCTGGGCATGTCAGCAGATGAAATGCATCAGGTTTTTGCTCAGTGGAATGAAGGCGAGCTGGACAGTTACCTGATTGAAATTACCCGCGACATTCTTGGGTTTAAAGAAGACGGTGAGCCCCTAGTCGAAAAAATCCTCGATACTGCTGGGCAAAAAGGGACAGGGAAGTGGACTGCAGTGTCTGCACTGGAACATGGTGTGCCGTTAACTTTGATTGGAGAAGCGGTTTTTGCACGTTGTTTGTCAGCGCAGAAAGATGAGCGGGTGGCAGCGTCAAAAATCTTGTCCGGACCCACTGTTAAATTTGACGGTGATAAAGCCGCCTTTATTGAAGATATCCGTAAAGCCTTGCTGGCATCTAAAATTGTATCCTACGCCCAAGGTTATGTGCTGATGCGCGAAGCGGCCAAAGAGTTTGGTTGGGATCTTAATTATGGTGGTATCGCCTTAATGTGGCGCGGCGGTTGCATCATTCGTTCAACTTTCTTACAACACATTAAAGCGGCCTTTGATCGCAACCCTGAACTGACCAACCTGATGGTTGATGAGTACTTTGTCGATAAGCTGATGGGGGCGCAACAAGGCTGGCGAAATGTTGTGGCTGTTGCTGCGCAAAATGGCATTCCTACACCAACTTTCAGTGCAGCACTCAGTTACTTTGACGGTTATCGTCATGCCCGCTTACCAGCAAATTTATTGCAAGCACAACGTGACTTCTTTGGCGCGCATACGTACGAACGTATCGATCGTGAACGTGGCGAGTTCTTCCATACAAACTGGACAGGACGGGGCGGCGATACGGCGTCTTCCACTTACAACGTTTAATCATAACCCCGCCAATGCGGGGTTATTTTTTTATGCTTCTGCGGTTTTTTTTGCTGTTGCGAATATCCATCGGCAGAGTAATGGTGAAGCGTGTACCCTTATTCGGCGTGGAGGCACAACTGATGGTTGCCTTCAGTTGCTGATAGACAAGGTTGTACACTAGGTGCATGCCTAATCCACTGCCACCGCGGGCGCGCGCTGTGGTAAAAAATGGGTCGTAAAGTTGCTTTTTGGTTTCAGCATCCATACCAACACCATCGTCCTTCAAGACCAGTTGAATTTTATCATCCGATTGGTTGAGTTTAATACAGATCTGGCCTTTACGATTGTCTGGGAAGGCATGCATCAACGCGTTATCGATAATATTGGTGATGACTTGGGCTAATGCACCGGGGTTGGTATAAATACTTGCTTTCACCTTGCCCGTATCAAAGCTTAGGCTGTGAGGAGATTGCTTGAACTTAGGGGTCAGGGAAGCAATAACCTGTTCAATGTACTCTGCTAGCTCAACGTCTCTGGGTTGCTCCGAGGACTGATCCACGGCTACTTGTTTAAAGCTCTTTACTAAGGTGGCTGCGCGGTCCAGATTATTGATCAGGATAGTATTGATTTGGCGAATCTCCTCACAGAAGCGTTCGAAATCACTCTTGCGCATTTGACCTTTTTCAGCCAGTTCTGTCAGGTTTCGGGTCCGATCGTCTAAAGTGGTGATTGCCGTAACTGCAACGCCAAGGGGGGTATTGATTTCATGGGCAACGCCGGCAACCAGTTTACCCAGTGATGCATGCTTCTCCTGTTCAACAATTTGCTCTTGAGCATCTTGTAATTGTTGTAACGATTCAGCTAACTCCCGGCGCTGGTTGTTGAGTTCGTCGGTTCTTAGTTCAACTTTGTACTCAAGTTGTTCATTAAGCTTGAGGTAATCAAAACGGATTTGCTCGAGCTGTTTGTTTTTTTTCGCCAGTTGACTTAACACGCTGTCCAGTTGCAAGTAAACATTGTTTAAGGCTTTAACGATCGGAGTAAATTCGTCCTGACTTTCATAATAAATTGGCTTTATCTGAACATCTAACTGGTTCTTTTCAGATGTCTCAATCGAGTCGTTAATTTTTTCCAGTACGCGGTCAAAGGGCCTGAACAACCAACGTAACATCACATAAATAATAGAAATAAAAATAGCAGCGATAGCGACACCAATGGTCATGACTATCATGGAAAACTGATTCACACTGCGATAAATGTCGTCCAGTGGCCGCAATAAAACGTAGCTGAGTTGCTCATTAATATTGATGCTCAACAGCAAGTAGGTGTTTCCATCAGATGATTCAAACTCCTGTAATTCGCCTTGCTTTGTCATGCCTTCAATCAGCCAGAAATGTCCCCAGTGCAACTTTGTTACAGGTTTCATCAATAGGGTCGTATCATCAAAGCTACTGAGGAGTGTTTGGCTTGGTCGGTGAATAAGATAGGACTTATTCTCCTGATCTAGCAATGTGTCGAGAAAGGCGCTAAGTTGAGTCAGGCTCCAGTCAACCGTCGCTAATCCTAGCGCGCCGCCGTCATTGTCACGCATCACTGCATCCACAGTGATCATCAAAGTATGGGTGCCGGTGTCGTCAAAGTAAGGATCGCTCCAAAAAAATGGCCGTGACTCACTGGGTAAACCGAACTGACGCTCACTTGCCATGGTGTACCAATCTTGCTCGGGGTAATTATAAGTCTCATCTCCGAGTGCCCACGTTGTTTGCAGTTGGCCTTCTTGCCAAAATACAAAGGGGCCAAACAAGCGCTGCTCGGCAACTAACTTAAAAGGCTCATACCAGAGACCGCCACCGATGGCAGTATCAAAACCTTCAAACTGGTTAAGCAGTAAACGCTCCGCTTGCTGGCGGAGTTCGGATAAGGGAACCGGGGATATTTGTGTTTCGCGGTGCAGTAATTCTCCGCTGATTGCCAGCGCTGCGGCTTGCTGCTCCATTGATCTGACTTGGTGTCTGACTTGCTCGGCACCGAGTAAAAAATCTTTTTGCAAACTAGTGTGTTTTTCAGCAATCAGATGGTGGCTGTAGGTATAATTATAAAAAACTTGGATAAGTGTGTATGCCAACAACTGAAAGACGATAAAAAACAGGATGACGCGGGTCTTAATAAACCCGATTTGTAAGTTAACTGACTGATACAAGCATTGCGTCCTGGCCTGAGCTTTTTATAAACGTAGCAGCGGTTTGCGTATCAGGCCAGAACTTGAGTGGAGAAACTCGCTCGTCATACGACTTTGCTGCGGATTTCTCCCGTTGCGAGTTGCGTTATAATCACATCTTCTGGTTGCACATCTCCTGCTTGGCGGACAAGCTTGCCTTCGTTTGTATAGGTCAAGCTGAACCCCCGTGACAAGGTGTTAAGCGGACTAAGAGTGTTGAGCAAGTGGGCATGCTCAGCGAGCTTTTCTTTGCGAGCACTGACTAATCGTAATGTAGCCTGTTGTAACTGAGCATGCAGGCCAACCAACTCTTTTTGTGACTGCTGTATCCGGCGGGTCGGCGTTTGGCCGGCCAATTTGTGGCTGGCCAGTTGTACGCGCTTTTCAACGTGCTGATAACGCTGCAACATACTGTTAGACAGGCGCGTCGACAAATGGTCGATTCGCTGGCTTTGTTGTTGTAGCCGAGCTTCTGGGTGCTGCGCGTCAAGCGTATGACAGGCTATCTGTAATTGTTGATGCTTGTGCCTTAGGTAAGCTTGAACTCGATGACTGAGTGTTTGGCGCAAGCGCTGCAGACTGGCCGCTAATTGTTCAGTGTCCTGACTCACCAACTCAGCGGCGGCAGATGGGGTAGGTGCGCGCAAATCCGCGACCATATCGCTGATAGAAATGTCTGTCTCGTGACCTACTGCGCTTATAACCGGGATTACAGACGCAAAGATGGCGCGCGCGACCTCCTCCTCATTAAAACACCACAAATCCTCGAGTGAACCACCGCCACGACCGACGATCAATACATCGACCTCAGCTCTTTGATTGGCAAGTTTGATCATATCTGCGATTTGCGCCGTTGCAGCCTCACCTTGAACCTGAGTAGGGTAAATCGTTACCTGAGTTTGCGGGCTGCGGCGCTTTAACACGGTCAACATGTCGTGCAGTGCAGCACCGCTGGCAGAGGTAATGATCCCCACCCGATGAACGGTTTTTGGGATCGGAGTTTTATGATGTTGTGCAAACAGGCCTTCAGCCATGAGCCGAGCTTTAAGTTGTTCAAACTTTTGTTTTAATGCACCTTCACCGCCAGTTTGCATATGCTCAGCGATTAGCTGGTAATCGCCCCTGGGCTCGTACAAACTGATCCTTCCCCTTACCGTCACTTTGTCACCGTTTTTCGGTGGCGTGCGTACGCTGCGATTATTGCCTCTGAACATGGCTGATTTTATCTGCGCGCCGGCATCTTTGAGGGTGAAATACCAGTGGCCGGATGACGCCCGTACGAAGTTGGAGATCTCTGCTTCGACCCACACTGACCCCAATTCACCTTCTAGTAAAGTGCGTGCGAGGTGGTTTAACTTGGAAACGCTGAGTATGTGGTTTTGATTGTCGGGCATAGGTGGTGTGCAAAAAATTATCAATTTGAATTAAATTCAAGTTTACCAGTTTGACTAAAGCGGCTACAATGCCGCCGCAACAAAATCACCACCAAAAGGTACTGTTGCATGCTCCGAATCGCTAAAGAAGCACTGACGTTTGA
>CAXQZJ010000068.1:0-18586 GCA_964228145.1 Alteromonadaceae bacterium | reverse complement strand
AGCGCAAAAGACAATGGTTGGCGCAGCAGCGCAAACGTCAGGCCGTAGAGAAGCTCATCGGCAAAAAACAGCATACGCTGCAACAGCTCGACAACCGTCAGGAACAGCAAGCCATGGATGAGTTTGCGATTCAACGGTTATTGCGTAACCAGTACTTCGCGGGTTAATAACACACACTTCCATTTGTTTCCAAAGTTGGAACGGTCTTTGCTCTAATCCTTAACATCAAAGCAACAAACACCAATTATCAGTTAGTTAGGTGATGAGGACACGGTTATGATGCAACAGCTTGCCACGCAGGGCTCACAAATTGCCGCCTTGCCGGACAATCCGGTAACGCTTTCCCCTGATTCAACGCAAACCAGCGCTGAATCCGGACAATTTGCTGACGTGTTTTCTCAACAACAACGTGCGCTTGAAAAACCTGGAAACGCGGCTCAGGCTGCGCCAAAGTCAGAAGCCGTTCCGCCACAAACCGTTCCCCCACAAACCGCACCGAAAAACGCGGACGATGCGGCAACCCAAACAGAGCAGGACAGTATCCCCACAGAGTCTGTTGAAGCGATCGAACAGGTTCAAGCCGCTACTGTAGACAAAACGGTTACGTCAGGTAATTCCCAAAACACGTCGTCTACAGCTACAACTGACGATGCCTCGATGTCCGAAAGCGCTGATTTAGCAAACACAGATGACGTTTCGTTAAATACGCTGCCTGATGCCGTCATTCCCGCCGTTGAGGTAGACAATACAGCATCTGAAACGGATTACCTGGCACTGGTGGAAGCGCTGCGTACATTTGAACAGAAGTGGCCGGGCGTAACGGGCGATAAACAGCCCCTGCCGGCTGAGGTTGTACCGGAAATGAAGGCCCCCATTGACGGACTCGATGTGCATCAACTTGAAAATGGCAAAGCGCAAATCATTGAAGACCTCAACGCATTAATTGCACAAATTGCTGAAGCGCCAGAGTTGGACGCCAGTGGCGAGTCAGCTGCAATCACCGTGGAGCAGTCGGAAGCCATCCTGGCTGATTTTATGGCGCTGATTGCACAGCTCAAAGGTAAAGCGGGCAAATCTGAGGGTAAAGGCGCAGAAGGCAATGACGGCGCGAGTCTGGAAAAGCCCGTTCAGCCAACACTGGGTCTGACTGACACGGCATTGCCGGTGGAAGTGCAAACTGAAAATGCCGAGCACGCTGCTGATGTCGATATCGCGTTGGCACCACAACCTTTGTCAGTCGCCATTAGTTTGTTGTCAAAAATAGAAGCGTTGAATAAAAAAGACAACGCAGAGGTTGCGCCCGATCAGGAGATGGTAACCCAAATTGCTGATGCCGACACTATGCTCAGTCTGGATGTTGAGCAGATCAATGAATCGGTCATTGAAGTCGAGGAAAGCGCCGATCCACTGTTAAACCAGGCAGCTATGCTAGTGGGATTAATGACACAGCCAACGGCAGACAAAACCGCTTCGTCGGGTCAGGTGGCCGTAGCGAAAATAGAAGCGGTAATCACCCCAGCAGACAGTGCTGTTGCACTCGAGTCTATGCTGGAGCAAGCCAGCGATGACACGCTTGCCAAGGTGGCACAGGTAATTACAGACACAGCGGTAGCGGCAAATCCGGCGCTGAGTGCAGCGCAGCAGTCGCAAATGAAAGGCATGCTGGTAAGCGGCATGGAAGAAATGCGTGCCCAGTTAAAGCAGGGGCATCAGCCAGCGATTGATTTAACGGCCTTAGTCGCTCAGGTATCTGCTGAAGTTCAGCCAGAGCAACCTGTATTGCCTCAGCAGCTACTGCAGGATGCACAGCACATTGCACAACTGGCAGCCACGTCAGTGATGTCTGATCAAAAAGAGCTGCAACTCAACGAATTGCTACACAACACCCGTGATTTGATTACTCAGGAAACGCGTCAGCAACATTCTGAAACGGTGAAATCCATCCAACAGCAAGCAGCATTAGACAAGCCGATGCCGTTGAATCAGCCTCAAGGCCAGCAACAACTGGCTGAAAAAATTCGCTGGATGGTGAATGGACGACAATCAATGGCTGAAATCCGCCTGGACCCTCCTGAAATGGGAAGCATGCAGATTCGACTCAATGTGTCGGGTGACTCGGCATCGGTGAGCTTTGTCGTGCAGTCTCAGCATGCCAAAGAGATGCTGGCCGATGCTATGCCGCGCTTAAGAGATATGTTTTCTGAACAGGGTATAGACCTGGGTGAATCCTTTGTGAGTCAACAACAAACAGGGGAACAAGGAGAACAACAGAGCGGTGGTCAATCAGGTGGCGGTTTCGATGACAATGTGCCCGAAGACGCAAAAATGAATGAAACCCGGGTTGTTCGACAGGCAAATGGCCTGATTGACGACTATGTTTAACACTAAGCGGTCAACAGCATGGCATTAGTCGTTGCGATTTGTTGGCTGTGATAGATAATACGCCTAGTTTAAATTGAGAGAAGTGTGAGATGGCGGAAGAAGAATTACAAATTGAAGAAGAAGGCGGTAAGAAAAGCAAACTGATGCTGATTATCATTATTGCCGTAGTGTTAATTGGCGGTGGTGCAGCAGCCTACTTCTTTTTGTTTGCTGGTGGTGACGAGCCGACTGCGGCTGAGCAATTGGCAGCCGATGGTACAGGACAACCCGCGCCTGCGGCAGCAGCGCCAACTAATGCCAGTGTTGGTACGGCGCTGTACGTAGCGATGCCGCGTCCAATCGTATTTAACGTACCTGGGTCTGGTCGCGACCGCCTGGTACAAATAAAAGTGCAACTTATGGTACGCGGTTCTGACAACGAAGAAGCCGCTAAAACCCATATTCCCCTTATTGAAGGGACCTTGTTGCAAGTCTTCAGTTCCAGCAATGCCGATGACTTAGTCACCGAAGCTGGAAAGATTGAACTGCGTGAAAATGCCTTGGAATCAGTGCAGTCAGCACTGAAAGACATTGCGGGCAGTGAAGTGGTAGAGCGAGTGCTGTTTACCGACTTTGTGATGCAGTAACCGGAGCGAGCCGTGAGCGATTTATTATCTCAAGATGAAATTGATGCCCTGTTACACGGGGTAGACGACGTCGAAGAAGAAGAGGTTACACAAGAACCCGGGGACACATCAGCCCTGGAGTATGACTTCTCATCGCAGGATAGGATTGTTCGTGGCCGCATGCCAACGCTGGAAATTGTGAACGAACGTTTTGCCCGACACTTGCGGGTGAGTTTGTTCAACATGATGCGCCGCAGTGCGGAAGTGTCGATTAACGGTATCCAGATGATCAAGTTCGGTGAGTACATTCATACCTTGTTTGTACCGACCAGTTTGAACATGGTGCGTTTCAGACCGTTAAAAGGTACCGGCTTGATCACCATGGAAGCGCGCTTGGTGTTTATTCTGGTGGATAACTTCTTTGGTGGCGACGGGCGCTATCACGCCAAAATTGAAGGCCGTGAATTTACGCCAACCGAACGTCGTATTATTCAGATGTTGCTGAAAATCATCTTTGAGGATTACAAAGAAGCCTGGGCACCGGTGATGGACGTGTCATTTGAGTACCTGGATTCAGAAGTAAACCCGGCCATGGCGAATATTGTGAGCCCCACCGAAGTCGTGGTGATCAGCTCTTTCCACATTGAACTGGACGGCGGGGGCGGTGATTTCCACGTGTCGTTGCCGTACTCGATGCTGGAACCCATCCGTGAATTGCTTGACGCGGGTGTACAAAGCGACAAAGAAGACACCGACTTGCGCTGGAGTAAAGCACTGCGCGATGAAATCATGGATGTCAAAGTGGCACTTACCACGCACATGCTGGATTTCGAATTATCCTTGCGCGATGTGATGGACTTTAAAGCTGGTGACATTATTCCGGTGGAAATGCCGGAGCATATTACGGTGTTAATTGAAGAATTACCTTCGTTCAGGGCGAAGTTAGGGCGTTCCAGAGAGCACCTGGCGCTGAAAATCACTGAGAAAATAGCACGGCCGACTTCCGTGAAGTCGGAGTTACAGTTACTTACCCGTGGCGGACGCATTATCGACAATGATGCAGAGCTGCAGGTGTTAGAAGAAGATTTATAATCCTAAGCGATAGAAAGAGGCAGGATCATGAGTGAAGAAGACGGTATGGACGATTGGGCCGCAGCCATGGCTGAACAGGCTGAAGCAGAGGCTGACGAAGGCGGTGCCGATGAAGATGTAAAAGTCGCAGAACTGGACGAACTCTCTGACGATGCACCCATTACTCAGGAAGAAAAGAAAAAACTAGATACGATTCTGGATATTCCCGTGACCATTTCTATGGAAGTGGGCCGCAGCCAGATCAGCATCCGAAACTTACTGCAACTTAACCAGGGTTCCGTGGTTGAGTTGGACCGGGTTGCCGGTGAACCACTGGACGTGCTTGTAAATGGCACGTTGATTGCTCATGGAGAAGTAGTAGTGGTCAACGATAAATTTGGTATTCGGTTAACGGATGTTATTAGTCAAATCGAAAGAATTAAAAAGCTCAGGTAAAAACCTATTAAAATCAGTGGGGTATTTCTTTACCCCGCTGGCAATCCTCCTTTCACCTGCGGCAAACGCCGCTGCCAGTATCACTAACCCGACCTCGGTACTGTCAATTTTTCTATCACTTTTGCTGATAGTCGGCATCATTTTTTCGCTGGCGTATGTAATGCGTCGGTTTAATGTCACTCCCGGTAACAGCCAGCACTTAAAAGTCGTTGCGAGCCTTTCTGCAGGGGCCAGAGAACGGGTGATGGTCATTCAGGTTGGCGAAGAGCAACATCTGATAGGCGTTACCGCACAGAACATTAATCACCTGAGCAAATTAGACACCCCGATTGTTACGCAGCAAGACAATCAGGGCGGGGCGATGTTCAAACAAAAACTGGTGCAGGCGATGGCGCAAAAAATGAATCCATCGCTGAAGGAGAGTGGCGATGACAAGTAAACTCATGAAATGGTTGGGGGTAGCCCTGCCAATTTACTTGCTGGCTGGGCCAGTATTGGCTCAGCAGGGGATTCCAGCAGTCACGGTAACCACCAACAACGACGGTAGTCAGGATTACACCATGACGCTGCAAGCGCTGTTTATTATGACAGCGCTGAGCTTGCTGCCTGCGTTTATTATGATGATGACGTCATTCACCCGAATTATTGTGGTGTTGTCTATTCTGCGTCAGGCGATTGGTTTACAGCAGTCTCCGTCGAACCAGATCCTGATTGGGGTCAGTTTGTTTTTGTCGATGTTCATCATGGCTCCCGTATTTGACGAGATTAATGAACGGGCATTGCAACCGTATCTGGAAGAAGAAATGACCTCAATGGAAGCCATTGAGCAAGCAAAAGGGCCAATGCGGGCTTTCATGTTGTCGCAAACCCGGGTGAAGGATTTAGAAACGTTCGTATCGATTGCCGGAGACGAAGACAAATATCAGGATCCAGCTGATGTGCCATTGAATATTCTTATCCCTGCGTTTGTTACCAGTGAACTAAAAACCGCATTTCAGATTGGCTTTATGTTGTTCATTCCCTTTCTGATCATCGACTTGGTCGTTGCTTCCATTCTGATGGCCATGGGTATGATGATGCTGTCACCCATGATTGTATCATTGCCTTTTAAACTCATGCTGTTTGTGCTGGTGGACGGTTGGAACCTGATATTCGGCACGCTGGCAACCAGTTTTGGTATGGGTGTGTAGGAGAAGGTCATGTCACCAGAAGTGTTTGTTGAAATTCTGCGCGAATCCATGTTCATGGTAATTCTGCTGGTATCTGCAGTGATTGTTCCCAGCCTGATCGTTGGTCTTATTGTTGCCGTATTTCAGGCGGCAACGTCTATCAACGAACAAACCATGAGTTTTTTGCCTCGTTTGTTAGTGACGTTGCTGGCGTTGAGTTGGGGCGGAAACTGGCTGGTGCAAAAGCTGATGGACTTTACTTTCCACATGGTCGAGCAAATACCACAGGTGATTGGCTAAATGGATGTTTCACTGGTTGCCATTAATCAGTTTCTGGCTGATTTAATGCTGCCCTTTATGCGTATCAGCGGCATGTTTGCCGCCATGATTGGCATTAGTGCTAAATCGATTCCCACGCCTGTTCGCGCGTTACTAGCCATTTTTTTGTCGCTGGTGATCATGCCGGTAGTACCGCCGTCGCCGGTCAATAACCTGGTTGATGTAGGTGTGTTTTTACTGGGTATTCAGCAATTGCTCATTGGCATTGCCATTGGCTTTATTTCCATGATGGTGCTGAATACGTTCGTGCTGGCCGGTCAGGTTATTGCCATGCAAACCGGTTTGGGTTTTGCCAGCATTGTCGACCCCGTGAATGGGATTAACGTGCCCGCGGTCGGTCAGTTCTATCTTATTTTAGCCACCTTGTTGTTCTGGCAACTCGATGGTCATCTGTCGATGATACAGATGATGGTCATGAGTTTTGACGCTTTCCCCATTGGTGAAAGCTGGTTTGCACCCGAGCAACTTCGCGATATCGCCCATTGGGCAGGGTGGATGTTTGTCGCGTCTTTGACCCTGGCGTTAGCGCCGATTATTTCATTGCTTATTGTTAACCTGGCCTTTGGTGTGATGACCAAAGCGGCACCACAGTTAAATATTTTCAGTATCGGTTTTTCGATTGCGCAAATAATGGGCCTGATCATTATCTGGCTCACGCTGGACAATTTTACCAGCCACTTCGAAAACCAATGGCAGCGTGCCTTGCAGTTTATGTGTGAACTGCTGGCAGTGTGTCCGACCTAAACGGGGGTAGGCCAGCATGGCTGATACACACGAAAAAACAGAAGACGCCACGTCCAAACGCCTCGAAGACGCCAGAAAAAAAGGCCAATTGGCGCGTTCGAGGGAATTATCTACCACATTGGTTTTGATTGTGAGTGGCGTTATGTTTCTGCTCATTGGTGGCTACATTGCCGAGGCCCTGTTTGCAATCATGCAGCGGGTATTTACCTTGTCGCGTGATGAAACCTACGACCCTACTCATATGTTCTCGGCCTGGGGAGAAGCGCTTTCAGCTGTCAGTATTCCCGTTATTGGCTACATGATTGTCGCCATGATAGCGGGCATTTATGGCTCGATTGCGTTGGGTGGGTTTAATTTTACCTGGTATTCAGCCCAGCCACGCTGGAACAAAATGAGCCCGGTTCAGGGCTTTAAACGCATGTTTGGTATGAATGGCCTGGTTGAATTGCTGAAGGCCATTGCTAAATTCTTCGTGATTGGCGGTATGGCATTGGTGTCGCTGTCCTTTTTCCAGGATGAGGCGCTGCACCTGGACCAGGAGATTTTCCCGCTGAATGTGTTCCACGCGCTGGACATGATTGAATGGGCGTTTTTCTTTCTGACTCTGGGTATGATCCCCATTGCCTTGATTGATGTGCCATACCAGGCGCATAAGCACAAAGAAGAAATGAAGATGACCAAGCAGGAGGTCAAAGACGAGCGGAAAAACGCCGAAGGTGACCCACAGGTTAAAGGGCGTATTCGTCGTTTGCAATATCAGGCCGCCGCGCGCCGAATGATGCAGGAAGTGCCTAAGGCCGATGTGGTTGTGACAAACCCGACTCACTACTCAGTGGCACTGAAATACGACCAGAATGGCAACCGGGCACCCGTAGTCGTTGCCAAAGGGGGCGACGAACTGGCGATGCATATTCGTAAGATTGCAACAGCCCATGATGTGCCTCTGGTCGCAACGCCTATGCTAACCCGGGCAATTTACTACACCACAGAAGTTGATGAAGAGATTCCGCACAAGCTATTCATGGCTGTCGCGCAGGTACTGGCCTATGTGTTCCAGTTAAAAGCCTTTAAAGCGGGTAAGGGTAAACGTCCCAAGCCGGTTTCAAATAATCTGCCAATCCCACCGGATATGCGCTACTAAATTGACAATAAACAGCCTGCTTATGCGGGCTGTTGTGTTTTTGTGATGGATTAATAATCAGTTAGCACCACAGCAGTAAAAGCTGGCACGTAGATTGATATACCTACAGAAAGAAACGTTATTGCGTCAAAAATCTGTTGGTAAGAATTTAACTTATGGTGCTATCTGATTATCTACAACGCTTTGATAAAGCGCAGTTGCAACAGCTGACTCAGGGGTTGGGTGTACCGTTAGTGTTGTTGGCCATTATGGGCATGGTCATTCTGCCCATGCCGCCACTGCTACTGGATGTGCTGTTTAGTTTCAACATTGCTTTATCCCTCGTGATTATTTTGGTGGCGGTATTTACCCAGCGCCCGGTAGATTTTGGTATTTTCCCCCTTGTTCTGTTAATCGCAACCGTATTACGTCTGGCATTAAACGTGGCTTCGACACGTGTTGTGTTGTTGTACGGCCACGAGGGCGGCGATTCGGCGGGTAAGGTAATCGAGGCCTTTGGTGAGGTCGTGATAGGCGGCAATTATGCCGTCGGTGTGGTTGTTTTTGCGATTTTGCTAATCATCAACTTTAAAGTCGTTACCGCAGGTGCGGGTCGTATTTCTGAAGTGAACGCGCGCTTTACCCTTGATGCTATGCCAGGTAAGCAAATGGCAATTGATGCAGACTTAAACGCAGGCTACATCGACCAGGACGAAGCCCGTCGTCGCCGCGAAGATATTACCGCTGAAGCGGATTTCTACGGTTCAATGGACGGTGCGTCAAAGTTCGTAAAAGGCGATGCAATCGCCGGTTTGTTCATTATGTTAATCAACATCGTGGGCGGGTTGTTCATTGGCATGATCCAGCACGATTTGAGTTTTGGCAACGCGCTCGAAGTGTATACCATCCTGACCATTGGTGATGGTCTGGTCGCGCAAATTCCCTCGCTGTTGCTGTCGGTAGCCACCGCCATTATCGTGACGCGTGAAAACGAAACCCAGGAAATGGGCTCAGAGATCAAAGACCAGCTGGGTAACAAACAAGCGCTGTATATTGCTGCAGTGATCTTGTTTGTCATGGGCATTGTGCCAGGTATGCCGCATTTGGCCTTTCTGAGCTTTTCAGCACTTGCTGGAGGCTATGCGTATTATCAGACGTATCAGGAGAAAAAACGCGCCCTTGAACCAGCTAAACCGGTTGTTACCAATGACCAGGATGCCGCGCCGGTTGAAGTAAAAGAACTGGGCTGGGATGACGTACAACACGTTGACACCATTGGTCTGGAAGTGGGCTACCGGTTAATTCCATTAGTAGATAAAGCCCAGGGTGGCGAACTGCTGAGTCGGATTAAGGGGGTCCGTAAAAAGCTGTCTCAGGAATTGGGCTTTTTGGTGCCCCCCGTGCATATTCGCGACAACCTCGATTTAGATCCTAATGCTTATCATATCTCAATGCTGGGCGTCACCATTGGTGATGCGCAGGTGAGCCACGATGAAGAACTGGCTATTAATCCGGGTCAGGTATTCGGCAAACTGGAAGGTCGTGTTACCAAGGATCCTGCGTTCGGACTGGATGCGGTGTGGATTAAGCCTAATCAGCGTGAACACGCGCAAACACTGGGTTACACCGTAGTCGATGCGGCAACGGTTATTGCCACTCACCTCAGTCAGCTACTGACCACCAACGCTTATCAGTTACTCGGATTCGAAGAAGTACAGCAACTGCTGGATATGCTGGCTAAGCATAGTCCTAAGTTGGTTGAAGGTCTGGTTCCGGATCTGGTGTCGCTGTCTACCGTGGTGAAAGTGTTGCAAACCCTGCTTTATGAAGGCGTGCCTATTCGTGACATGCGCACCATTGTGCAGACGCTGACAGAGTACGCACCGAAGAGTCAGGATCCTGACGTACTGGTTTCAGCAGTGCGGATTTCTCTGAAGCGTCTCATTGTGCAGGAAATCAATAACGGCGGTCGGGAATTGCCTGTCATTACGCTGGCGCCAGAGTTGGAGCAAATGTTGCATCAGTCGTTGCAGGCAGGCGGGGACGATGGCGCAGGTATTGAGCCTGGTTTAGCTGAGCGCTTACAACAATCGTTACAGCAAGCAGGGCAGCAGCAGGAATTAGCGGGTGAGCCCGCAGTATTACTGACATCGGGCATGTTGCGTCCGGTGTTATCCCGCTTCCTTAAGAATGCGGTAACCGGGCTTCATGTGTTGTCTTATCAGGAAATCCCCGACGACAAGCAGGTAAAAATTGTGGCATCGGTGGGTCAATAAACTGACGCACCCGATTTAACGAGGTCATTATGAAAATCAGACGTTTTTTTGGTAAAGACATGCGCGAAGCGCTTAATCAGGTAAAGCATGAATTAGGTGCTGATGCCGTGATCATGTCAAATCGCAAGGTGGCCGATGGCATTGAATTGGTAGCAGCCTACGACAAAGAGCCTGCTGCTAAACTGGACATGCAAGCTGGCAAAGCACAGCAGGGCAAGCCAGGGCATCCGGGTGAAAAACCGTTACCAACCCTCAGCGAGATCATTGGTGATGACGGCCCGGACAGCCTGCGGGAGTTACTGGAAAAACAAGCGGGCAAACAACATGCAGGCAGGCAGCAAGCGCAGTCTATTGCCAAAGCCATGCAAACCTCAGCGCCTGCGGCACCTGCTCAGCCAGCCCAGCCAGCTCAGCAACAAACACAGTCAGCGGCTAAGCCTGCAATGGGGGGCTTTGACGATGAGTTTGATACGCCGTCTCAGCAGTCAGGTTCTGCTGCATCTCAGGGAAGTCTGGAAGATATCCGCGCTGAATTGGCCTCGTTGCGCAATGTCTTGCAGTTCCAACTGTCGGATATGCAGCAACAGCATCAGTCACGCATGAAGCCACAGCAGCGTTTTCTGAATCAGCAGATGATTGATATGGGGATCTCCGCACCGCTGGCGCGACAGTTGGTTAGCTACGCGCCTGCACAGGCCAATGAGCGCGAGTCCTGGTTGTACTTACTCAAACTTCTGTCTAATCGATTAATGACCAACGATGATGATATCTTATCCCAGAAGGGTGTGGTTGCACTGGTTGGGCCAACTGGCACAGGTAAAACTACCACGATTGCCAAACTGGCTGCCAAATACGCACAAAAGTATGGCGCTGACCAGGTTGCATTGATTACCATCGATACTTACCGCATCGCGGCATATGAGCAATTGGCAACCTACGGTAAGATCATTGGTTGCCCGGTACGCAAAGCGCAGTCGGGTGAACAACTTGCTGATTTGCTGTTTCAGTTCCGCAGCAAGCGTTTGGTATTGGTTGACACTGCGGGCTTCAGTCAGCGGGATAGCCGTTTAATCAGTCAGTTAGCTACGTTCCAGCAAGCTGGCGGTCAAACAATAAAAAATTATTTAGTTGTGCAGGGTAATACGCAACAGGCTACACTAAAACATATCATTGGCGCTTACAGCAGTATTGATATGCAAGGTTGTATCATCACTAAGTTAGATGAGTGCTATAGTTTAGGGGAGGTGATCAGCAGCGTCATCGAAGCGCAGCTTCCGGTGAGTTATGTGGCTGATGGACAGCAGGTGCCAGAGGATATTCATGTGGCAAATGCAAAATCTATAATCTCTTTAGCAGCAAAGCTTTATAAAAAGTATGGATTGAATCATACTAATGGGAATACAGCAGTAAATTCAGCACAGGCAGTATGATTGAAGACCAAGCGAGTAGCTTAAGAAAGATGAATCAATCTCGATTAATCAAAGTTATCGCCGTAACCGGCGGTAAAGGTGGCGTAGGGAAAACCAACATTACCCTGAATACCGCTATTGCAATGGCAAAGCAGGGCAAACGGGTAATGGTATTGGATGCCGACCTTGGCCTGGCTAACGTCGACGTGATGTTAGGGTTAAGGGTAGAGAAAAACCTGTCCCACGTATTGTCTGGCGAATGTACTCTAGACGAAGTGCTGGTAACCGGGCCTCATGGTATTAAAATTGCGCCAGCAACGTCAGGCACGCAGTCAATGACTGAGTTGTCTCCCACGCAGCACGCGGGATTAATTCGCGCGTTTAGTGAATTGCGCTCCCAGGTTGACGTGCTCATAGTGGACACAGCGGCGGGTATCTCAGACATGGTACTGAGCTTTGCCCGGGCGTCACAGGATATCCTGGTGGTTGTGTGCGACGAGCCTACCTCGTTAACAGATGCCTACGCGTTGATCAAAATTCTCAACCGGGACTACGGCGTATTCCGCTTTAAAATTGTGGCCAATATGGTGCGCGATGTGCGGGAAGGGCAAGAATTATTCAGTAAATTGTCAAAAGTAACCGGGCGTTTTCTGGATGTTGCATTAGAATTAGTGGCGACCGTGCCGTTCGACGAGAATATCCGGCGTGCGGTTCGCAAGCAAAGTGCCATTGTTGATGCGTTCCCGGCATCACCGGCAGCAGTAGCAATAAGCCAGTTAGCGACCAAAGCTGCGGGATGGCCAATCCCGGCACAGCCAGGTGGCCATTTAGAGTTTTTCGTAGAGCAACTGGTTGCAGGTAAGGTGGCAGGTAACTGAGTGTGAATAGCAGAGCAGCAGCGTATCAACAACAAATAGATAAAGCGCAGCTGGTTGAGCGACACGCTTCATTAGTTAAACGTATCGCCCATCATTTAATGGCGCGCTTGCCATCCAGTGTTATTGTTGATGATTTAATTCAGGCAGGCATGATTGGCCTGCTGGAAGCCGCCAAGAATTTTGACGGCAGCAAAGGCGCCAGTTTTGAAACTTTTGCAGGGATTCGTATTCGTGGAGCCATGCTCGACGAAATTAGAAAAGGCGACTGGACGCCGCGTTCAGTACACAAAAACGGCCGGGCGATTTCTGAGGCGATAGCACAGGTAGAAAGAGAAACGGGTCGCGACGCCCGGGATGTGGACATTGCAGAAAAACTCAATGTCAGCCTGGCGGAATACCACCAGATGTTGTCTGAAGTAAATGCAGGTAAACTGGTCGGTATCGAAGATTTAGGTGTGTCGGAAGATGTTATTACCACGGAAGATTCGCGTGGTTCCGATGCGCCATTAGATGATTTAATGCAAGGCGCATTTCAAAAAGCGCTGGCGCATGCTATTACTACATTACCGGAACGTGAAGCTATAGTGTTGTCTCTGTACTACGATGAAGAACTTAACCTGCGCGAGATAGGTGAAGTACTCGAAGTCAGCGAGTCCAGAGTGAGCCAGATTCACAGTCAGGCGATGTTAAAATTAAAAGCTCGTATGAAGTCCTGGCGGACTGGTGAGTAACATCTATACGGATTCGTATAACTATACTAACAATATGACTATCCTCACTGGAGGCAATTTTGGATAAGAATATGAAAATTCTTGTTGTAGATGATTTTTCTACAATGAGACGAATTATCAAAAACTTACTCAAAGACCTGGGCTTTTCCAATATTCAGGAAGCCGACGATGGCAGCACGGCGCTGCCTATGTTACAGCAAGGCGATTTTGACTTCGTAGTCACTGATTGGAACATGCCCGGGATGCAGGGAATCGATTTGTTGCGCGCTATTCGCGCCGACGACAAGTTGAAGCATTTACCTGTTTTGATGGTTACCGCAGAAGCAAAGAAAGAACAGATTGTAGCCGCCGCACAGGCCGGTGTTAACGGTTACGTCGTTAAGCCATTCACTGCTGCAACACTAAAAGAAAAACTAGAAAAGATCTTTGAACGCTTGGGTTAATCCAGTTAAGTGTTTAACCGCCTGAGGATAACTGGATGACAGAAAACAGAAAAGTTCCGATGACTCTGGAAGAAGCAAAGCAGTTGGTCGTATTTCTGGAGAACGGAGATGACGAATCAGCCAATGCATTGCTTGATGCCGTGGCAATGAAAGAGTCTGTCGAGTTATTTGCCGAAGTAGGCAAGCTTACCCGCCAATTACACAGTGCGCTGAATAATTTCCAATTAGACGAGCGTATTGCTGGCCTCGCTAACGAAGACATCCCTGATGCACAAAGCCGATTGACTTACGTTATTGAAGAAACTGAAAAAGCGGCTAATACTACAATGGACGCTGTTGAAAACAGTATGCCAATTGTGGAAACCATGAAAGAGCAAATCGACAGTGTTTTGCCTGAGTGGAAAAAGCTGATGAATCGTGAAATCGAGCTCGGAGAATTCAAATCATTGTGCCTGGACCTGGATACTTTTCTGGAAAACTCGTCCAAAAATGCAGATCGCCTCATGTCGTTACTCACTGAGGTGCTTATGGCACAGGGTTACCAGGACCTGACTGGTCAGGTTATTCGCCGGGTTATCGAGTTGGTCAAAGAAGTTGAAGATAGTCTGGTTCACATGCTGACAGTGTTTGGTGGTTCAGAAGTGACGAAAAACGTCAAAGCTTCCACTAAACAAGCCGATAACGATGAAATCAAAGCTGAAGGACCGATTATTGATGCAGAGACCCGTGATGACGTGGTATCTGGTCAGGATGATGTTGACGACCTTTTGTCCAGCTTAGGGTTCTAGGGGAGCGGGTGCATGTCTTTTGATGTCGATGAAGATATTTTGCAGGATTTTCTGGTTGAAGCCGGAGAGATCCTCGAACAATTACAAGAGCAACTGGTAGATCTGGAAAACAACCCAGAAGACAAAGATCTGCTCAATGCCATATTCCGTGGTTATCACACGGTGAAAGGTGGCGCTGGTTTCTTGTCACTAACCGAGTTAGTTGAAATTTGTCACGGCGCTGAAAATGTCTTTGACGTCATGCGAAACGGACAGCGCTCGCTGACACCAGAATTAATGGACGTGATTCTACAGGCAACGGACGTTGTCGTAGAGATGTTCGAAAAAGTAAAACTGCGTGAGCCGCTAGAGCCGGCAGACGCCAACCTGGTAGATATCCTCCACAAGCTGAGCCATCCCGAAACGGCTGACGAGAATATTTTTGACGGTGCCGCCTCTGAAGTGCCTGCTGCTGAGGAAGTTGTTGAGGAAACCTTCGAGCTGGAAGAAGAGCCCGAGGAAACCGAGAGTGCAACAAGCGACACGTCTGGTGTTATCGACGATATCACCGAAGACGAATTTGAAGCACTGTTAGACGAACTTCACGGTACGGGTGGCGCGCCGGGTAAGAACGAAACCAAAGAAACGCCAGCCGCAAAACCTGCGCCTGCAGCTAGTGCTGCACCTGCTGGTGACGATGATATAACCGACGACGAATTCGAAGCGCTGCTGGACGAACTTCACGGCAAAGGTAAGTTTAGCGGTGAAGCTGAAGCGCCTAGCGCGCCAGCGCCTGCTGCAGCACCAGCGGCTACGCCAGCTGGCGGTGATGATGAAATTACCGACGATGAGTTTGAAGCGTTACTTGATCAGTTACACGGACAGGGCAAAGGCCCGGGCGAGACAAAAGCCGCTGAAGCCGCAAAACCTGCACCTGCCGAAAAACCTCGGGTTAAGGTAGAAAACGAAGCGAAGCCGACGCCTGCGCCAAAAGCGCCTGCAAAGCCTGCTCCCGCAGCTAAGCCTGCTGCACCTGCAGCGCAGAGCAAGCCCGCTGCGGCACCCGCTACAGCTAAAAAAGACGAAAAGAAAGCCACACCTGCGCCACCGCCAGCTGAAACGACCGTTCGGGTAGATACCCGACGTCTGGACCAGATCATGAATATGGTGGGCGAGTTGGTATTGGTGCGTAACCGCTTGTTAAGTCTGGGCATAAACATCAATGATGAATCAATGTCCAAAGCCATCGCCAACCTCGATGTGGTGACCGGTGACTTGCAGGGTGCGGTAATGCAGACCCGCATGCAGCCAATCAAAAAGGTATTTGGTCGTTTTCCTCGCGTTGTCAGGGATTTGGCGCGAAGCCTGAAAAAAGAAATTACCCTAGAGTTGGAAGGTGAAGAAACCGATCTGGATAAGAATCTGGTTGAAGCCCTGGCCGATCCATTGGTTCACCTGGTTCGAAACTCAGTTGACCACGGTATTGAAATGCCGGATGACCGGGCGGCAGCTGGGAAGCCCCGAATGGGTAAAGTTAAATTGTCGGCGTCTCAGGAAGGCGACCACATCCTGCTCGTCATTGAAGATGACGGCAAAGGGATGGACCCGGACAAACTCAAAGACATCGCGATTTCCCGCGGTGTGTTGGATGCCGATGCGGCAGCCCGTATGTCTGACGTCGAAGCGTTTAATTTGATTTTTGCACCAGGTTTTTCAACCAAGACCGAGATCAGTGATATTTCTGGTCGTGGGGTTGGTATGGATGTGGTGAAAACCAAAATTAACCAGCTTAACGGTACCGTTAATATCGACTCGCAACTGGGCCGGGGCACCCGCCTTGAAATCAAGGTGCCGCTCACCCTGGCTATCCTGCCTACATTAATGATTGTGGTAGGCAAACAAACCTTTGCACTGCCGTTGGGTGCGGTGAACGAAATTATCAATATGGACATCAAGAAAACCAATACGGTTGATGGCCAGCTAACCATGATTGTGCGTTCAAAAGCTATCCCGTTATTCTTCCTGGGAGAATGGTTGATACGCGGACCCAAAAACATTGACCGTCACAAAGGTCATGTTGTTGTGGTACAAATTGGTACTCAGCAAGTCGGGTTTGTGGTTGACGCACTGATAGGACAGGAAGAAGTAGTTATCAAGCCGTTGGATGCGCTGTTACAGGGCACGCCGGGTATGGCGGGAGCAACGATAACCTCCGATGGTGGTATTGCCTTGATTCTGGATATCCCAAGTCTGCTGAAACGCTACGCACGAAAAGCATTAAAATAATAATAGAGGATTCTTGTTAAATGGCCTTCAAAGTCCTGGTGGTCGACGATTCGAGCTTTTATCGCCGCCGGGTTAAAGATATTCTGAATGAAGACCGTTCACTGGATGTGGTTGGCGAAGCAAAAAATGGGCGCGAAGCGATTGAATTAATCAAAAAGCTGCGCCCTGACGTTGTCACCATGGACGTAGAAATGCCTGTCATGGACGGTATCTCTGCAGTGCGACGGATTATGGATGAATGTCCTGTTCCCGTAATCATGTTTTCTTCTCTCACGCATCAGGGAGCCAAAGCGACGTTGGACGCGCTGGACGCGGGTGCTGTCGACTTTTTGCCCAAGCGATTTGAAGAAATAGCCAAAGACCGCAGCGATGCGGCAACTATTCTGAGAACGAAAGTCAGGCTTCTCGCAAGACGGACACCACTGTCTACACAGCGCAGACCGCTGACGACACCCTCGAGTGTTACCTCCCGTCGCCCTGCACCTTCTACACCGACCAGAACGTTACCCACTAATGCGCCTAAAGCGTCTTTTTTAAGAAGCTCTTCGCTGTTAGCTGGTCGGAGTGAACAGGTAGAACCACAGGTCGTCTCGCAGGTACGCCGCAGCGGAAAGCGCTATCGTTGTCTTGCTATAGGCGCTTCGACAGGCGGTCCGGTGGCATTACAAAAAGTACTTAGCGTATTGCCTGAAGGCTTTGCGTATCCGATTTTTCTGGTACAGCACATGCCAGGCACGTTCACGAAAGCGTTTGCCGAGCGGCTGAATCAGCACTGTAAAATCCGCATCAAAGAAGCAGAACACGGTGATGTTGTGCAGAATGGCTGGGCGTATCTCGCCCCCGGCGGCAAGCAGATGACAGTGGATAAGTCGTCAGGACAGCCTAAAATTGTAATAACTGAGTCTGACGCGTCGGATATTGGTTATAAGCCCAGTGTCGACACTACCTTCAACAGTCTGTCAAAAATCTACGGCGGTGATACGCTAGCCATTATTTTAACCGGAATGGGCGCTGATGGACGTGAGGGATGCAGAACATTGAAAGGCCTGGGGGCTAAAGTATGGGCGCAAGACCAGGCAAGCAGTGTGGTTTATGGCATGCCACAAGCGGTTACCGTCGATAAACTGGCGGAAGTGAATATTAATATAGATGATATAGGTAGCTGCATTATCACCGAGATGTAACCGGTGAGCCAATATTAGCGCTGTTGGGAGAGTAGCGGTGAAAATCTGGACCATTGCCAATCAAAAAGGCGGGGTAGGGAAAACAACCACAACGGTCACACTGGGTGGGCTGCTGGCAAAGCAGGGCCACAATGTGTTGCTAGTTGATATGGACCCGCACGCTTCATTGAGCTACTACTTCGGCATTGATTCTGAAGAGCTATCACATTCAATTTACGATATTTTTGCTAATCCTTCCGGATTAAGCGACGATAAAGTCCTAGACTGTTTGTGTTCAAGTAAGCTGGACAGCTTATTTATTTTGCCGTCGACGATGGCATTGGCCACCTTAGATCGCTCAATGGGCAATCAGATGGGCATGGGTCTGGTTCTGAAAAAGGCCTTGAAGCAAATCGAATCACAGTTTGATTATGTGCTGATTGACTGTCCGCCTGTGCTTGGCGTGTTAATGGTGAATGCATTAGCAGCCTGCGAAAAAGTCGTGGTGCCGGTGCAGACTGAATTCCTGGCGCTCAAAGGCCTGGACAGAATGATGCACACTATGGCGATCATGGGCAAAATGCTTGGACGTGATTTTGACACCATTATTGTGCCTACCATGTTTGACCGGAGAATAAACGCGGCCATCGCAGCCCACAAACAGTTATTGTTAGATTACAAAGAGCAAACCTGGATGGGCATGATTCCGGTAGACACCCGGTTCCGTGATGCCAGCCAGATGCAGGC
>CAXQZJ010000067.1:0-8476 GCA_964228145.1 Alteromonadaceae bacterium | reverse complement strand
TTACGCACATGCCAATGCGTTACCCTTTAGTTCTTGAAATGGCGTCCCCTAGGGGATTCGAACCCCTGTTACCGCCGTGAAAGGGCGGTGTCCTAGGCCTCTAGACGA
The DNA here is from genome assembly GCA_964228145.1 of Alteromonadaceae bacterium. Lineage (GTDB taxonomy): Bacteria > Pseudomonadota > Gammaproteobacteria > Enterobacterales > Alteromonadaceae > Pseudobowmanella. The sequence goes on along the minus strand of CAXQZJ010000067.1, from coordinate 8,368 downwards.
AGGGGACAAAAAATCGTTTCACTAAGTTTACTTGGTGGATTTTTTGTAAAGGTGAAGTGAGCCAGCGAACTGAACGACCATCATCTCTTTACTAAAAATCGTTTTACTAAGTTTGCTTAGTAGATTTCTTACCCGAGAGTTTCCTCTCTTCAGACTTGCGTCTGGCACATGCTGCCTTGGACGTTCACATGCGACTTTTTAAAAATGGCGTCCCCTAGGGGATTATTCGATGCTTCGCATCTCTCCCTTCGGGCCGTCGCTAGGCGACGTTCTAACTTTCCTTCGGAAAGATTAGTCGAACCGCAGGGGTTCTCACCCCGTGGTTACGCACATGCCAATGCGTTACCCTTTAGTTCTTGAAATGGCGTCCCCTAGGGGATTCGAACCCCTGTTACCGCCGTGAAAGGGCGGTGTCCTCGGCCTCTAGACGAAGGGGACAATACCTTCTCTAAATTAACAATGCTACGCATTGTCAGAAACTTGGTGGAGCTACGCGGGATCGAACCGCGGACCTCTTGCATGCCATGCAAGCGCTCTCCCAGCTGAGCTATAGCCCCAAATTTCATTATCCAGCGCGGAGCTAGGCCTCACAAGCTGAATGTTGCTGTTCCGTGACAGCGGGGCGCATTCTAGGCATGCCCCCCTTTCATGTCAACGGTTTTTTTAAGGATTTTTGGCTACTGCTGCCTGTTTGCTATAAAAGTGAGCGCTTTGTTTATTCTCTGTTCAACCTGACTTTGAGACAGTAATGCAAGTGTTACATCCAGAGACGGCGAATTGCCCGCGCCGGTTACCGCTACGCGCAGCGGCATACCTACTTTACCCATTCCGACATCCAGCTCACTCGCAGTTTCATTGATAGCGGCTTGAATAGATGTTGGATCCCAATTCTCCAGAGCGCTCAATTTAGCTTTTACCAACGACAATGGCTCAGCGGCCACTGGCCGGAGATGCTTTTTCGCAGCGTTCGCATCAAACTCGTCATATTCGTGATAAAAGTAACGGCTTATTTCTGCTAGTTCTTTTAAGGTTTTAACCCTATCAGCTTGAATCTCAATAACCTTTTCTAATGCAGGGCCAGCTGAGACATCAATTCCCTGCTGTTCAAAATGCCAAATCGCATGCTCGACTACCTGCTCTGGGGGTAACGTCTTCATGTAATGTTGATTTAACCAAATGAGCTTCTCTGTATTAAACGCTGATGCTGATTGACCAATCGCATCCAATGAAAACAAAGAAATCATTTCATCCAAGGAAAATATTTCCTGATCGCCATGAGACCAACCCAGTCGCACCAGATAGTTCAGTAATGCCTGAGGTAAGTAACCGTCATCACGATATTGCATCACGCTGACGGCTCCGTGACGTTTGGATAACTTTTTACCGTCATCGCCCAAAATCATTGAAACGTGAGCGTACTCGGGAACCGGCGCACCCAGCGCCTGTAAAATATTTATCTGACGAGGTGTATTGTTAATGTGGTCTTCCCCACGAACGACGTGACTGACCTTCATATCCCAATCATCAATAACCACACAAAAATTGTAGGTCGGTGTACCGTCGCTACGTTGAATGATCAAATCATCCAATTCACTGTTTGCAATGGTTATGTCACCACGGATGTGGTCTTTAATAACGACTTCTCCATCCAACGGATTTTTAAAACGGATAACAAAATTCTCGTTCTGTTGGATATCTGCGTCCCGGCACTTGCCATCGTATTTAGGCTTCAAGCCTGCTGCCATTTGCTCTTCCCGAAGCGCATCCAAGCGCTCTCTGGAACATGTACATTTATAGGCTTTACCCTGGTCAAGCAGCTGCTGAACGAACTCTTTATAACGATCGAAACGCTTGGTTTGGTAATAAGGCCCCTCGTCGTGCTCCAGCCCCAACCATTTCATCCCTTCTAAGATTGCATCAATCGCTTCTTGAGTAGAACGTTCAATATCAGTATCTTCGATACGCAATACAAATTTACCCCCTTGACTCTTCGCATATAGCCAGGAATACAGAGCAGTGCGAGCACCGCCGACATGAAGATAGCCCGTGGGACTGGGGGCGAATCGTGTTACAACCGTCATAATTGCCTTGAATGATAAAGAAAAGTAAAAACCGAATTCTAACCCAAAGCCACGTGGGTTGCTAACCTACTGGTGATTTCTACCCTACTTAGCTCATTAAACAATTGTCCCCATCGCAAAGAGATATACCAGATCGTTTTATTCTATGGCCCAAGCCTCCTCCATATGTTAGAACACCGAATCTTCGCAACTAGGATAAATACGTCGTGACACAGTTTTTACATGGCGCGCGGGATTCTCTGCCCTTGGTATTAGCCGCGACGCCTTTTGGCATTGTTTTTGGCGCCATGGGTCAGGCAGCGGGCTTATCAGATTGGATAATTCTGGCATTTTCTGTGTTTGTTTTTGCCGGTTCTTCTCAATTTGTCGCTATGACGCTGATAACCAGCGGCGCCTCCACGTTACTTATTATATTGACCACGTGGGTAATTAATTTACGCCACATGCTTTACGGTGTGAGCTTGATTCCCTCTGCCCGTCGATTACCCAAAAAAACCCGTGCAGTTATGGGCTTTTTTCTTACCGATGAAACGTACGCCACGGTTATTAACCACATTGGACGTACCCAAAACCAAGAAATAAACTTAAGCTATTTTTTTGGTTCGGGTGTTTTTATGTACCTTAACTGGATTATCTCGACTTATGTCGGCATAGTCGCAGGTCATCAGTTCCCGCAATTGACCAGTTTTGGATTAGATATCGCTATGGTCGTTGCTTTTACCGGCATAGTGATCGCCAACGTGCGGTTACCAGGTCACTGGGTTTGCGCCTTCATCGCCACCATTAGTGGTATATTGACATTCCACTGGCCCCATAAAACGGGACTGCTGTTCTCTTCTTTTATTGCGATCATTGCTGGTTTTTATACAGATCTCTATTTGCTAAAGCGGGGACAATCAAATGACTGAGTGGCTTATTGTGTTCGGAATGGTTGCAGTTACTTATTTGCCTCGTACCTTACCTCTGCTGTTTGCCAACCGCTTAAATCTGCCGGCTCAATTTCAGCAGGCGCTAACTTATGTGCCTATCGCTGTGCTCAGTGTAATCATTGCTCAAACCGCTTTTTTCCCTGCGGGCATCTTGCACTTGAATAGTGAAAACCCCTACCTTTGGGGTCTTACGGCAGCGGTTATCGCCGCCTTGTTACGATGGCCCTTGTTGCTCACAGTGTTGCTCGGTATGACAGTTTACGCCCTTGCAAAGTGGCTATTTTGAGCATTTGCTGTGCAATTTTCATCCAAGAGCACAAAACAATTGATTATCGATTGCTCAATCAGTTCTCAAGGCGATATTTAGTGTTGACAGGCGCAAATGCAAACCTATAATAGCGCCCCACTTACAGCGCACTTGCCTGTAAGCAGAAAGAACGGATGGTTAGCTCAGTTGGGAGAGCACCGCCCTTACAAGGCGGGGGTCACTGGTTCAAGCCCAGTACCATCCACCACTTCTTTCGCATTCAGATTCGGATGGTTAGCTCAGTTGGGAGAGCACCGCCCTTACAAGGCGGGGGTCACTGGTTCAAGCCCAGTACCATCCACCATTATCTGACTATCATTCTGCGGATGGTTAGCTCAGTTGGGAGAGCACCGCCCTTACAAGGCGGGGGTCACTGGTTCAAGCCCAGTACCATCCACCAATTTCCTGTCAAAACACCAAATCATTGTTAAACTTTTCCGGTTTGATACGATAACCTAACTACGTCCTAGTTATGTCATCAGGCCATGCAGCAAGAACTTGCCAAACAACTGAAAATATTGGTCATAGATGATCCGACTCTAGCACAAGGCTACCTCAAGTTTGCCCTTCAAGAATTAGGTTTTGAACATATCAGTTATACTGATCAAACAGATGCAGCAATTCAGCGTATTCATGACACCCACTATGATTTGATCTTGTGTGCTTACCACTTGCGAAAAGACCAGCAAGGCCTGGAGTTCTACCGGCACTGCCTTGAGCAGGATTTAATTTCTCAGCGCACCGCGTTTGTTTTTATCAGTGCAGATACATCTGCGGATATCGTGCATAGCATTATCGAAATTAAACCTGATGATTTTTTAGTAAAACCCTTTACCGTACGCACATTAGATCGCCGTTTAACTAAAATTCTCAACCAAAAACGCGCGCTAAGAGACATATTGTCAGCCATCGACCAACAAGATTTCACACTCGCGTTAGAGCGCACCGATGCTTTATTAACTAATCCCGCTCGCTCTGAACATTACCCTGCAGCCTTGCGCCTTAAAGGCGAATTGCTTATTCGCAGTAACCAACATCAAAAGGCTCATGATTTTTATCAGGCGATTATTAATGTCCAGTCGTTTGCCTGGGCACAATTGGGTCTGATTGAATCATTACGCCTGATTGGACATGAGGATGAAGCTGAAAAAAGATTACTCCGCCTGGCGTTAAAGCCCGATGCACAGTTAGTCGCGTTTGATTTACTCAGTGAGCTTAAAATTGATCAGCGTGACTTTGATATGGCGTTAGAAAGCACACTTATGGCTGCTGAAATCTCTCCCAGGAACATACAACGTCATCAAAAAGCACTTAATTTGTCGCGCTTGACCCATGATTATCAAAAACAGTTCGAGATTACTAAGAATATCGTCCGCTTTAGCCGTCATACCGTCAATGAACAAGCTCATTACTATTTGAATGTCGCACGAGCCGGCGTTGACTATGCGATGGCCAGTGACGATGAGAACACCACCTTGCTATTGGCCCAGTCCAATGATTACTTAAAGCGCTATCGCCAACAATTCCCGCGTCAACAGGCACTTGAGGAAATAAGCGTACTTCAGGCTCGTATATTGTATTTGCAAAATGAGAAATCCAAAGCTAAAGCACTGATTGACCAAGTCAATGATGAGACATTAGAAGCCGATAATATTGATGCTTTACTTGATAAAGCCAAAGCTTTTCATGAACTCGGGTTATATGAAAAATCTCTGCGTGTCCTCGATGAAATAGAATCCCGGGCCAAAAATGAACCTGAGCAGGCACGTTTATTTGTGCGCTATGTGCAGCAAGAGCGTGCAGAGCGGGACGCAATCAGAATGACGCCAAAAGAGCTCAATAACGAAGCAGTGAGCCGATACCAGCGCGGTGACATGGAGTTAGCCTTAACCCATTTTCGTCAGGCCTTTAAAATCATGCCTAAAAACCCTTCCATCGCATTAAATTTAATGCAAACTCTGGTCTTTAAAGCCCAGCAACAACCATTAAGTGATACGCTTAGACAGATCATGGAAGAGTGTCAGGTTACGCTAGAAAATCATCAGCTTAATGATGAGCAAACGCACAGGTATCAGCGTATTCAAGGATACTTACAAGAACTTTTTTAACAGGATTTTCGTGCGCCCATCCTCTTACAATACCCCACACGATGGCCCGACCAATTGGTCAATGCTACGCCGACTATGGCCATTTTTAACTGAATTTCGTACCCGCGTGGCGCTGGCGTTAGCGTGCCTGATCGCCGCGAAAGGTGCCAGTGTCGCCCTTCCCTTTTTGCTCAAACATACTGTCGATGGTTTAGACAAACATACCACCGGTGTGACCGTTAGTTGGGTAATTCTATCGTTTATTATTGCCTATGGTATTACCCGCTTTGCCAATGTCCTGTTTGGCGAACTCAGAGATACCTTATTTGGCAGAGTGACAGAGCGTGCTATGCGCCGGGTCGGATTGAAAGTATTTAACCACCTACATCAGCTCGATCTCGATTTTCACCTGAACAGACAAACTGGAGGGTTGAGCCGGGATATCGAAAGAGGCACCAGCGGCATCAGCTTTTTAATGCGGTTTATGGTGTTCAACATTGTTCCCACCTTGCTCGAAATCAGCATGGTGGCAGTGTTACTGTTGATAAATTACGGGATCAGCTTTGCACTGATCATCGTGGTCAGTGTTGTGCTTTACGTCGCGTTTTCTGTTTACGCAACCCACTGGCGCACGCGGTTCGTCAGGGAAATGAACAGCGCTGATTCAAGCAGTAACACTCGCGCCATCGACAGTTTGCTTAATTACGAGACAGTAAAGTACTTCAATAATGAAGAGTATGAAGCAGAACTGTATGACCGCTCGTTGGCGAATTGGGAACTGGCACGTCGCAAAAATCGCTTAAGCTTATTTGCTTTAAACGCTGGCCAGGCGCTGATTATCGCCCTCTCAATGACCAGCATGCTGTTGTTGGCCGCACAGCAGGTCGGTGCGGGCAAAATGACTCTGGGTGACTTTGTATTGGTCAACGCCTTTACTATGCAGATCTTTATGCCATTAAACTTCCTTGGCTTTGTTTATAGAGAAATGCGTAGTGCAATGGCCAATATCGAAAATCTATTTCAACTTTTGGACCAACCATTACGGATCCGAGATACACAGGACGCCCTGCCGTTAAAACTGAGTGCCGGAAACATTCAGTTTAAACACGTTGCGTTTCATTACACTCCTGAGGTTAAGGTGTTAACTGATCTGAATTTTACCGTAAAGGCCGGTCAGCGTATTGCCATTGTTGGCCCAAGTGGCGCAGGCAAATCGACCATCATGAAACTACTTTTACGCTTTTATGATCCGATTGACGGGCAAGTAATGATTGATAATCAGGATATTAGCAAGGTCACACAACAGAGTTTGCGACAGCACATCAGTGTGGTTCCTCAAGATACTGTGCTGTTTAACGACACTTTGTTCAATAACGTGCTTTATGGGCGTCCTGATGCAAGCATACAAGAGGTCGAACAGGCAATTGATTTGGCCAATTTGCGAAACTTCGTTGATTCTTTGCCTGATAAAGTAAATACCAAGGTCGGCGAACGTGGCCTGAAACTTTCCGGTGGCGAGAAGCAGCGGGTTTCCATTGCCCGGGCAATTTTAAAAAACACCCCGATTTTACTGTTTGATGAGGCGACTTCTTCATTAGACAGCCAATCGGAACAAGCCATAATGAAAGCCATAAGGCAGGTGAGCCAAAATCATACCAGCATCATGATTGCACATCGCTTATCCACCGTCGTTGACGCAGACGCCATATTCGTCATCAACAATGGAAAAGTGTGTGAATTTGGCAACCATTATGAGCTGTTAGCCCAAGATGGCGAGTATGCGCAACTTTGGCGCAACCAACAAAGAGAGCAACGGGATGCTTGATACCCATGCGTTAACAGAAGCAATCAATACCACTATGCCATTTGGTAAATATGCTGGGCAAAAATTACTCACGCTACCTGAGCCCTATTTGGTATGGTTTCATCAAAAGGGCTTCCCAACAGGTAAGCTCGGGCAGCAACTAGCATTGGTTTATGAAGTCAAACTGAATGGCCTTGAAGCTATGTTGAGACCGCTACTTAAGGAATAAAGCATGAAAGCAGGCACTGCAGGTCAGCAGCAGTTTCGTGAACAGTATCGCGCCAAAATCCCCGCTTGGTATTCAGGATATTGGCATATCGCGCTCGTTATTATCAGTGCGATAATCATTTTTACTCTGCTTTACCAAACCCCGGTTGATCTTAGTGCGCAATACGCTGTTGCCCTCGGAACCGCACTTATTTTCGGTAATTTTGGTGAGTATGCAATTCATCGTTGGTTAGGTCACAGAAAGTCCCGCCTTGGCAAATTGTTTTATGCCCGACACACCGGTGACCATCACCACTTTTTTACAGATCACAATATGTTGTGTGACTCTCAACGTGATTGGCGCGTGCTGTTTTTTCCACCATGGTTGATTTGGCTCGTATCTGTTGCCGTCATCCTTCCTGTATTCGGTATCCTTACCTGGATAGACATGCACGCAGCAGCCCTTGGATGGGCAACGGGTATATTAGCCACTTATCTGATATACGAACTATGTCATTACAGTTATCACTTACCTGAACAACATTGGAGCGAATCACTACCTGGTCTGAAAAAACTTAAACAGCATCACATTCAACACCATGTGCCGGGTCAGATGCATCAGTTCAATTTTAATATCACTTTGCCGCTTTTTGACAAAATTTTCGGTACCCACAGAAAAAATAAAAAACCTGATATTTTTTAACATTTTATCTGGATTTTTTGACATCCGACTCTACCCTGGGTAACAGTACCTAAAAGATAATATCGGTGAGAAAAGACGTTGACCGAAAAATTACGAACTTGCCTGGTAATCACTTGCTTCGTGTTGCTGGTGTCGTTTGACTTAGCCGCAAACGCCCCGGTTCGTATAGATATTATCTACGCATCCACCATGACCAATATTTGCGAAAAACCACACGGCACCAATGCACAAATGTCAGAAATGGATAAAA
>CAXQZJ010000066.1:0-21272 GCA_964228145.1 Alteromonadaceae bacterium | reverse complement strand
ACAAATAAACCTACCGCCACGTAGACAAACGCCAGCAGATTTAATAAAAATTGGATAGTGACACGAACAGCATGCGGCTTGACGTAGTCAGTCAGCACCTGCCACAAACCGATACGCACATGGATCATGATGGAGATCAGTGCAGCCAGGGTGAACACTTTAGTACCCAGGCCTGAGAAAAATGCGGTCCAAACTGCGTAGGTCACTTCTGCCGTTGTACAGAAGAACCACAGCATATAAATGCTAAAAGCCAGAATAATTAATGCGGTTGTTCTTAACGAAATATAATCCTGAACGCCATTACGCTTCAGGGATGCCTGGTTAGTTACCATACTGCGACTCCTGCGACGACGGTCAATACTATCCAAAGTACGATAATGACTTTGGCGCTGGTGTTTCCGGATTGCAGCTCTTCCCAATGACCCATATCCATCACCATGTGACGGAGTCCGCCAAGAATGTGATATGACAGAGCCGAAAGCGTGCCAATCGCTACTACTTTTCCGAACCATCCGTTCATCGCGTTCTGCACACTCGCAAAGCCTTCAGCTGAAGTTAACGAGATCGCCCACGCACCAATCACTAAGATCAGTGCAAAGAATAGAGCAACACCCGTTACACGGTGCAAAATGGAGGAAATGGCAGAGGGTGGAAAGCTAATCGTGTTGAGTTCTAAATTTACCGGTCTTTGCTTTTTCACAATTGTTGCCTGTTTTGTCCTGTGGGACTGATTAATGTCGTTTGTCTGTGCGGTAATGATCCGCCGACACCATTGTAGGGTATTAACCCGACTATCGGACATACTTGCAGAATGTCCAGTTGGATCTGTCTGCACACGCCTGATAATCAACGGAAGTATATCCAGCACTTGGCGCAAATACAATTTATGTTCCAAATTAGATAGTTACATTTGTTCGGTTTCCATACTACCTTGGTAGCAATTGGATAAATATTCACCATAAACGTATTAAAATTGACTTGTGACCACATTCTAAGTACAAATAGCGGCTATTTTTAAAGGCCCTGGCCAAAAAATATTCCTTGAGGAGATAATCTTATGGCAGACACCAAAGCCATTCTGAAGGTTGGTGATAAAGAAGTAGAACTACCGGTAATGGAAGGTACAGCAGGCCATCCGGTCATCGACGTTCGTAGTTTAGGCGCAACTGGCTACTTCACCTTTGACCCAGGCTTCATGGCAACAGGTTCCTGTGAGTCTGAGATTACATTTATTGATGGAGCCAAAGGTGTACTGTTACACCGTGGATACTCTATCGAAGAGTTAGCCCGTGACGCTGACTACCTGGAAGTGTGCTACATGCTGTTGCACGGTGAAGCGCCAAACCAGGAACAATATGCAGAGTTCAAAAATACGATCACTCGCCACACCATGGTGCATGATTCAGTAAATAACTTTTTCCGTGGTTTCCGACGCGACGCCCACCCTATGGCAATGTTGTGTGGCACAGTCGGTGCGATGTCTTCGTTCTACCATGCGGATTTGGACATTTCTGATCCACAACAACGTTTACGCAGCGCTTATCGTCTGGTTGCGAAAATGCCGACACTGGTGGCGATGGCGTATAAATACAATATTGGACAACCTTTTGTTTATCCGCGTAACGATCTCAGCTATGCAGAAAACTTCCTGAACATGATGTTCTCTGTTCCCGCCGAACCCTACAAAATCAGCCCGGCGGTTGCCCGTGCTATGGATCGCATCTTCACTTTGCATGCGGACCACGAGCAGAACGCATCGACTTCTACTGTGCGTTTGGCAGGTTCTTCAGGCGCTAACCCTTATGCATGTATTGCTGCGGGTGTTGCTTCATTATGGGGTCCGGCACACGGCGGCGCCAACGAAGCATGTCTGAATATGCTGGAAGAGATCGGCAGTGTTGATCGAATCCCTGAGTTTATCGAACGTGCAAAAGACAAGAGTGACCCGTTCCGTTTAATGGGCTTCGGTCATCGCGTCTACAAAAACTACGACCCACGCGCCACGGTAATGCGTGAGAGCTGCCATGAGGTATTAGAAGAATTAAGCATCGACGACCCATTGTTAGATGTAGCCATGGAGCTTGAGCGTATCGCACTTAGCGACCCTTACTTCAAAGAGAAGAAGCTGTTCCCTAACGTAGACTTCTACTCGGGTATTATTTTGAAAGCAATTGGCATCCCGACCAATATGTTTACCTGTATTTTTGCCTTGGCAAGAACGGTAGGTTGGATTTCTCACTGGCATGAGATGCTTAGCCAGCCTGGACAGAAAATTGGCCGTCCGCGCCAGCTTTATACCGGTCCTGCGCAACGCAAGTTCAATAAAATCGATAAGTAAACATTTATCATCTTAAAAAAAGCGCCATCATGGCGCTTTTTTTGTTTTTAACCTTAGCCATATAACAATGCATGCGAGCATGGTTTACACTAGGCTCAAGGTTACAAGGCATGGCTAACTGCATGAAAAAACACATATATATCGCCTACACTGGTGGGACAATCGGGATGCGACCGTCGGCGAATGGGTATGTCCCTGCTCCCGGGTTCCTGACTGAAACACTGGCAAAAATGCCTGAATTCCATCGACCCGAAATGCCTGATTTCACCATACATGAATACCCGGAACTGATGGACTCTTCGGATATGAGCCCCGCTCATTGGCAGATGATTGCTCAGGACATCCAGCAGCATTATCAGCAATATGATGGATTCATCATACTGCACGGTACCGATACGATGGCATATACCGCTTCTGCGTTGTCCTTTATGTTCGAGAACCTGTCCAAGCCGGTTATCGTCACAGGCTCGCAGATTCCGTTAGCAGAGTTACGTTCTGACGGACAAGTTAATCTTTTAAATGCTCTATTTTTGGCAGCCGAATACCCCATTTCAGAAGTATCTCTGTTCTTTAACAACCGGCTTTTACGCGGTAACCGCAGTAAAAAAATTCATGCTGATGGCTTCTCAGCCTTCGATTCACCGAACTTTCCGCCGTTACTTGAAGCAGGCATCAATATTGAGGTCATCAAGGGAACCCTTTCCCAGCCCCAGAACCAGCAATTAGAGGTCACTGCGGTAAGCTCTCAACCGGTGGGCGTGGTCACCCTCTATCCGGGCATTAGTGCCGATGTGGTTCGCAATGCCATACTGCAACCAGTGAATGCACTAATTCTGCTGAGTTACGGGGTCGGCAATGCGCCGCAAAACCCCGCATTGTTGGCTCAGTTACGCAGTGCTAAAGAGCAAGGTATCGCTGTAGTCAATTGTACTCAGTGTGTGAAAGGCAGGGTAAACATGCAGGGCTACGCAAACGGCAGCGCTTTACATAAAGCTGGCTTGATATCAGCTCAAGACATGACGCTTGAAGCTTGTCTTGCCAAGCTACATTACCTGCTCTCGAAAGGATTAAATGCGACGCAAATCAGTGAGCAAATACCTCGTTCGCTGCGCGGTGAGCTAAGTACTAAATAATCCCTTCATTCAGGTTGATTAATTGCTGCTTCCAGCGCTTTACATTAGCTCCATGACCGCTGTACTGATGGGTCTGTTCGAATTGTTTTATCAAACCGTCGATACCGTTTACCTGCCCGGTTTGATGGGCATACTTCAACTTGTTTTCAACAACGGTAGCATCAATCCGCCACTGCCACTGTTTACGGTGCCCGGCTGGCAGATCATGGATAAGTTGATTTAAGCGTTCAGTGATATGCGCCGACAAATCAGCACTGGCCGTTTTCTTAAGTACATTCAACAACACTTGAATATCGTCAAAACGAAGCAATAGCGCTTGTTGTAACCGCTCGTCAGATGTAGCAAAAAATATCTGCCGCACCAGTTGTGGCTTGTTTATACGGCTAACGAGCGTTTCAATAAGATGTACATCGGGATTGGGCTGCATGGATAACGCCAGCAGCATACGCTCAATAAAGCGAACATTGGTACACTCGAATAGAAAACGCCTGCATTGCGTTTGACTGCAGGGCTCATCACCCTCGCCGATTAACCACTGTTCGACCTGTTGATATGCCGTATCTCTTAACTTTCCTGACTTTTCGGTTTCAGCGGTTTTCCACCACAGGCCGATATTATTCAAGCGAAATAGTGCAGCTTTTCGGATCGCTACATCGCTGTGATTAAACGCCAACTCATGTAACTGTGCCCGCTGAGCGGGCAATAACGGATTTAGTTTGCACACAGTTTGTGCATTAAACCTTTCGTCTTGGCGTTGCTGGTACTGTGTCAGTAAGCGCTTAAATATCATCAGCACCAAAGGTCGCAATGGGATCTTGACCCGATTGTTGTTCGAGTTCACGTCGTAACTGGGCTTTAGATTTATGAACAATTTCTCCTTGCTCTGAGACCGACATATGTTCATTGGTTTTCAATACTTTTGCCTGATAAAGCATAACGGCTTGCAAGCATTGTTCCCGCTGCTGCTCAGACAGCTTTTCACCATTGGGCCACTTACCAGTTTCTGACGCCTGACAAAGCCGCTGATAAACCTCATCATTCATATTGTTGAGCAAAATATCTAATTGCATGGGTTAGTCAGACCTTTTCAATAAAATTAATCTCAGCCGGTTTATCACATACCAGGTAAAACCCAGCACGCAACCACCAATGCCCAAATACTGTTGAACAGAATTGTATTCAGGTTCACCCCAGAAGATTACCGCAAACCCTACAATAAACATCAGCATGGCAACCATCGATTGGGTCATCAGACTCTGTTTCTTCTTAAATTTGCTGTAACGCGCTTTACGCAGTATATCTTCCGCATCTGCATTACCCACCGCAAAGCTGCAATGGGGACACACTGCGGCTTTATCCGATATTTTTTTATTACAAGCTGGGCAATCAATTAATGCCATAGTTTACTCCAGATACAACAAAGCGGCTTTCGCCGCTTTGTCCTTAATGCTTTACTGGTCCTTCCGGCTATTGAAGTCTTGCCAGTATTGTTTGACCGTTTGTTTCATTTCCTTATGCAATAACATTATCCCAAACAGGTTAGGAAGTGTCATCACTACAATTGCCACTGCAGACAGTGCCCACACTACGGTGGTATCAGAGAAGGATGCCCAGACAAAACCTGCGACATAAATCACCCGATACGGCATAACCGAGCGAGGCCCCATCAGATAGGTCATCGCCCTGTCACCATAGTAAGACCAAGCGATTGCGGTAGAAAATGCGAACAGCAACAAGCCTACCGAAACAATATATTGACCGTAATCACCCAAGTAGCCTTTAGTGAAAGCAACCGTAGTGAGCTCAGCAGAGTGCAACAAGGATTTACCGCTTACGACAATGTTTTCCTTAACCAGATTGCCGTTCTCTACCTTCAGGGTACCAGAGTACAGGTCATCGTTAGCACTTAAACTAAATACGACATCCTCGGCAAATGAGCGGCTGGCTATGATAGTGAAACCGTCATTAACTGCTTTTCCGTTTACGACCTGAATGTCACCTGTGTAATTCTCAACTTTGTGTCCTTCAATATCATTAAGATAATGATATAAAGACTGGCGATCAGTATTGTCACTTTCCAGGTAGTTACCGCTGATGATGTTCATATCAGCCCGGTCAAACACATTCTGGTGTTTCTCATGCCATACACCAGAAGACAGGATCACCAGACCGGTCAATGTACATACGATGATAGTATCAATAAAGGGTTCAAGAATAGACACCATGCCTTCTGAAACGGGTTCGTCAGCTTTTGCAGCAGCGTGGGCGATTGGGGCAGAACCCTGACCGGCTTCGTTTGAGAACAAGCCACGGTTTACACCACGGTTAAACGCGTACGCAAAGCTGGCGCCGAGGAAACCGCCGGTTGCCGCAGAACCGGTAAATACATCACCAATAATAGAAACAAATGACGGACCAACGTTTTCCAAATTGGCAAAGATAACCGCCAGCGCACCGATGATGTACAGCACAGCCATAAAGGGTACAACTTTCGACGTTACCGCCGCGATGCGGCTAATACCACCTAAAATAACCAGCGCTAATAAAATACCCAGCACGCTACCAACGATCCACGGATCAATCCCGAAGGTAGCTTCCATACTTGCCGCAATGTTATTACTTTGCGGCAAGTTGCCAGTACCAAAAGAACTGATAACCGTTGCGACGGCAAATGCCACGGCCAGCCACTTCATATTCAGACGGCGTTCCATGTAATACATAGGTCCACCGGCCATGGTTCCGTCTTCAGTTTTTACCCGATACTTGTGTGATAAAGTAACTTCGACAAATTTGGTAGTCATACCTAAGAATGCAGTTGCCCACATCCAAAACAATGCAGCGGGTCCGCCAAGGAAAATCGCTAAGCCAACACCACCAATATTGCCGGTGCCGACCGTGCCAGAAAGTGCTGTGGTTAATGCACGAAAGTGTGTCGTATCACCTGGCGCACCTTTACGGTCATATTTGCCAGTTACCACTTTCCATGCGTGTTTAAAGTAACGTATTTGCGGGAACTTTAGATAAATCGTAAAAAACAGACCTACCCCAAGCAACACATACGGAAACCACACCGCACTGCCCAAAAAGCCGTCCAGTAGGTTTAGAAAATTATGAAAGCCTTCCACCTTGTTACCCCTTGTTTATTTATTATTGTTATCACCGTCGCTGGCGATATTGCCGGGCATCTTGCCCGGCGATCAGGTTAGCGTAGTGTATCTACTACAGCATGGATGGCAACTAATACATCTTCACCCAATTGTTTGCAACGTTTAGGCGACCAACCGTAGGCTGCATCAGGCAAGTCCGCATTGTCTTTAAAAGGCATCTCTAAGGTGTAAGCAAGACAATCAAACTTATGACCAACCGCATTTGAAGCAACCGTTAAATTGGCTTCTCCAGGAGCATCTTTAGGGTAACCAAACTCATCCTGAAATTCAGGAGTGGTCTGCATTAGCGCCTGCTTAAAACGATTTTCCAATGTTGCGATACGTTCACAATAATTAGGATTACCCTCACTACCCGCCACAAAGTTATAAGGCAGTGCTTCATCACCATGCACATCCAAATACATATCGACGCCAACCTCAGCCATTTTTTCCAGCACCAGATAGACCTCAGGACTCTTATCCATGCTCGGTGATGCCCATTCTCTGTTCAGGTTGATACCAGCGGCATTAGTGCGTAAATGCCCCCGTACCGAACCATCGGGATTCATATTAGGCACCACGTAAAGCACCGCTTTATCCAGCAAAGCACGTGCTACACCGTCTTCGCTGTCCAATAATCTGGCTAACAGTCCCTCAACCAGCCATTCAGCCATGGTTTCACCCGGATGTTGACGCGCTGTAATCCAAATGGCTTTCTTGCCTTCGTCTGGCTGACCAATCTGCAGTAGGTCAAGGTCACGCCCATCAAGGGTTTCACCCAAGTTAATCAGCTTGGCGTCAAAACTGGTTTGTGCCGAAGCCAATAAATCCAGGTGACGTTCAAAACTATAAGGAGCAAAATACGCTATCCAAGTAGTTTGATATTCAGGCACAAAGTCCAGCACCAAATTGTTGCCATCGAAGTGACTGTCAATTCTGAACCATTCTTCGCGATCGTAGGACGCAACGGCTTGGTATCCTTCCCACCCGTCAGGATAAGCAGACTTAGCCAAATCAGTGATGGTAATTTTATGATTCACCATGGTTTGCGAATCTAACCGAAAATGAAACCATTGATAGAATTCACTGTTATTGTCTTTATTAATGGCAAGGGTGATGTTCTCCGGATTGTTTGCTTCTACTACCCGAATATTACCGCTATCGAAATTACTACTGATTCGCATAAAAAACACTACTTTTATGTCGTTGAATGAGGCCGACAATTTATCACAGGCCACCACTGTGAGTAACGCATATCCGATAAATCAACAGGTTATTACTGTCAGTATTTAGACACAAAAAAAGCGAGCACTGCTCGCTTTTTCGTTTTAATCACTTATGTAGTTACTTGTCACTGGGTAATGAGGGAAGTTTGACTCCTGCCATTTCTTCAACAACCCGCATAACCTGACAGCTGTATCCGAACTCATTATCGTACCAGCAGTATAGCGTCGCTCTTGAACCGCTGACGATAGTCGCCTGAGAATCAACCACTGAGGCAAATCGAGCACCAACTAAGTCGGTCGAGACGATTTCCGTTGATGCTGTGTAGCCAATCTGGTGCTGCAGAGATGAAAACAGCGACTGGTCACGCAAAAAGTCGTTGATTTCTTCTTTGCTGGTTTCTTTGCCTAATTGCAAATTAAGAATCGCCATAGACACATTCGGCGTAGGAACCCGAATCGCATTTCCAGTTAGCTTGCCCTCAAGTTGCGGATACGCTTTAGCCACCGCTTTGGCCGCACCCGTTTCGGTGATCACCATATTCAGGGCAGCACTACGACCACGACGCTCACCTTTGTGGAAGTTATCAATTAAATTTTGGTCATTGGTGTATGAGTGTACAGTTTCAACGTGACCGTTTGTCACCCCGAAGGCTTCGTTGAGCGCTTTTAAAACCGGTGTGATGGCGTTGGTGGTACAGCTCGCAGCAGATAGAATGGTGTCACTACTATCGATATCATTATTGTTAACACCATACACGATATTTTTAATATCACCTTTGCCCGGCGCGGTCAGCAACACTTTTGCCGCCCCTTTTGATTGCAAGTGTTGACCTAATCCGTCTTTGTCACGCCAAATACCGGTATTATCGATCACAACCGCATCGCTAATACCATATTGTGTGTAATCTACTTCTGCCGGTGAGTTGGCATAAATGACCTGGATATAGGCACCATTTGCTTTAATAGCATTGCGCTCTTTATCCACGGTAATGCTGCCGTTGAAAGGCCCATGCACTGAATCACGACGCAATAAACTTGCACGTTTTTCCAGATCACCGTCTTTTCCGCCGCGTACAACAATGGCACGCAAACGCAATAAGTTGTGCTGCCCCTGACGTTCTATCATCAAGCGCGCAAGTAAGCGCCCGATACGACCAAAACCGTACAATACAACATCACGGGGTTTTTGCGGGTGGCCTGCGCCGACAATGCTTGCCAGTTGCGATTGCATAAAGGCTTTGGGATCCGTTCCAGCTGGTTGTTCTTTAAACGCCACACCCAACTTACCGATGTCGACTTCAGCACCGCCGAGTTGCATATCTGCCATAGCCTGAATCAGCGGAAACGTTTCGCGTAAACGCAACTTTTCACCAACATACTGACGAACCGCGCGATGTGCTTTAATGATATCGATAGTGCTGGCGCCAATCAGGGTGCGACCAAACATCGTCACTTCAACGGCATGGTTGCGATATAGTTTGCCAATGATAGGTTGCATCTGCTCCGCATACTCCTGGCGCTCCTGCCAGCTACTTTGCAATGCTTGCTCATACTGCTGATTCATAATTCCTGTGCCTTAAGTAAAAAACCAAGTGAAGGGTCACTGCCAGACGGGGCAGACGCGGCGTATTGTATGGATTGCTACCACAAAGACAAATTTGAAATAAATTCACAAAATCAGCTGTTTATAGAAAAATACCCAACTTATTTACGTAATTAAACTACGCATGGAGCAAAGTTACTGAGAGAAGTCTGACCTTGCCGTCGCTAATTGATAGAAAATCCCGGCTACTCACGGTTAAGTTTGTAACTAAGTTTCAATAATTATTTTTTATCTGGCTGGAACGACAATGACAGTGAGTTAACACAATATCGTTGACCGGTTGGCAGCGGGCCATCGTCAAATACGTGGCCCAGGTGCGCTTCGCACTGCTTACAGACTATTTCAGTACGCACCATGTTGTGTGACCGATCCTCCCGGTAGAGAACATTGTCTGTTGCCTGTTGAAAAAAGGACGGCCATCCACAACCCGCATCAAATTTTGCGTCAGAACGAAACAGTGGCGCTGAGCAACATTTACACAAATAGTCTCCACTGCGCTGTTCGTACAGAAGTGCGCCGGAAAACGGTCGTTCCGTACCTTGCTGACGAGTTACCTGATACTCTTCGGGGGTTAACTTTTCGCGCCAATTGTCATTGCTGCTCACCAAATTCTCCTGCTTCGATGCTGAACTTAAAGCTCATGGTATCAATACCCTAGGTCTATGGGGAAAGGATCAGTGTATTGAACTAAACTTAAAACTACATGTCCATTTATGTAATAAATAAACAATATTGTTAAAACATTTGCGTCTATAACGGCTTTGATCCATAATTTTTGTAGTTTTATTACATCAAAATAGCGCAAAAACGCGAGAATAAGGTGGTTTATGTCAATCAAAGTAGGTATTAACGGTTTCGGACGTATTGGTCGGTTCGTATTCAGAGCAGCATGCGAACGAAGTGATATCGATGTGGTGGCAATAAACGATTTACTCGACGCAGATTACATGGCGTACATGCTTAAGTATGACTCCACGCATGGCAAATTCAACGGCAGTGTCGAAGTCAAGGACGGTCAACTTATCGTCAACGGTAAAACCGTACGCGTAACATCTGAGCGTGATCCGGCAAATTTGCGTTGGGCCGATGTTGGTGTTGACGTGGTGGTAGAGTCTACCGGCTTATTTTTAACTGACGAAACGGCCAGAAAACACATTCAGGCCGGCGCCAAGAAAGTGGTGCTTTCGGCGCCATCAAAAGACGCTACGCCTATGTTCGTGATGGGCGTCAACCATCAAGACTATGCCGGTCAGGACATTGTTTCTAACGCCTCGTGCACTACGAATTGCTTGGCCCCTATTGCCAAAGTGCTAAATGATAATTTTGGTATTGTTGATGGCTTGATGACCACAGTGCACGCCATGACGGCAACCCAAAAAACTGTTGATGGACCCTCTTCCAAAGATTGGCGAGGCGGACGCGGCGCCTCTCAGAACATTATCCCTTCTTCAACCGGTGCGGCGAAAGCCGTGGGCAAGGTCATTCCTGCCCTTAATGGCAAACTGACAGGTATGGCGTTTCGGGTGCCAACTGCCGATGTTTCGGTGGTCGATTTGACGGTAAACCTCGCCAAGCCAGCCAGCTATGAGGCAATATGTGAAGCCATGAAAAAAGCGTCAGAAGGTGAACTCAAAGGGATACTCGGATACACCGACGAACCTGTTGTTTCTCAGGACTTTATTGGCGATACACGTACTTCGGTATTTGATGAAAAGGCCGGCATTGCCCTAACCGACACTTTCGTCAAGGTGGTCAGCTGGTATGACAATGAGATCGGATATTCAAATAAAGTGTTGGATCTAGTAGCTCACATAGCCTGAATACACCAGCCTGTTTGAGTAACAAAGCGATATCAGTAGATATCGCTTTTTTTATGCTTATGAATCAATGCTACACTCCCGTTTACTCTCTTCGCACCCAAGGAGACTTGTCCTTATGCCACACTCCAATCTGTCTCATAGCACCCTGCCCGGTGGACTCGACGTCATCACATTATCGAATCAACATGGACAAATCAGCATTTCGCCATTCGGCGCACATTTGCTGTCATACAAGAACGCTAAAGGCATAGAGCGCTTGTGGGTGAGCGAACGGGCAATCACTGACGGTAGCACCGCTATTCGCGGCGGCGTGCCTGTGTGTTGGCCATGGTTTGGCCCTCATCCAACCGATTCCCATGCGCCGCAACACGGTTGGGCCAGAACCATGCAGTGGTCATTGGTATCCCACCGGGACTTACCGACAGGATCGGAGCTGGTATTTATACCCGCCTCCGAAACCAAAGCGCCGCTTCGCAGTGCGTTGGCGGTAAAGCTCATCGTTACATTGAGCCAGCAACTGACAATCACACTACGTACCACCAACCTGGACAGCGAACCGGCATTTTTAAACGCAGCTCTGCATACTTATTTTGCCGTGTCTGATGTCAAAAACGTTAAGTTAGTCGGCTTGCAGGGGCAGTACAGTGACAAACTTTGCCAGGGACAATTATTTGAAACACCAGAGGTATATCAAATTAATAGCGAAACCGACCGGGTTCATCATTGTTATTGCGGTAACGTCACGCTGATAGATGGTGAGCAACAAATAAACATTGGCTCGTCAGGCCACGACAGTATAGTGGTTTGGAACCCGTGGCAGGCAAAGTCACAGGAGATGAAAGATATGACCGACGACGGCTATCTGACTATGATATGTGTAGAAACGGCCCTGACCGGCGATGTGAAACTCGCCGGTGGCGCCTCCCATACCCTCGAGCAAACCATTAGTTAACTTCGATATTGTGGGCCTCGATAAAATCATCACAACTGGCAATGGGCGCAGACTTATCAAAAAATATTGAAAGTTCTGCCACCGTGATGCCGAATTTTTTCATATAAGTGCGATTCATCAGACGGTACTGGTCTAACTGAAACATCCAATCGTCCATAAATACATCTAACTCAGAGTCATCCAGGGCTAAACGTAATGTGTAGGTCCAATGGAATACTGATCCAGAGGTTTCACCGTAAGCGGTATCGATGACATCACCAGCACGACCGCTCACATCACCGTTAGCGGCCTGCTCAATTTCCCAGATACGGGTTTGCAGTTCACCGTCTGCAAAATAAAATGCTTCATCCAGCGTGCCTTGATTTCCCTGCCATGTGGGCTCGATAACAACGCAAAAACGCCGAGTCATCTTATTGCTGTAGTCTTGCAGCACTCCCCACGCAGCCATTGGCCGATCAAAATAACTCTTGAGTGAAAACTGCGGAGAAGTCGGTGAATAATCCTCAATAGAACTACTGCAACCGGCTAAAAAAATAACCGCAAGTAGAACTGGGAATGGGGTTCTGATTTTCATATGCGCTCCTTGGCAGCGCTACTCACCTACGTCTAACGGTAAACACAGTTTCACCGTCGTGCCTTTTTGTGGCTCGGACTCAAGTTGCATACTGCCTTTAAGTTTTTGATTAACCAGGTTGTATACGATGGATAGTCCCAAACCCGATCCACCTTCTGAGCGCTTTGTAGTAAAAAATGGCTGTGTGGCTTTTTTTAAGATATCGGCGGTCATCCCCTGGCCATTATCTTTTACCCAAATTGTGACGTTTGAATCGCCAACGACAACCTTCAGGTTAATTTGATTATTGTTTGTGCTTTCAAAACCGTGCAAACAAGCGTTGACCACCAAGTTTGTAATAATTTGAGCGAATGCACCCGGGAAAGTGGTGATTTCTATATTTTCGTCACAGTCTAAATCAATCTCAACCTGATGACGCTTAAACAAGGGCTTAAAATTCGACAGCGTCGTGTCCAGGTAATCGCATAAGTTTATGGTTTCGCGCTCAAACACCGACTGGTCCACGGCCGTTTTTTTAAAGTTCTGAACCAAGGTCGCGGCCCTGTCGAGGTTTCTTAACACAGCATCAATGGCTTCGTTACCCAAACCGAAAAACGCTTCCATAGCTCGTCTTGACAGTGTCCCCTGTTCAAACTTTTGCTGCATAGAGACCATGCTGGCCTGATGGGACGTAACAGCGGTAATGGCTACGCCTAAAGGATTATTAATCTCATGCGCTACACCGGCCACCAAATTGCCTAGTGCAGCCATCTTTTCACGTTCTACCAGCTGAGCCTGAGTGTCTTTAAGCAATTGAATCTTATCGTGAAGTTCCTGGGTACGCCGCTGAACGGTTTGCTCAAGTTCGGCTTTTGCTAATTCAAGTTGTTGTTGATATTGGTGAGAGCGAGCAGCACTTTGAGCTCGACCGTACAAATCCGCAAGACTACTGGCAAACTGTATCTGAGGCTCAGTCCAAAACCGCTGCGGGCCAATGTGTTCACAACACAGAATACCCACTACCTTGCCGCGATAACGTAAGGGTAAATCCAGAATTGAGGTAATATTGTTGGGCAGTAAATAACCCTCTGTGAACTCTAGAGTCGCAGGGTGGGACGCCGCATCATGAGCTGCAATCACCCGTTCAGTATCTAATGCCTCAAAATAGGCAGGAAACGTTTCCCGAGTTAATAGGGGTTGTTGATCGGCGGTTTGGTGACGATTGTCCGCTAAGGTAACACACTCGATCGCCTGATTATCATCACGCCACAACCAGATGCCGGCCCGGCCAATTCCAAGGCCACTGGCTGCGGCGACGACCAGTGTACTTCGCGCCTGTTCAAGATCACCACTATCCAGTGCAGGAGACGTTAAAACATCCAGTAAAATACGCTGAAAATTAGTAAACACATCCGTACTTATTAAGTTGTGTAGCTATCAGGTTAGCGTATTTGCGCAGGAAGTTACCAGCTAAATAGGAAATACTCTGCAAAAACAACATGAAACGGCTGAAGCGCGACTATTCAGTCGCGCCCTCAACGGCTTTACGGGCAAGTTCAGTAATGCCCTGCCAATCACCATTGTTCATTAAGGATTCCGGTGCAACCCATGAGCCCCCAACACAACGAATGCTCTTGTGTGACAAATATTCCCGATAATTGGCAGGACTAATTCCACCTGTGGGACAAAACGTCACTTGAGGGAAAGGGCCACTGATTGATTTGATTGCTGCCAGTCCGCCTGCCGCTTCAGCAGGGAAGAATTTAAAGTGGTCATAACCATAGTCCAGCCCCGTCATTAACTCAGAAATCGAGGAAATGCCGGGAATCAGCGGGATAGTCCCTTTATTGGCTGCTTCTAATAAGCTACCTGTCAATCCGGGACTGATAGCAAATTGGGCCCCTGCCTCGGTAACCTCTGCTAATTGCTGGGCATTGGTGACGGTTCCGGCACCAATAATCGCTTCAGGAA
Source organism: Alteromonadaceae bacterium (assembly GCA_964228145.1). Taxonomy (GTDB): domain Bacteria; phylum Pseudomonadota; class Gammaproteobacteria; order Enterobacterales; family Alteromonadaceae; genus Pseudobowmanella. Next base: position 6,530 of record CAXQZJ010000066.1, on the reverse strand, counting down.
CCTGTTGCGCAATTTGGCGAATAGCGTCCATCGCTACCGGCGTACGTAAGGTCACTTCCAGGACCCGGATACCGCCAGCCAACAATGCCTTTGCCAAAGGTACTGCATGCTCTAATTGATTAATAACGATTACAGGTACAACCGGTCCTGCCGCAAACACCTGAGCGGGAGACAAGGTCCACGATTGAGTCATGATGATTCCTTTAATTGTTGCTCTAAATAGGCCGCTGCGCCTAGTAAGCCATGATCGGGCTCAGTGATTATGTACAGAGGAATTGTGCTCACATACTTTTTGAAGCGCCCTTTATCTTCAAAGCGTTGGCGCATATCACTGGCTTGAATAAATTCGATAAAGCGTTGGGCGATCCCCCCGGCGATATACACACCGCCGAAAGTACCTAGATTTAATGCCAGATTACCGGCAAAACTTCCCATAACCCGACAAAATTGGTTTAGGGTTTCAACACAGGTGGCATCGCTGCCATCCAACGCGCGTTTAGTCACTTCCGCCGGGGAAGCGCAAAGTGCCGGCTGACCGGCTTTGTCCGCTAACGCCTGATACATTTGCAAGATACCCGGGCCGGAAATTAGCTGCTCCGCCGATACATGCTGGTAATGACGACGCAAGAACTGCCAGATATGTAAATCGTTATCGTCAATCGGGGCAAAATCCACATGTCCGCCCTCGCCTGGCAATGCCTGCCAGCCCTCAGTGACCGGGACCAAATGGCCCACCCCCAGCCCCGTACCCGGGCCAAACACTGCCATAGGTTTGTTCGGTTGAGCCTGGCCCCCGCCAATTTGCACCTTCTGATGATCAGAAAGTACCGGTAAGGACATGGAAACGGCCGTATAATCGTTGATAACGAAAAGCTCTTGAAGCCCCAATTTGGCACGAGTTTGCTCAATAGAAAACTGCCAAAAATGGTTAGTCATCTTTATCTTGTCGCCATTGACAGGACAAGCAATGCCGATACATCCAGCGGAAAAGGTATATTCAGGAAATGACTGAAAGTACAACCCCAGTGCATCCGAAATGTCTGCAAAATCTTTGCACAAAAACTTCTTTATATCGAATAGCTTGCCCCCTTGCTCGCGGGCAATCCGGATGTTGGTGCCGCCAACATCCGCAGCAAACCTCGCTGTCATGCACGCTGCTCCTGAGTCGCAAATAGTGAGCAGGCACCTTGCTCTGCACCAGTCAACTGGCTACGCATGCCGGTAAACATTTCTCGCCCCATACCAACCAAATGATGTTCTAGCTGGGCTTTTACCGGTTCACGATTAGCTAATTCTTGCTCATCTACTAACAATGTCATGGTGCCCTTTTGCGCATCCAGTTCAATCATGTCGCCATCTTTCACTTTCGCCAACAATCCGCCATTGTAGGCTTCTGGTGTCACGTGAATAGCGGCTGGGACCTTTCCTGACGCACCAGACATCCTGCCATCCGTCACCAGCGCAACCTGATATCCTCTGTCTTGCAAAACACCAAGAGGCGGCGTTAGGCGATGCAATTCCGGCATACCAATCGCTTTGGGACCCTGGAAACGGACAACTACGATACAATCTTTGTTTAGTTCACCTGATTGGAATGACTTATCCAGCTCAAATTGATCTTCAAATACAACTGCAGGTGCTTTAATTACGGTTTTCCCTTCGCGCAAAGCCGATGTTTTCATTACAGCTCGGCCAAGGTTCCCTTCCAACACAGCTAAGCCACCATCAGGTTTGAATGGGGATGAAACAGCGGCAACCACGTCTTTGTCCAAAGACTCTGTGGCACCGTCACGCCACTCTAATTCGCCATCATTCAACACAGGCTCTTTGGTGTACATATCTAAGCTGTCACTACAGATGGTTTTAACGTCGTTATGTAGCAAGCCGGCATCCAGTAATTGCTTAATCAGCAGTGCCATACCGCCTGCAGCAACAAAGTGGTTAATATCAGCCGAGCCATTGGGATAAATCCTTGTCAATAAAGGCACTGCGCGGGAAATATCCGAAAAGTCATCCCAGTTAATGGTATAACCTGCGGCCTTTGCCATGGCCACCAGGTGCATTGTATGGTTGGTCGAACCACCGGTCGCCAGCAAAGCCACCAAGCCATTAACTATCGCTTTGGCATCTACGATTTCGCCGATTGGACGATAATTTCCACTAATATCTGTCAAACGTGTGACCTGGCGCGCCGCGGCTTTGGTTAATGCCTCGCGCAACTCAGTCCCCGGATTCACGAACGACGAACCCGGCAAATGCAACCCCATGGTTTCTACGATTAACTGATTACTGTTGGCCGTACCGTAGAAGGTACAGGTACCCGCAGAGTGATAGGACTGCGCCTCCGCCTCTAGCAATTCTTCACGGCTTGCTTTGCCCTCTGCAAACGCCTGTCGAACCCGGGCTTTTTCTTTGTTGGGTATTCCCGATGGCATAGGCCCTGCCGGCACGAACACAGTCGGCAAATGGCCAAAGGATAATGCCCCGATAAACAGGCCCGGAACGATCTTATCGCAAATCCCCAGCATCATAGAGCCGTCAAACATATTGTGGGACAAGGCCACGGCGGTCGACATCGCGATAACGTCACGACTCATCAAACTCAAATCCATGCCAGGGTTGCCCTGCGTAACGCCATCACACATAGCCGGTACGCCACCTGCAAATTGAGCGACACTGCCCTGACGACGGATTTCGTCTTTAATCACTTGGGGGTAACTTTCATAAGGCTGATGCGCAGACAACATATCGTTGTATGAGGAGACAATAGCAATGTTGGCTTTGGTCATACTACGCAAATCGGCTTTATCTTCCTGATTACAGGCAGCAAATCCGTGGGCTAAATTTCCACATGACAACACCCCACGATGAGGCCCGTCCTTACGTGCTTGGTTAATTTTTTTCAGGTACGCAGCTCGCCCTTGTTCGCTACGCTGAATAATTCTGTCGGTCACTTCCTGAATAATTGAATTCATATAAATCTCCTACGGCGCCCACATTAACTCAACATCACAACGTGACAGCACGGCGCGAATTGGCATTTCGTGTTCATCATTGCCAGCCAGTGCTTTTTCTAACACGTCTTTTTTGCTGTCACCGGTTAGGTGTAAAAAAACATGCTGACTGTTTACCAGTGCCGGCAGCGTGAAGGAAATGCGTTGATGAGGCGCTGTGGTGGGAGTCACTGCAATCAATTTGTGTCCGGATTGCATATTTAAACCATCAGCCAGTTGCGCTGAGCACGGGAACAACGACGCGGTGTGACCATCTTCGCCCATACCTAAAATAACAACAGTAAAAGGTTGCTTGATCTGATTAACACGCTGTTCAACTTCTGCGATACCTTGTTCAGCATCAGTGTCGCGGGTAGTCAAAGACACAAAAGTCGCAGCTTTCGCGTGAGCTTGTAATAAGTGGGTGCGCACCAGCTTTTCATTACTGGCATCGTCTTCGATACTCACCCAGCGTTCATCCGCTAAACTGATGGTCACTTTATCCCAGGCAAGCGGTGTGTGTGACAATGCTTTGAATAAGTCAATCGGTGTTCGACCGCCAGATACCAGCAAACTGGCCTGACCGTGTTGTTCAACATCCTCACTTAGCAAGGAGGCAATTTTCTGCGCAAAAGCACTATTTAATGCATCGCGACTTTCAAATTCAGTGTGTTTCATGTAATTCCTACTTCGTCTCGTACCAGGCACGGTCTTCACGGGCTAACAAAGCGATAGATGCCACCGGCCCCCAAGAACCCGCTTGGTATGGCGCAGGCGGCTCTTTACTTTGCTGCCAGGCTTCAATGATGCCATCGACCCACCCCCATGCTGCCTCAACTTCATCTCGTCGAACAAACAGCGCCTGGTTGCCCATCATCACTTCGAGCAAAAGTTTTTCGTATGCATCTGCAATACGTTCGTCTTTAAAGGTTTCTGAAAAACTCAGGTTAAGCTTGGTTTTCTGTAAATCCATTGATTTAGTGTTATTCAAACCCGGAAGCTTATTCATTACCGTAATTTCTACGCCTTCATCTGGCTGTAACCGAATCTTAAGTTTATTGGGCGGCAGCTCTGGGAAGCTGTCACTGAATAAGTTGTGAGGCTGACGCTTGAAATAGATAACGACTTCACTGACCTTAGACGGTAAGCGTTTTCCAGTGCGCAGATAAAAAGGCACACCGGCCCAACGCCAGTTGTCGATTTCTGCTTTAAGTGCAACAAAGGTCTCGGTCTGACTCTGCGTATTCGCATCCTCTTCCTCAAGATAACCCGGCACCTCTTGGCCCATTACAAAGCCTTTGGTGTATTGGCCCCGAACTGTTTTTTCTCTTACATTGCTGGCGTTGATTGGACGCAGGGCTTTGAGCACTTTTAGCTTTTCATCCCGGATGCTATCAGCATCCAGCGTAGCCGGTGGCTCCATCGCAATCAGGGTGAGAATTTGCAACAGGTGGTTCTGCACCATGTCTCGCATTTGTCCGGCTTCGTCAAAATATCCCCAACGTCCTTCAATACCCACCGATTCGGCAACACTAATTTGCACATGGTCAATGCAGTTATGATCCCAATTATTCGTAAATAACGAATTGGCGAACCGTAATGCGATTAAATTCAGTACCGTTTCTTTGCCTAAATAATGGTCGATACGGTAAATCTGTGATTCGTTGAAAAACTCGGCGACCTGGTTATTAATAACCTGGGAGGATTCCAGGTCGTGGCCAATGGGTTTCTCCAACACGACCCGCACAGAGTCATCAATAACGCCGGCGGATTTCATACCACGGCAAATATCGCTAAACACAGACGGAGGTGTAGAGAAGTAACAAACCATCACGCGATCTTTATCAGTGAAGTCCGTTAACGCCTTATAAGCCTGCATATCGGTGAAATCGAGCTGAACATAGGCACAGCGCTTTTTAAGCCGCTCCAGGCTGTCCTCACAAATTGCTTCTTTGGTGAATTTACGAATGTTTTCATCGACAAGTTGGGCGTAATCTTCGGCACTCGCTTCTTGCCTTGCAACACCAATAAGACGCGTATCCGCGTGAATCAGATTGGCTTTCTCCAGCTGATAGAGAGATGGCAATAACTTGCGGCGTGCGAGGTCACCTCGGGTTCCGTACAATACAAAGTCACAAGCTTCGAATTTAGTGTTCACTGACATGCAATACCCTGGTCGTGTTGTTACGATTTTTAGGCGATAAGTCTACAACAGAAAAAACTAAGTTTCCTGCCTACATGACACTAGTTAATCCCATTTGATGTAATTTTACAACATTTAACATTTCAATTTACCCGAAACGCCCCATGATGTAGCCTTATATCCCAATTGAAGTGCTTCGCTGTTTGTAACTTTCGTTACCATTACACGGCTTGATGTTGGAAAAACCACAAATATGAATATTTTGGACAAAATTTCTGAATACCACGGTCAGTTGAGTAAATCAGAGAAAAAAGTCGCGGAAACAATTTTGGCTAACCCGCAAAGTGCCATCCACAGCAGCATTGCGACCTTGGCTCGCCAAGCCAATGTCAGTGAGCCCACGGTCAACCGCTTTTGCCGTCGATTAGACACCAAAGGGTTTCCTGATTTTAAGTTACACTTGGCGCAAAGTCTGGCCAACGGCACACCTTATGTTAGCCGTCACGTCGACGAAAATGACGGCCCGGATGAGTACACGAAAAAAATCTTTGAATCGACCATGGCGTCATTGGATTTAGCCCGGCAGTCCGTTGACATTACTACGGTCAACCGGGTGGTAGACTTATTAACTCAGGCCCAAAAAATCTCTTTCTTCGGGCTCGGTGCGTCAGCTTCAGTTGCCCACGATGCACTCAACAAGTTTTTCCGTTTTAATGTGCCGGTTGTATATTTTGATGATGTGGTAATGCAGCGCATGAGCTGTATGAACTGCACCGAAGGTGATGTGGTGGTGCTGATCTCCCATACCGGCAGAACCAAACCACTGGTGGAAGTTGCCCAGATCGCCAGGGCTAACGGTGCAACCGTGGTGGGCATGACAGCAAAAGATTCACCGCTGGCAAAAGAATGCAGCATGATTCTAGCGCTGGAAGTGCCGGAAGATACCGACATGTACATGCCCATGTCTTCTAGGATTGCACAATTAGTGATGCTTGATATTTTAGCCACAGGATTTACCTTACGCAGAGGTCCGCGGTTTCGCGAGAATCTTAAGCGCGTTAAAGATACCCTGCGCGGTTCGCGCTTTGACAAGTAACTGTCTATCCACAAAAAGGCACCAAGGCGTGCCTTTTTTTGTGCCAGAGACACAAACCCTCTACACTTTAACAAAAATTTAACCGGCAAACGTCGACAACGGATTCCCATTACGGCGCGCTTGGTATAGAATTGTGTAATTAATTTACAACAAAAGGTTCACTCCTAACCTAAGGTTACGTCACACTATGATGCACCGCAGAACAAAAATAGTCGCTACACTGGGCCCTTCTACTGATACCGAAGAGCAAATTCGGGCAATCCTCAAGGCAGGGACCAACGTGGTTCGCATGAATTTT